>JAAYZK010000370.1 GCA_012514895.1 Planctomycetota bacterium | reverse complement strand
CGCCGGTGGCGGCGTCGAGGGCCAGGAGCTCGCCGTCGGTGTCGATGACCAGGAGGGTCTGGGCGGCCAGGACGGGCGAGGCGTAGACGGTCGTGCCGTGATCGTACCGCCAGAGGGATTCCCCGTCGGCGGCGCTGACGGCGCGGACGACGCCCATCGGGTCGATGAAGAGGACCCGCTGCCCGTCGGCGATGCCCGAGGGGACCTCGGGGACGTCCATGTCGACCTGCCAGGCGATGTGCGTGTCGGTGATGTCGCCGGTTCCCCCGCGGCGGATGGCGAGGATGGCGCCGTTGGGGTCGCCGAAGGCGTAGAGGTGCGCCCCGTCGGCGATCGGGGAGGCGGCGATCTCGCCGCGGGCGCCGCCGGCGCGCCAGAGCTCTTTCCCGTCGGCAGGGTCGTAGGCGATCACCCACGGCTCGGCGCAGGTGATCACCTCGCCGCGCTCCCCCTCGGTCGTCAGCAGGGGCGTCGCCCACGCCGGGTAGGTCGGGCGGTCCGTCCGCCACAGCTCCGTCCCGTCCTCGGCCCGCAGGCCGACCAGGAACGAGCGGAAGGCCGTGTCGGTGGTCTCCTCGGCGTCCAGGTCGATCGCCTGGATGACGATGCCGTCGTGGACGAGCGGGCTGGCCGCCATGCCGTAGATGTTGGCGGGATGGTCGACCACGCGCACGGCCCACGCCTGGCGGCCGTCCAGGCCGACGGCGCCCAGGACGCCGTCGGCGAACATGGCGTAGACGCAGCGCCCGTCCGTGCAGGGCGTTGCGACGGCGATGCCGTACGCGCCGGGCGCGAACGCCTCCTGCCCCTCGGCCGGCGCCGGTTCAGGGCCGGCGTCCAGCGCCGTATCCCAGCGCAACTCGCCGGTGGCGGCGTCGAAGGCCAGGATGCGATGGCCCTCGCCGGTGAGCATCACCAGGCCGGCGGCGACGATCGGCGAACTGTGGCCCGGCGCCGGCACGGGAGTCTTCCAGGCGACGGGGATCCCCGCGTCGGTCGGCAGGGACGGCCGGGCGTCAGGCGCGGCGACGCCGTCCCCGCGCGGCCCGCGGAAGCCGGGCCAGTCGAGCGAGACGGTCGCGGCGGCCTGCGTGGCCGGCGCCTCCGTCGGCGGCGCGGGACGTTCGCTCCGGCAGCCGCCGGCGACGACGGCCAGCACCCCTGCTGCGCCCAGGATCCATCGCGTCATGCTCCAACCTCTCTTCCCGCGCTGACGACGGCGGCGCGAAAGCCTAACATTATGCTGTCAACCGAATCATACCCGATCCGGCCGATCAGTCCATGCACCGGGGCGGGGACGTCGAATGGGGGAAACGGGGATGAGGAATCGAACATGGCGGACCCTGCGGACAGGGGTGCTGGCCCTGCTGGTGACGGTGGCGGCGGCGACGGCCCGGGGAGACGATGAGTTCAGGCTGTTCCCAAAGGTGGAAAGGCGGGGCGAGAAGGTGCAGCTCTTCCCCGACGACGACCGGCTGCTCAAACCCCTGCTGGCCGACCCCGAAGAGGCCCAGACCCGCGTCTCGTACGGCTTTCCCTCGCACGGCGAGCACGTCATGGACGCGACGTTCGGCGGCAACGTGGTGATCCTGCGGTGGGAGATCGAGAGGGAGCACATCCTGGACCTGTCTGTCCGCGGGCGGGCCGGCGGACGGTTCGAGGCCACGACCGAGTCGTTCCCCCTGCTGGCCGCCGACTTCATGGGCGGGGCCGCCTTCGCGTGGCAGTACGAGGAGGACACCGTCGAGCTGCTGGCCTCCATCGAGAGCTCCCACCTCGGCGACGAGGCGCCCGAGCCCCTCGACCAGGAGGAGGCGGCCGAGGCGGAGGCCGAGCGGTTCGATTACGACCGCCGGGCGGTCCGCCTGCTGTGGTCGCACGACACGGACGAATGGCGCCTGTACGCCGGCGGGTCGTTCCTCTTCGACTCGGACCCCGAGCCGATCAACCAGTCCGTCGTCATCCACGGGGGCCTGGAGTACTACTTCGTCCTGGGCGACCAGGACTTCTACGCCGCCCTGGACGTACAGGTCTTCGAGTACGACGACTGGAACACGAACGTCACCGCCCAGGTCGGCTGGTTCCTCGGCCCGGTCTACCACCAGGCCCGCCCGCGCCTGTTCCTGGAGGCCTTCACGGGCCACTCCCCCTTCGGGCAGTTCTGGGATGAGTCCGAGACGTTCTTCTCCGTCGGCCTGGCCATCGGCTTCTAGTGCCCCCCCAGGACCCACTGACGCACCGCCCCCCCGGGGGGCGAGATGGACGGGATGGACACACGGCACCCGACGTGTCCATCCCGTCCAGCATGTCCTTGGCGTCCCTCCCCTCCGCCCCTCCCTGTCTCCGCCGCTCCCCACGACCTGGCAAGAGGAAGAAGATTGCCTTGACTGGAGACGACAACGGACTATAAAGGACTACAGTGGACACTGAAGTCCTTTCGGGTCGTTACCATGCCCAACAATCACGATGACAGCGAGATCATGACGGTCGCCGAGGTGGCGGCGTATCTGCAGCTTGCCGAGAAGACGATCCTCCGGATGGCCCAGTCGGGGCGGATTCCCGCGGCGAAGATCGCCAGCCAGTGGCGGTTCCTGCGGCCGGTGGTCCGCGACTGGGTGGCCGGGCAGATGCAGATGGAGGCCCTCCAGGCGCCGCCGCGGGGGTCGGCCCTGCGGGCGTCGGAGGTGATCCGTCCATCGCTGGTCACGCTGTCGATCCGCCCGGGGCCCAAGGAACAGGTCCTGCGGGAGCTGATCGTCCCGGCCGCCGAAACCGGTTTTGCCGCCGACCCGGACCGCCTGCTGGCGAGCCTGCTGGAGCGGGAGCGGATGATGACCACGGCCGTCGGGCACGGCGTGGCGCTGCCGCACCCACGGCGCCCGCTGGGGGGGATGTTCGCCGAGCCGGCCCTGGTGGTGGGCGTCTGTCGCGAGGGCACCGCATTCGGGGCGATCGACGATCGGCTTGTACACGTACTGATGCTCGTCTGTTCGACGCGGGATTCGATCCACCTGCAGTTGATGGCGACGGCCGCGTGGTTAGCACAGAGCGACCGCTTCGCCGACGACCTGTGTGCCGTCGCGACGGTGGATGAGGCCCTCGCGGTCATGGCCCGTCACGCCGAGCGGTCGGCGCCCGGCGCGGGGCGACCTTGATCTGTTTGCAGAGGTGACGAGGCTCGATGATGCATAGAGGCAGACTTCTTCTTCTCGTCGCGGCGGCGATCGCCCTGCTGCCGGCGGCGGCGTGGGCGTCGACCGGCGGCGGCGAGGGGATGACCCATCGGATGATGACCCTGGTGCTCCAGGTGGGCGTGATCCTCTTCGTGGCCAAGCTGGGCAACCTGCTGTTCGAGAAGCTCGGCCTGCCCGGGGCCCTGGGCGAACTGGCGGCCGGCATCGCCATCGGCCCGTACGCCCTGGGAGGGCTGGGCTTCTACGGTTTCCCCGGCGGTCTGTTCGCGACGGTGGAGGGCGCGGCCCTGTCGCCGGAGCTGCAGGGGCTGGCGGCGATCGCGGCGATCGTCCTGCTGTTCGAGGCGGGGCTGGAGACCGATCTGAAACTGCTGATGCGCTACGCGGTCGTCGGCGGCATCGTCGGGCTGGGGGGGATGGTCGCGTCGTTTTTCGTCGGGGCCGCGGCCGTCAAGCTGTTCGCCACGGCCGTCGTGGGCGAGCCGGTGAGCCTCTTCGCCCCGCCCGCCCTGTTCCT
>JAAYZK010000369.1 GCA_012514895.1 Planctomycetota bacterium | reverse complement strand
GATGCGGGTTGCCTGGCGGGGCGTTGGGCCACCGCCAGCCACCGGCGTCGAACGGCCGACACCCGTCTTGCCATGGGCCTTGCCCCCGCATCATGGGGGACCCAGGTGTCGTGAACGATGTGGACAAAGGTCAGACACAAGGTGCGGGGCTACAGCCCGCGCCGAAGCCTGGGCTGAGCGTCCCGACCTCGCGCGGATCGGGAAGGACCGCCCCTGCGGCCCAACTTTTTCAAGAACCGCTTTATGAGACGGCATCGACTGGCGGGGACAGTGAACCCCGGCCACAAGCATGGCCGGGGCTACGTGTACCGGTGGTGCCGGGACGTTGTCAGGCGGCGCGGGCTTCGGTGTCGATGTCGGCGAGCTCCTCTCGCGTCCTGGTCCCATCGGTCGTTGATGGGACGCCGGTGATGAGGCGCGCGGCGCGGTTGCGGGTGATCCAGGCCCACGCCCACTGGAGCATCACCGCCGCGCGGCTGCGGTAGGTGATCAGGTAGGCGATGTGGATCAGCGCCCAGATCGCCCAGGCGACGAATCCGGAGAGCTGCAGCGGCCCGATCTGCGCTACCGCCCGGTTCCACCCGATCGTCGCCATGTTGCCCTTGTCGAAGTAGTGGAACGGCTTCGGAGCCTTCCCCTTCACCAGCCGGGCGACGTTCTTCCCGGCCAGCTTGCCGCCCTGCATCGCGACCTGGGCGACGCCGGGCAGGTCCTCGCCGTTCTTGCCGACCGAGGCGGCAAGGTCGCCGGCGACGAAGATGTTGCGGTGTGCGGCGAGCTGGAGCGTGTCCAGCACCGGCACGCGGCCGCCGCGCGAATGGCTCGCGCCGAGGTCGTTGCCGAGCTCGTGGCCGGTGACGCCGGCCGCCCAAAGCACGGTTTCGGCCGCGATCGTCTCGTCCGGCAGGCGGACGCGGCCGGGGGCGATGTCCTGGACCCGGGTGCCGGTGCGGACCTCGACGCCGAGCTTTTCCAGCGAGCGCCGGGCGGCGGTGGTGAGCCGCTCGGGGTAGCCCCTGAGCAGGGTCGGGCCGCCCTCGACGAGGAGGATGCGGGCGTCGGCGGGGTCGAAGGTCCGGAACTCGTCGCGCAGGGTCTGGCGCGAGATTTCGGCAAGCGCGCCGGCCAGCTCGACGCCGGTGGCGCCGCCGCCGACAACGACGAAGGTGAGCAGCGCCCGGCGGCGGTCGGGATCGGTTTCCCGCTCGGCGAGCTCGAAGGCGCGGAAGACCTTGCGGCGGATGGTCAGCGCCTCTTCCATCGACTTGAGTCCGGGGGCGACCTGCGACCAGTCGTCATGGCCGAAGTAACTGCTTTGCGTGCCGGTGGTGACGATCAGGTAGTCGTAGGGCACGCGGCCGTCCTTCAGCACGACCTCCCACCGGTCGAGGTCGATGCCGGTCACCTCCCCCAGCAGCACGGTGACGTTGCGCTGGCGGCGGAGGATGGCGCGGATGGGGTATGCGACCTCGGCCGGGGAGAGCGATGCGGTGGCGACCTGATAGAGGAGCGGCTGGAAGAGGTGGAAGTTGCGCTTGTCGATCAGCGTGACGCGGACGGGCGCCTTGCGGAGGGCTTTCGCGGCGCTGAGACCGGCGAAGCCGCCGCCGAGGATAACAACGTGGGGGCGCGGATCGACGGGAGCCTGTGGCTCGGGCGCGTCGACGAGGTGAAGCTGGGGGCCCGGTTCACGGGACAGCATCGTTGCCATCGTTCGGAACCTTTCGTTTGTGCCCGGGGCGCCGGCGGGGTGTCAGGGAGCCGGGAGCCGGCCGGGGTGCGGGCAGGCCTCGTTGCCTGTCCCCCACATCCTATTGAATTGTGATGGATTTCACAACACCCCAAAGGGGCCAGTTCGTGGGTGGGGCTACGGCCCTCTCGCGGGCCTCATAGCATCAGGATTTTGGCCTGGCACGGGCGGCGGGTGGCCGCGGGTCAGGATTCGCTGTCGTGGACGGTGAAGTAGATCGACTGGAAGACGATGCGGCCGTCGCGGATCAGGAAGGAGTCGGCGCCGTCGCACACTACCCGGCCCTCGGCGGTGCGGCCCGTCCACTGCAGGAAGGCGTAGTCGCCCTCGACGAGCCGGACGGGGTATTCCCACGAGCCGCCGGGCATGTACTTCTCGAGGAT
>JAAYZK010000368.1 GCA_012514895.1 Planctomycetota bacterium | reverse complement strand
GGGGGCACCTCTTTCCGGGGGCTGACGCCCCCGGCAAAAGGCTTTCGCCCCTTCGGGGCTATACAGAAGGGGGGCACCTCTTTCCGGGGGCTGACGCCCCCGGCAAAAGGCTTTCGCCCCTTCGGGGCTGAACAGAGAGGCGCCTCTCCTTCCGGGGGCTTACGCCCCCGGCAAAAGGCTTTCGCCCCTTCGGGGCTGACCAGAGAGGGCATCTCCTTCCAGGGGGAGCGCTTTGGCGCCCCCCTACCGCGTCACGTCGACCAGCGGGGCGGGCATCGCGGGCGGCGGTCCGAGGACCACCGGCCCGACTGTGACAAGGCACGAGGCCGCCGGGCCGGTCTCGGCGCGGACGGCGACGTAGGCGGTGGCGGCGGCCGGGACGACCTCGGCGCTGTAGTCCCCGTCGCCTTCGGCGGTGACGACCGCAGCGGGGCTGTCCGTCGCGACGCGGGGGCCGGGGCCGACGAAGACGGCGAAGCGCTCGGCGGCGGCCGTGCCGGCGGCGGCGCGCCAGTGCCAGGCGACCTCGACGGTGCTGCCGCGCGGGACCGCCGCCAGGGCCGTGACGGGCGCGGGGCGCGGGCCCGGCCACTGGCCGGCGGCGTCGAGGGACAGTTCCGCCAGGCAGGCGAAGTCGGGCGATTCGACGCCGTCCAGCACCGGCCGCAGGGCGTAGGTGTACGTCGCGCCCGGCTCGTGGCCGGCGGCGGCCAGCTCGACGGCGCCCTGCCCGGCCGGCACGCTGGCCACCGGCGCGGTCCAGTCGATCGACGACGGGCCGCCCCGCCCGCGGTAGAGGCGATAGCCGGTGAAGCTCATGCGCCCACCACCCGCAGCATGGCCGCCGCCCGCAGGTCGGTGATGTCGGCGGCGGCGTAGGCGCCGCTGACGCCGGCGATGGAGGCGGTGCCGGTGTCGATGGTCGCCAGCGGCACGTGGGGCGTCGCGGCCGGGTCGGGCAGGCCGCCGGTGCTGACGGCGAGCTGAAGCTGGCCGCCGCTGACCGTCAGGTAGATGCTGTTGGTCGCGTTGTCGGTCAGCGGCTGGGCGGCGGCCCCGGCGTAGGCGTAGATCGCCGCGGCTCCGCCGGCCCGCCCCGGCCGCACGCCGAAGGTGAGGGCCCCGTCGCGGTAGACCCGCAGGGCCGCGGTCGTCCGCGCCAGCGACGCCAGCCGCTCCAGCAGGCGGTAGAGCGTCGTGTGGTAGGGCGACTGGCCGATGGTCGGGTAGGTCAGGTCCAGCTCGGCGTCGGTCGCGCCGGACAGGGCGTCGGCTTCGGCGTCGGTCAGCGGCAGTTCCGCCATGGTGGGTTGCTCCTCAGGCCCCCTCGTCGGGGCTCGGTGTGAAGGTCAGCGTCAGCGTGTCGCTCGGCCGGTCGTAGCCGGCGACGGTGAGGTCGCGGGCGGGCCGGGCGTAACTCGTAACGGCGACGGCCGTCTGGAAGGCCGGCGATTCGTCGCCGGCGGCGTTGAGGATCGAGACGGCGACGGTGTAGGTCCCCGGGGGCAGGCCGTCCGAGCACCACTGGAGCACCTCGCAGTCGAAGCTCCACTCGCCCAGCCCCCACGAGCACCCCCAGCCGGCGGCCTCGCGGCCGTCCCAGCCGAAGCCGCTGCCCAGGTGCGAGCCGAACCCGCAGGCGTGCCGCCCCCCGGGATAGATCGCCCCCGTGTGCTCGATCCCCGCCAGCGTCACCCGCCAGCGGTCGCCCGGGCCGTACGGGGCGATCGTCCGCGGCAGTCGGACCCGCACGCGGGCCGGCGGCAGCGCCGCGGCGACGGCCTCGGCCCAGACGTTCGTGTCCGCGGCGGCCGGGTCGACCGCGACGAGGGCCACCACGTCCGTGTCGGCCAGGGCCGCCAGTTCGCACAGCCACGTCGGGCCCGGCGCCTCCTGCACCGCCGCCAGGGCGCCGCTGACGTAGCACTGCACCACGCGGTCGCCGTGCGCGCTGGCCACCCGCAGCAGCACCCGCCCGGCGTGGTGGGTCAGCCGCTCGATCGCGATGCCGTCGGTCGTCGGCGTCATGGCGTCACCTGCAGCAGGTCGGCCCGCACGGGCAGGTAGGCGGTGAACGTCCCGCCGCCGCGGGCGATCCGCAGCGGCCCGTGGGCGTAGCGCTGGAGGAGGCAGTTGGCGTACAGGTGCCCGTCGGTGCCGGCGAACGTCGCCAGCGTCGACCCGTCGGCGAGGCGCTCGCGCTGGCGGAACAGTTCCATCACCGCCCCGCGCGCCGACGCGGCGGTCGAGCCCTGCGCCGCCAGCAGGCCCTCGGCCGCCAGCGGACGCGGGCCGTACCCGCACGCCTGGACGTACGCCCCGTTGACGCCGGGCATCGTCTCGACGTACGCGCGGCTCCTCCGGCAGCCGAGGATCGTGCGGCCGGCGTCGGTGGTCAGGATCACGCCGTCGAACATGGGTTCAGCCATGGTGCCGCGGCCCTCCCAGCCGTGTGTAGGGGTTCACGGCGGTGTCGCCCGGCAGGCGGGCGTAGTAGTGGGCGATGTACACGTCGCCCCGCGGCGCCGGCGCGGCGTCGTGCGCGCCAGGTCGCCGCGGAGGGGCGACGTGCGTACCCGTGGTCTCGGCGGCCTGGGGCCACGCGGCCTCGGCCGCCGCGTCGAACGCGGAGGTCTGCTCGCCGGCGTCCGGCGGGGCCTCGAAGGGCTCGGCCGCCTGGGCCTGCGGCTCGGCCGGCGGTTCCGGCTCGCCCGCCGCCTGCACCGCCTCCGGCCGTCCCGCCTGCCCCAGCACCGCCAGCGCGGCAGCGCCCCGCCCATCCCTCCCGCCGCGCCGCAACGCCGCGGCGAGGACGGGGTCGAGCAGAATGTCGATCGTATCGGTCATGGGTTCCTCCCGTGGGTCACAGTTCCAGTCCACCCCTCCCTGGGGGGGTCTCTCTCTCACCCGCGCCAAGCCCATCAGCCCCGAAGGGGCGAAAGCCTTTTTGCCGCCGGGGGCGTCAGCCCCCGGACAGCCAGCCCCCCCAAGGATCAGCCCCGAAGGGGCGAAAGCTCTTTGCCGGGGGCGTCAGCCCCCGGACAGCCAGCCCCCCCCAAGGATCAGCCCCGAAGGGGCGAAAGCCCTGATGAGGGGGCGCAAGCCCCCGCCCCTGATCTCCCTTGCCGGCACGCCTGTTTCGCCCCTTCGGGGCTACACACAGGGGGGCACCTCTTTCCGGGGGCTTACGCCCCCGGCAAAAGGCTTTCGCCCCTTCGGGGCTGCACAGAAGGGGAGCCCCTCCTTCCGGGGGCTGACGCCCCCGGCAAAAGGCTTTCGCCCCTTCGGGACTACACACAAGGGGGGCGCCTCTCTGTCCGGGGGCTTACGCCCCCGGCAAAAGCCTTTCGCCCCTTCGGGGCTATACACAAGGGGGCCCCTCTGTCCGGGGGCTGACGCCCCCGGCAAAAGGCTTTCGCCCCTTCCTCCTTCGCCCTGCGGGCTACGGCGGACAGGTCGGGGCTGAACGGAGGGGCGCCCCTCCTTCCGGGGGCTTGCGCCCCCGGCAAAGGGCTTTCGCCCCTTCGGGGCTCAAGGCTCAAGCCGCACGACTCAGGCCCCGCGCCTTTCCCGTGCCGTGCGGGGCTTTCATCACAGGAACCGCCGGGCCGTTCTTCCGGCGGCGCGGTCCAGGACGAGTTGTTCGAAGCGGTCTTCGCGGATGACCGTCTGGCCGTGGGCGTCGGTCCGCGTCGCGACGCCTTCCAACAGTCCGGCGGCCTCTTCGCCGGTCAGGCCGAGCCGCGAGGCGACCTGGTGGACGGTGAGGTAGCGCCCCCCGTCCAGCGTCGGCCCGACGTCGGCGGCGGGCAGTCGGCCGCGCAGGTCCTCCACCCGCCGGCGCAGGGCCGCGTACTCGATCAGGGCGTCCCCCGCCTTCCGCCGCAGGTGGGCGTTGGCGGCCTCGAGTGCGTCCGCCCGGCGGCGCAGGGCTTCCAGGTCCGTCGTGGGAATCGTGGTCATCGTCAACCTCCTACAGGAAACTCCCGCCCGCGTCGGTCGGGGCGGTCGCCAGCAGTTGCTCGACCTGGCGCAGGGCGAGCAGGTGGTCGCCGTGATCCCGGGCGACCTGCCGGCGGTGGGCCTCGGGAAGGGCCTCGTACTCGGCCAGCGTGGCCGGCGGCCCGCCGGCATAGGCCGTCCGCTCGGCCACGAGGTTCTCCAGCAGGCCGGCCTCCCGCCGCAGCAGGATCGTGCGGGCCTCCAGCTCCATCGGCGGCGGGGGGGCGGCGGCCAGCTCGCGCAAGGTACGATTGGCTTCGGTCAGTTCGGCGATCCGATGCGCGAGGCGCTCGGCGGCGCCGTCCGTGTCGTTCGCAACGGTCATGAAACGGGCCCTCCTTCCAAGGCTCACAGTTGCGAGTTGTCGTAGCGTTCGATGAACCTCACGACGCACCAGGGCGGGAGGTTCGACTCGGCGGTCAAGCCCAGCAGGATGCTCATCCAGGTGCCTTCGTTGATCTGGACGGTGCTGCAGGATTCCGCCGGCTGGTTGCGCGTCAGCGTGTGGCAGTGCATGTCCTGGCCGCCGTGCATGGCGACGGCGTCGGCGGCGGGGTCGGTCGGGTCGCGGCCCCGGGGGAAGGCGCCCTGGAGGTACTCGGCGCGGGCCGACGGGCGGCCGGGCGTGCCGCCGTAGATGCACTCGGTCCACCCCGGCGGCGGGTCGATCGCGTCGGCGGTCCACAGGCGGACGGTGCCGATCGGGGCGTCGAGGTATCCCGTCACGGCCACCAGCGAGCCGTCCGCGGCGGCCAGGCAGCCGATCACCTGGTCGGTGACGACGTTGGGGTCGGCCCCCGGCGTGCGGGGCAGCTTCACCTTCAGCCGCACGCCCGCGTCCGCGTCGGCGCCGTCGGCGTCGGCGCACGCCCAGGCCCGGACGTACGAGCCGTTGCCGGGCAGATTCACCCAGTTGCACGCGGCCTTCATCCACCGCAGCGGCGCCTGCGGCGGCGCCGGCGGCTGAATCGCGGCGGCCGCACTGCCCTCGGCGCCCGCCCGGGTGATGCGCCACAGCAGATCGTCGAGCGTGCTCACGGGTTCACCTCCAGCAGGGGACTGTCGAGAATCAGTTCGGTCTTGCCGGCCCCTTCGGCGAAGTTCCACACCACGCCCACCACCTCGGCGGCGCGGGACGCCCCCGCCCCGACGGCCAGGCTGACCTGACGCCCGGCGGTCCGCGTCCAGGCCATCCCCGGGCGGACCGACCGCGTCAGCGTCCGCAGCATGATCGACCCGTGCCCCATCGCGTCGCCCGCCGCCTCGCGGATCCGCCCCGCGCACGCGTCGGCGTCGGCCGTGTCGTCCAGCGTGATCGCCTCCCGCCCCGAAGGGTTGCCCCCCTCGGCCACGGCCGCGGCGGCGAAACGATCGCCCCGGTAGTCGATCCGCGTGGCCTTGAACGGCCAGGTCGACTCCAGCCGGTAGCCGCTGCGCCCGACGACGGCGGCGTCGGACTCGATCGTCCCGACCAGGCGGAACCGCGCCGCGCGGTCGCCTCCGCCCCCGTCCGTCCGCAGGGCGTTGTACAGCAGCGTCGCCAGCGAGAACTTGCCCAGCCGTCCCCCGTACCGCGCCCGCAGGACCGGGTCGGCCCCGGCGTAGGGGTAGCAGGCATCCAGGCGGGCGGCGTTCAGCGTGAAACCCGCCCGGTCGGGCAGGACGCGGGCCTCGGGCAGGAGGATCCACGCGTCGTCGTCGCCGGCGACCCCCAGCTCGACGTACGCCGGCAGGACCCCCGAGCCCGTCCCGGCCGCCGCCCGCAGCAGCGTCGGACCCAGCGGCCGCGGCCTTCGGACATAAGCGGCCGTCCCCAGGAGGCCCGAAAGGTCCGGCTCGGCCGCCACCAGCGGGCGGTAGGCGCCGTCCTCGTTCCAGACGAACGTGCGGAACACGTCGAAATACGCCAGGTTTTCCGCGCCGGCGCGGCTGTAGCGGCGGAGGAAGGCCGCCGCGTCCACCGTCGCGCCGACGGCGTTGGCCAGCACGTCCATCTCGGGGATCACACCGCCGACGGCCCAGGCCGCCAGGTCGTGGGCGGCGGTGTCCCACGCCGGGTGCAGGTCGGAGGCGCCGCCCCTGGGGTCGAACGTCAGGCACACCTGCACCCGCCGCAGGGCCCCGATCACCTGCACGTCGTTGCAGACGTTGTGGCTGTCCCGCAGGAACTCCAGCCGCTGCACCGCCGCGGCCCGCCCGGCGGCCGACGCGGTGTCGGCCCCGCCGCCGCCCAGCACCGGCGGACGGCCCAGCGGGCGGCGGCCGTGGCGGGCGAAGACCCGCAGCACGTGGCGGCTCGCCCCGTCGGCATAGGTCTGACCGTCGCTCCAGGGCTCCAGGCAGAAGCCGAACCCCGCCGGCCCCAGCAGCCGCCCCATCGCCTCCAGGAGGCTGAGGCCCTCGACGGCGACCTCGCCGAGGACCGCCCCGCCCAGCACCGCCTCGATGGCCGCCCAGTCGGTCCGCGGGGAGATCACCTCGTAGTTGTCGACGTACTCCACCAGCGACCGCAGTGCCGCCGCGACGGTCCAGTGCGCGGCGGCGATCGCCTCGTCGCCGCCGGCGCCGCGGATGCACCGGCCGGCCGGCTCGAAGACCCGGCCGCACGGCTCCGACAGGCAGGGGCTCTCGCTGAGCGTCCAGGCCGTCCCCGTCGAGGCGTTGGGCCGCCCGCCGAGGTTGAACACCGCCGGCAGGTCGGCCAGGAATGTGTTTTCCCGCACGGCCCGTGCGGCCGTCAGCACGCCGTCCCGCTGCCAGTCGTCGGCCTCGGGCGTCTTGCACCACTGCCCGTGGACCGCGCGGCCGCGCAGGCGGAGCTCCGGCCCGTAGGCCACCAGGTCGCGGCGCTCGGCGTCGCCGCCGGACTGGATGAGGATCGACTCCTGCCCCACGTGGCCGGCGAACCACCCGGCCGCCGCGTCGGCGTCGTCCACCAGGTCGATCCGGTCGCCCGCCGACGGCCAGACATCCTCGCGGTCGGCGCCGTAGCTCTTACTCCGTCGCGGCCCGCGTCCGAGGCGGCATTCGAGCGTCAGCGTCGTCATCGCCCCATCGGCCCCCCACCGCAGCCGTCCCGGCGCGATCGTCGGGCACGCCGTCTGCTCGCCCCACGCCGGCGCCCCGTCGCCCCGCGCCGCCACCGGCCGCCACAGCACGCGCAGCCGCGGCGGACTGATCATCGGGCCGGTATCGGGAGAGGGAAAAAGGATCGTGGTCATGCGCGTGAACTCCACAATGTGCAAGATGTCCCAAGTGCCAAGGCTCAGCCCCCAAGGGGCCAGCCCCGAAGGGGCGAAAGCCTTTTTGCCGCCGGGGGCGTCAGCCCCCGGACAGCCAGTCCCCCCAAGGCTCAGCCCCGAAGGGGCGAAAGCTCTTTGCCGGGGGCGTCAGCCCCCGGAACCCAGCCCCCCAAGGACCAGCCCCGAAGGGGCGAAAGCCTTTTGCCGGGGGCGTCAGCCCCCGGACAGCCAGCCCCCCAAGGCTCAGCCCCGAAGGGGCGAAAGCCTTGCTGAGGGGGCGCAAGCCCCCGCCGCCCATCTCCCTCGGCGACAAGCAGCTTTCGCCCCTTCGGGGCTGAACACAAAGGGGGCCCTCTTTCCGGGGGCTTGCGCCCCCGGCAAAGAGCTTTCGCCCCTTCGGGGCTGCACAGAGAGGCGCTTCTCTTTCCGGGGGCTGACGCCCCCGGCAAAAGGCTTTCGCCCCTTCGGGGCTACACATAAGGGGGGCGCCTCTTTCCGGGGGCTGACGCCCCCGGCAAAAGGCTTTCGCCCCTT
>JAAYZK010000367.1 GCA_012514895.1 Planctomycetota bacterium | reverse complement strand
GACGTCCTGCTCTACCTGTTCGAACACTACTTCAGTGAAGACGCGGACCTGGTCCGCGACCGCGACACCCTCCAGAACAGCCTGCTCCAGGCCGGATTCAGCCCCGCGGAGATCAGCAAGGCCTTCGACTGGCTGGACGGCCTGGCCGCCCAGCGGCCGCTGGCGGGCGCCGCCCGCAGCGACGGCCCCACGCGCGTGTATTTCGGCCCCGAGCTGGACAAGCTCGACGTGGAGTGCCGCGGCTTCCTGCTGTTCCTGGAGCAGCACGGCGTCCTCGACGCCGACCAGCGCGAGCTGGTGCTCGACCGCACCATGGCCCTGGACCAGGACGAACTGGACCTGGACGACCTCAAGTGGGTGGTGCTGATGGTGCTGTTCAGCCAGCCGGGCAGCGAAGCCGCCTACGCCTGGATGGAAACCCAGATGTTCGTCGACGAGCCCGAGACGGTGCACTGACCCGGGCCTCCGGTCCGCCTGCGTCCGGCGTCCGTCCGACCTCGCATCCGGGGCGTCCGCGCGGCCCTGCCGGCCGCGCCGGCCCTCCATATCGATCCCGCCCGCCCGTCCCCGGCTGCCCTGGCGGGCGGCTCGTGACCGCGCCAATGCCGCGGCCGGCGGCCCGTGCGGCCACGCCCAGCACGCCCGCGCGACGGTCGCGGCAGCGGCGCGGACGGCAACACCGGCCCGGTCGACTACGATAGCGCCGGGGAACGACCGGAGCCGCCGCCCGGATGGCGGGGACCGGCCCTGTCGCGCACTGCCGCGGCTGGACACACCGCGCCGCGGGGGCGGCGCCTGCAACCAAAGGGGACAACGATGTCGATCTGGTATTACGCCGACCGGGACAACGCCCGGCAGGGGCCGGTGGAAGCGGCCGAACTGGTCCGCCTGCGCCTGCGCGGAGCGCTGGACTGGGACACCCTGGTCTGGCGCGACGGCATGGCCGAATGGCGGCCGATGCGCGAGTTCGCCGCCGAGCTGGCCCAGGCCGACGACCGCGCGGGCGCCGTCGCCGGAACGGCCGGGGCCGCGCTGGCGGTCGGCGAACCGGCCCCGGCGCCTGCCCTGGCCGCCGCGGCGGCCGGCGTGGCCCAGGTCGAGCCGGCCTCGCCCTACGCCCCCCCGCGCGCCGCGGTCTCGGCCGACGCGGCCGTGGTCACCGGTGGCGAGGTGGTCCAGGCCGGCTTCTGGAAGCGCTTCGCGGCCATGGTCATCGACGGCCTGGTCACCGGCGTGGCGACCTGGGCGGTGCAGATCCCGCTGCTCATGATGGCGGGGATCGGCATGGGCAGCGAGCTGATGTCGCTCGGCGGCTCGATCGGACTGGTGCTGCTGTCCTACGGGATCGGCCTGGCCATCCCGCTGCTGTACTTCTCCTGGATGCACTCGTCCGGGTCCCAGGCCTCGCTGGGCAAGATGGCGGTCGGGATCAAGGTCACCCGCGGCACGGGCGAGCGCATCAGCTTCTGGCGCGCGCTGGGCCGCTACGTGGCCTACGTGGTGTCGGTCGTGTTCAGTTTCGGCGTCGGCGGCCTGGTCTCGGCCCTGACCGCCGGACTGACCCAGCGCAAGCAGGCCCTGCACGACATGGTCTGCGACACCCTGGTGGTCGACAAGTGGGCCTTCACCGACCGCCCGGACCTGCAGCGCCGCGAGCTGGGCGTCGTCACCTGGATCATCCTGGTGCTGGGCCTGGGGCTGCTGGCGCTGTTCATCCTCGGGATCGTGCTCGTCGCGACGATGCCGGGGTTCTCGAAGTGAGCCCGGCCCCGCCTGCGGCCGCCCAAGCTTGACAGGGCCGCACGGCCCGTGATTCCACTATATAAAGAGTGCCGGCCCGTCCGGCCCCACCTCGAACGCGCCCGGGCTCCTGCCCGGGCGTCGTGTTCTTCACAAGCCCGAGCGGCGTGGCCGGATGCCGCGCCCGGAATCCCATCCTGATGCCCAAGCACCTCCTCATCGTCGAATCGCCCGCCAAGGCCAAGACGATCAACAAGTACCTCGGCAAGGACTTCCAGGTCCTGGCCTCGTACGGCCATGTCCGCGACCTGGTGCCCAAGGAGGGCGCGGTCGACCCGGACGACGGCTTCCGGATGCGCTACGAGCTGATCGACAAGAACGAGAAGCACG
>JAAYZK010000050.1 GCA_012514895.1 Planctomycetota bacterium | reverse complement strand
TGGAAGCTCTCGAGTCCCGCCTGATGCTCGACGGGGCCGGCCCGGTCATCAATGAATTGATGGCCTCCAACGCCGAGGGCCTCCGCGACGCCGACGGCGACACCTCCGACTGGATCGAGATCTTCAACGATTCCGACGCCGCGGTCAACCTGGCCGGCTGGTACCTCACCGACAACCCCGACAACCTGACCAAGTGGGCCTTCCCCTCGGTGACCATCCCCTCGTACGGCCACCTGCTGGTCTTCGCCTCCGACAAGGACCGCGCCGACGCCGGGCAGGAACTGCACACGAACTTCAAACTCAGCGCCGCCGGGGAGTACCTCGCCCTCGTCCAGACCGTCGAAACCATCCCGACCATCGCCCACGAGCTGACCCCCGCCTTCCCCCCCCAGGTCCCCGACGTCTCCTACGGGCTGGGCTGCCCCTACGCGGAGACGACGCTGGTGGAGTACGGCGACGACGTCCTGGCGTACGTGCCCACGAACGGCGATTACGACGAGACGTGGATGAACAGCGATAACTTCCTGCCGGGTCTGGAGGACTGGGGCGAGGGCACGCTGGGCGTCGGCTACGATTACGGCAGCACCTTCGGGCAGTTCATCGGCCTGAACGTCGGCGGGCAGATGATGGGCAACGCCACATCGGTCTACGTCCGCATCACCTTCACCGTCGAGGACGCCCAGGCCATCCGCGCTCTGCACCTGCGGATGAAGTACGACGACGGCTTCATCGCCTATCTCAACGCCACGGAGACCGAGACCGACCCGGTGATCGTGGCCCAGGCCAACTACCAGTCCGACGGCGACGACCCGGACTGGCAGACCATGGCCAGCAGGAGCCATCCCGACTCCCAGTCCAGGGACGACAAGTACGAGACCTTCGACATCACGCCTTTCATGGGCCGCCTGGTGGACGGCGAGAACGTCCTGGCGATTCACGGCCTGAACTACGGGGCGGCCAGCGCCGACCTGATCATTCTGCCCGAGCTGATCGCCTGGGTCGAGCCGGAGGTGCCCGTCGAGCTGCCGTGGGTCAACTTCCTGGAACCCACCCCCGGCGCGATGAACGGCCAGGGCTTCCTGGGCTACGTCGACAGCCCCGACGCCTCGGTCGCGCACGGGCTGTTCGAGGAGCCCATCGACGTCGTCCTGACCAGCCAGACGCCCGGGGCGGTCATCCGCTATACGACCGACTTCAGCGAGCCGACCGAAACGAACGGGACGCTCTACACGCCCGGTGCGATCCTCCACCTGGAGACCTCCACGGTCCTGCGGACGATCGCCTACCTGCCCGAGGGCAGCGGCTGGTCGCCGTCGGCCACGACGACGTACACGTACATCTTCCTGGACGACGTGCTCAGCCAGTCCAACAACCAGCTCGCCGGGGGATTCCCCACCCAGTGGATCGCCGGCCACGACCACGAGACGCACTACGACCGCCAGGTCCGCGACGCCGACTACGCCGTCGATCCGGACGTCGCGCTGGACGCCGGCGACCTGCTGACGATCCCGTCGATGTCGCTGGTGATCGACCAGCACGACCTGTGGGACCCCTACGAGGGGATCTATCCCAACTCGATCCAGCGCGCCAGCACCAACGCCATGTGGGAGAAGGCCGCGTCGCTGGAACTGATCCACCCCTACGGCGAGGACGACGGCTTCACCATCAACGCCGGCGCCCGCATCAACGGCGAACTGAGCCGCTGGGCCGCCGTCAACAACAAGCAGAGCTTCCGCCTGGTCTTCCAGGGCAGCTACGGCTCCACCAAGCTGACCACCGACCTGCTGGGCGACGGCGCCGCCGGCCAGTACGACACGCTCGTCCTGCGCGCCATGTGGGGCGAGTCGTTCCTGCTGGATGAGACCCGCAGCGAACTGGGCCCGGCCTTCCTGGGGGGCGACCCGACCTCCGCGCAGTACCTGCGCGACCTGTACGGCCACGAGAGCTACGCCGCCACGGGCAACCTGGCGCCCCGCGGGCAGTTCGTCCACCTGTACCTCAACGGCCTGTACTGGGGCCTCTACCAGGTCACCGAGCGCCCCGACGACTCGTTCAACGCCGCCTACCAGGGCGGAAGCCCCGACGACTACGACGTCATCAAGGGCGCCATCGGCTCGGACGCCACCAACGGCCAGCTCCAGGACGGGGAGCGCCAGCTCTGGGACAAGCTGTTCAGCTTCTTCGACACCAACCCCGACGGGACGAACCTCTACGAGGTGGAGACGCCCATCAGCGACGCGGTCCTCGCCGAGGTCGCCCAGTACCTCGACCTCGAGGCGTTCGCCGACTACATGATCACCCTGTGGGTCAACGCCCGCTACGACTTCCCCCGCAAGAACTGGTACGCCGCCTGCGAGCGGGGCGAGCCGGACCAGCCGCCGGCGACCCCCTTCCGCTTCTACACCTGGGACTCCGAGGCGTCGCTGGGCTCGTCGTCCGCCGAGGGGCCCCTGGAGCGGTGGAACGGCACGGACGCCGACAACGACACCGGCCCGGTCCGCCTCTACCGGCGGCTGCGCCACAACGACACCTTCCGGCGACTCTGGATGGACCGCGTGCAGGCGCTCCTGCTCAACGGCGGGCCGCTGAGCACCGAGGCCAACCTCGAGCGCTACGAGAACCTCGCCGACCGGATCGACAAGGCCATCGCCGCCGAGTCGGCCCGCTGGGGCGATTCGTCCACCGAGTACGTCAGCGACCCCCTCACGTACGGCCAGGAGTGGATCGCCGAGCGCGACCGCGTCCTCGACGAGTTCCTCGCCCAGCGCAACGGGATCGTGCTGGCCCAGATGCTCTCGGTGGGGATGTGGACCGATGTCCTGGCCCCCGTGTTCAACCAGAACGGCGGCCCCTTCGCCGCGGGCTTCGAGCTGACGATGACCGATCCGGCCGACAACGGCGGCACCATCCGCTACACGCTGGACGGCACCGACCCGCGCGACGGCGAGCCGCTGACCTACACCGGCCCCATCAGCCTCTCCGGCGCGGCGGTCGTCCGGGCCGCCATCCAGAACGGCGCGGACTGGAGCGCCCTGCAGGAGGCCGTCTTCCAGCCCCTCCAGGCCGCCCCGCTGGCGATCACCGAGATCAACTACAACCCGCCTTCGCTGGCGACCGACGGCGGCTGGAACAACGACGACTTCGAGTTC
>JAAYZK010000049.1 GCA_012514895.1 Planctomycetota bacterium | reverse complement strand
GCAGGATGTATTCCTCAGCGGCGTCCACAGCAAGACCGACGCCGAGACGCTGCCCGAGAACAAACGCTTCACCAACACCCGCTCGCGCCTGTTCGTCTATCGCGACGGCGGGGCCGACGGCGTGCACGACCGCTTCGGCGTCACCGTCGAGCCCGCCAACGGGGAGGGCGTCGGGCTTCGCGAGGTGGCGGCTTGCCGGAACGGCCTCTACCTGCTGCTGCTCTTCGGCGACGGCACGCTGGCCACGCTCGATCCCGATTGCTGGCGTTTCATGGACGCGGTGCGCGTCCCCAACCGCATGGCCACGTTCGACATGGACCGGCGCGGCGCCCAATTGCTGCGCACGCCGGACGGCGGTCGCATGATCTGCATGTACGACGCGATGCGACCCCCGAAAGACGCCCCGGAGCCGGCCGATCCTCCGAAGATCGCGGCGGCCACCTTCGCGTGGGTCGAGACGGGCGTGGACGGCCGGATCGCGATCCGGGCGCACCTGAAGTGCTCACTGAACGACCCCGCCTCCTTCGTCGGCCCGGCCGCCTTCGTCTATGACGCCCGGAATAACGGCGGATCGTACGATCTGGTCGTCGGTCCGAACTGGCGGAAACCCGAGGGAGCGGTGAAGATCGTTCGCGACTTCCTGCCGGCGAGGCCGTGACTCGCTCGCTCAGTCGAGCAGCTTGAATGGATCCAGCCGGAACGACTTGGCGTCCTCGAACGGCTTGCGCTCGACGATGCGAGTGTAGGTCCGAACCGGGACGGGTGTGAGAGCGTTCTGGTCCCAATCTTCCCCTGTGCCAAGGCATTGGGAGGTATTCTGCCCCCACGCCCAGACGGTGCCGTCACCACGCACGGCCAGCGAGTGGCACCCTCCCGCCGAGATGGCCACCACGTCGGTCAAGTGCTTGACCTGGGCCACGGCCCATCGCCCCCGGCCGGTTCCATCGCCAAGATACGAGTGTCCCCAGTCCCAGACGACGCCGTCGGTGCCAAGGGCCAGGTAATGGGTTCCGCCATCGGAAATGGCGACGCAGTTCTGCAGGCCCGCCACTTTGACCGGCGTTCGGGCATACTCCGAGAGAAGGGAGGTGCGCGCGCCCCATTCCCAAACCGTGCCGTCCCGACACAGGGCCGTGGAGTGCTGGCCGCCCGCCGCCACGGCAACCACGCCCCCAATTCCCTTCACCTGCACAGGTGTAAGGCGGTCCTCGCGTGTGCCATCGCCCAGCTCGCCGGCCTGATTCCGTCCCCACGCCCATACGTCGCCGTTCGCGTCCGCGGCCAGACAATGGCTGCTGCCGACAGCGATCGCCCGGATGTCCTTGAGCCCTTGCACGGGCACGGGATCGGCGCGGTCGGTCTGTTGACCGTCTCCAATCTTCCCGTAGGCGCCATCACCCCAAGCCATGACGGTCCGGTCGGACCGAATGACCAACGTCGTATTCAATCCGGCCGCGATGGCCAAGTTGCCCGATCCGACGCCCGTCACTCGGTTTACACCCGATCGCGGCGTGGCCACAATCTCCTCCGTTCTGCCGATGCCCAGCGCGCCGTCGGTGTTGTAGCCCCACGTCCACACCGTTCCGTCCTTGCGCAGCGCAACGGAATGTTGCCCGCCCCCGGCCACGGCCAGGATGCCGTCCACGTCCTGCACGCGGATGGGCATGGACCGAACCAACGCCCATTCGCCGGGCGTATAGAACCGGGGATCGTCGTTGGCGTTGCCGCGTTGGGTATCGCCCCAGCACCAGACTGTCCCGTCGGCCCCGCATGCCGTGGAGCGGTTTCCTCCCGCGGCAACGAGCTGAATCGCCGGGCCTTCGGCCGGGCCGCTGTCCCACCGCGAGTCGCCCGAGGAGAAGTAGGCCGGTGTCATGCTGTCATGCGCCATCACCAGCATGCCGTTCCACTTGTGGCGCGGCGGCAGGTTCACGGTCGCCGTCAGGGCGCCGTCGGTCCAGGTTCCCCGCAACGGCCGGTCCTCGTCGTGCATCAGAGCCAGGGGCGCCGGGGCAAGGCCTTGAGCGATGTTATAGAAGAGAAACGGTCGGTCTTCGGCGTCCTGCTCCGTGACCGTGATCTCGGCGATACTGAGGTTGACGTTACCGGCCAGCATTCTCACCTTGACGATTTCCGGCGGGTGCTGCGGCTTGCGCTTTGTGGGGATGCCGCGGTTGTACAGAATGGCTTTCAGCCCATGGACTGGCGCGTCCCGGCCGGCGTTCTCCCGGAGCCAGTCGGTCCAGAAGCTGTCCTGGCGCACGAGGTCCTCCTCGTCGTTCAGACAGTCGGGCTGCCTTAAAAGGTGCTTCCAAAGGGTCGCTGGTCTGTCGTCACACAGGCGGTCATACCAGCGGAGTTGGCCCGGCCACCCCGCCGGCTTGAGGTCCTGCGACGCCTTGGGCATGTATTCCCATCCGACCGGATCGTGAACGTCCCACAGTACGGCGGCGACTTCCGCTTCGTTCCAGTCCCGGCGGCCGTTGATCGAGTCGCGCCAGGAGAGGTCTCCCGGGATGAGCCTGCGGGGCGATACGCCGCCGGCGTCGAGCGGGAACCAGGCTTGTTCGATGTTCCATCCCCACTGACCTTCGGCGGACACATTCGGTTCGCCTTTCACCGTGGGCGTGCCCAGGACCGCCGCAGGAAGGAAATGCGCCCAGCCTTCCTTCCACGCCATCTCGCCGCTGCTGCACGTGGAGATGTCATGGGCCGAGGACTCGAAGGGCTGGGTGAGCGGCTTGGGTAGCGCCCAGTAGATGTCCAGCATCACCTTGTGGGCGAACTCGTGCATCACGCTGCATCGAGCCAGGCGCCAGGTGATCCACAGATTCACCCCCGCACCGTCTGCGGGGCCGGTCGGCGACGGGGTCGACGGAAACAGGGCGCGCCGGCTGACGTCGATCCACGCCTTGCCCGGCGGTTTCTGCTGCGGCGATGTGGTTGTGGGTTCCGGGTAGAAGATGCTCGTGGGACGGTCCAGCGTGCCGGCG
>JAAYZK010000366.1 GCA_012514895.1 Planctomycetota bacterium | reverse complement strand
TTCCGGCGGCGCGGGGTGGCATGGAAGGCGAACCGGCGATGTGGCGACCCATGAATGGACAGGAGCTTCGGCCCGGCCGTCGGGCGCCGGCGGCGCGGCAGGTGGAGCTGATCGGCGGCCCGCTGGACGGCGGCAGCGCCGGCGAGCCGATCGACCCGTACGCCCACTTCATCCTCGTGCCCGCCGACCGGCACAGCGACGGCCCGTTCCCGATCCACACGTACTGGCTCGACCCCGCCGACAGCCGCTACCACTACTGCGGGCCGCGGGTGCAGGCCGTGCCCAGGTAGCTACGCGAGCGGCTCGATCAGGACATCCCCGAACGTCGCGTCGGTGTGGTGGGCCAGGAGGACGACCGAGCCGCTGTCCAGTTCGCCGTCGAGGTTCTCGGCCTGGAGGTCCCAGCCGGACGGCTCGGCCGCCCCGGCGGGCCAGAGCTTCATGCGATAGAGGCTGGGGCGGCCCTCCTGCGACTGGACCGCCGCCTTGAGCATCGTCGGCGAGCCCACCGGGATGACGCGGTCGGACCGCTTGGCCAGCGTGCTGCCGTCGGCGCCGCTGTAGAGTTGCATCCGGCGGTCGGCGTCGCCGGTGCCGATGGCGCCCCAGGCGATCGCCCCGAAGGGCAGGTAGCCCCGTCGGGGCATGAGGTCGTGCCAGTCCGAATGGCCCTGCCAGCGCAGCAGCACGCCGACCCCCGCCCCGTGGGACGGCCAGCCGTACGCGGCCGGCAGGTCGGTGTAGCGGTGGATCGTGATGGGCACCGTCACGACGACGTCCCGCCAGCCGACGTCGCCGACGGCCGCGAGGCGGTCGTAGCCGATCTCCACGGTGCGCAGTCCGCCGTCCGTCAGCGTCCAGTGCCCGTCGATCACCTGCGCCAGGTCGGGCACGGAGGCGGCGTCGGCCCAGCGGACCGTCCAGGGCAGGGGCGGAACGGGGGCGTCGGGGACGTAGTCGATCGTCACGTCGACGCTCGACTGGCCGCCCTGGCGGCTGACGGCCCGCAGCGTCAGCGTGTTGGCCCCCGGGGCCAGGTCGGCGCTTTCCAGTTCGACGTTGAAGTCGCCCTCGCCCAGCAGGCGGAACGCCGTCGGGCCCAGCGGCAGCGGGGTCAGACGGCCGCCGTTGAGCTGGTAGGCCACCGCGTGGATCTCACGCGCGGGGGCGACGCTGCCCACGATGTTGACGAACCGCGACGCGTGGCCCGCCGCGGCGAACCGCTGGTGACGGCCGTACCAGACGTGGATGGTTGGCTCGACCATGGCGGACACCTCCCGGGCGGATGTTGTACCGGCCGCACGGGCGCCGCGTCAACGGGCCGGAGCGGCCTGGGGCGAAAACCCGAAGCACGAAACTCGAAATCCGAAACAAATCGCAAAACAGCAATGAAGACGGCAAAGGGCCAAACGGCCGAGCCCGGCACGCCGCCTGGGGCTTTCCGTTCCGTTCTGCTGTCTGAGATCTGTTTCGGACTTCGGATTCCCGGCCGTATCCCAAACCCCCAACAGGGCGGACGGCCTGGCGGGATCATGCGCAGTGGTGCGCCAATGAAAAGGGCTGCCCGCCGGATGGTCGCCGGCGGACAGCCCTTGCCTGCGGGTCAGGAGTTCTTACTTGCCGAACTCCTGCTTGAGGATGACGAAGTCATCGAGGTCGACCGTGCCGTCCCCGTTGAAGTCGCCCTCGGCCTGGGTCATGCCCGACAGGCCGAAGTGCTGCTTGAGGATGACGAAGTCGTCCAGGTCGACCTGGCCGTCTCCGGTGGCGTCGCCGCGGCGGGCGTCGCTGCCGGTGCCGGGCGAGGGGGCGGCGGCGGTCCAACTGAGCGGGTCGCCGCCCCAGGCGGTGCCGGCGTTGCGGTGCAGCGAGTCGCCGCCGCCGTCCGGCGTGACGGGCCAGGGGGCCTTGTCGTTGTAGTCGACGGCGTCCTCGATGACGTGGGGCGTGTAATAGGGTTCCTCGGCGGGCGGGGTATCGGGCCGCTGCAGTTCGAGGCGTTCCCCGCCGTTGCTGAGGTTGCCGGTCCAGCCGCCGACCAGGACGACGGACTCGTCGATCGCGTAGGCCGTCCGGAACGCGGCGGCGCGGGCGACGTTCTCGAGCTTGTCGGGGTTGAACGACAGGATGACCAGGCGCTGGCCGGCCGGCAGGGTCATGCCGGGATCGAAGTCATAGTCCGCGCCCTTGCGCACCTGCCAGCCGGTCAGATCGACGGCGCCGGCGGTGCGGTTGTGGATCTCGATGAACTCCAGGTCGTCCAGCTCGGGCGGTCCGGGGTTGTACATGATCTCGCTGAGGACCACGCCGGCTCCGCGCGGGCCGCTGTTGGGGGCGCCGAAGGTCATCGACGCCATCGGGTACAGCTCGCCCTGGCCGTCGGGCCAGCGCCCGAGGGATTCATTGTTGAACGCGCCTCCGAACTCCACGTGGTCGACGAAGCGCTGAAGGTTTCCGGCGCTGTCGGCGGCCATGAGCCAGACCTCCTCGCCGTGGGCGCCGTCGAGGGCGAAGTCATCGGGGTCGACCCCGCCGCTGCTGTTGAAGTCGTACTCGTCGAACACGAGGTACTCGCCCGGCGCGAGGGCCGTCCCGTCGGGGATGCGATACTTGCGGTAGTTGTCCGCCGAATCGCTGAGGAACCACCCGCCGAGGTTGACCACCCCGCCGGAGACGTTGAGCAGCTCGATCGAGTCGGTCGGGTCGGTGTCGCTGTGGCTGAGCACCTCGTTGACCACGATGTCCACGACCGGCCCGATCCCGGCGGCGCCGGGCGTGCCGCCGTACTCGGTGCTGGAGCGCCAGGCGTCGTCATCGTTGGGATCGGCGGCGAAATCGGCCCGCTCCAGCGAGGCGCCTCGCCCGTCGGCGCGGCCGGGCCAGTTGCCCGTGTCGCTGTAGGTCATCGTGACGAAGGGCAGGCCCGCCGCGGTCATGGCGATCGTGTCGCCCTGGTTGGACAGCGATCCGACGTACTGGCCCGCCACCGGCAGGCCCGTGCCGTACCGCTCCTGGAAGGCCGCGGGGTTCTTCACCACGACCACGCGACCGCCGGCCGGGACCGTCGTCACGGCGCTGCCGGTGAAGTCGAAGGCGATCCCGTCGCTGAAGGCGATCCGGGACAGGTGCACCGCCTCATCGCCGGTGTTGAGCAGTTCGATGAACTCGAACTCCTCGGCCGGATACAGGCTGGAGGCCGGCGGGACGGGCGGGTTGTACATGATCTCGGCGATCGCCAGCGTCGGCCCGCCCTCGGGCATGAAGCCCGCCTCGACGACGGCGCTGTTCACCCCGCCGCCGCGGACGGCGGCCCTGATGAGGACGGCGCCGGACAGCGGCAGCGGCGCCGAGTACACGATCGCCGATGACGACGTGCGGGGATCGGTCCCGTCCACTGTGAAGGCGATCAGGCCGGTATCGTTGGGGTTGGTCATGGTCAACTGGAACCCCGGGGCGTACTCCCCGCCGTACTGGTTGAGCACGGGCGCCTCGATCGTGGGGAACAGGCCGACCGAGCGCATCTGTTCGATGGCGTACCCGGTCCGCTGGGGCAGGTACTGGGTGCGGATGCGGTCGCACTCGGCCATCCATTCGGCGTCGCGGGTGTAGACGCCGGGGGGGCCCTGGGGGTCGCCTTCGCGGTCGTTCCACTCGAACATCGAGTCGCCCCACCGGGCCGACTCGCCGATGATGGCGGTGTCGATCTCCGCGGCCCGGGCGTTGAAGCGGGCGATGCCCGCCTCGGGAGACAGGGGGCCGCCGTTGAGCATCAGTTGCTGGGCGCGGTCGGCCCACCGCTGGCGGAACGTCGCGTTGGTTTTCAGCCGCCAGTACATGCGGACCGGACCGGTGTCGTTGGAGGAGGTGGGGTTGTTCCAGCGGGTGAGGACCTCGGTGGAGTCGGGCCAGCGCGAGCCTTCGTTGACGCCCTGGCCGAGCGCGGCCTCGGAATCCCAGGTGTGGAACGTGAACGGCTTCAGCGGCGCCCCGCCGGCGGGGTTGCGCCGGCAGAAGACGTACCAGTTCTTCGTGGGGAAGTCCTGCCGGTTGTAGGTCCACAGGGTGATCATGTAGTCGATGAACTGATCGACGTCGAGGTACTGCTCCAGGGCGATCAGTTCGGCGTCGGAGATCGGCGTCACCGTCGACGAGCCGGTTCCGCTGGAGTTGCAATCGAACCACCGGTCGAGCATGTAGTTGTAGGCGGTCCGGTTGCCCTCCTGCAGCACGCCGTTGGTCCCGCTGGCGCCGCTGGCGGCCTTGATTACGTCGTACTCGTCCTTGCTGCCTCCGAAGTGCTCGGCGGCGAAGGAGTCGTCGGGCCGCTCGTTGGCCTGATACAGCCCCCAGTAGACGCCGTTGAGATAGAGGTGGACGAAGCGGGCGCGGACGCCGACGTTGCCGGTGTCACAGAAGGCGTCGTGCAGGAAGACGTCGCGCAGGTACAGGCTGTTGTCGCTCGCGGAGCCGGCGAAGGAGACGCCGATGTCGGCCGGGCGGGTCGGGTCGCGAAGCCAGCTGTCGCCCCAGTTGGCGCGCAGGACGATGGTGTCGAACTGGTCGACGCCGTCGCCGAAGAACGGGTAGTCCAGCTTGCCCGGCCCGTAGTCGCCCTTGAACAGGACGCGGAAGCTCTGCTTGTCATTGATCGCCGGCCAGCGGGCCAGTTCGCCCATGATGCGGGCGGCGGCGTTGACGGAGAAGCCTTCCTCCAGGCCGTCCGGATCGATCAGCTCCATCGAGGTCGCCTTCTCCCAGGCGATGTTGCTGGTGGCCCGCATGATCGAGTTGGGATAGATGCCGCTGCTGGAGCTCCACAGGTCGTTGGGGGCGAACGTCAGGGCCACCGTCGGAATCGACGTCATCGCCGTATAGATCCGCGGATCACCGACAACGGCCGGATCCATCTCGTAGTCGGCCGGGCGGGTCCTGCGGTCGTAGCTGGAGGAGCTGGAGGCGCCGGCGTACCAGGTGTCGGGGAAGCCCCGCGCGGTCTGGTTGTCGGTCTGCGCCAGGACGTCGGCCAGGAAGATGTAGGTGCTGGTGATCGGCTCGCCGGCCGTGTAGCCGCTCTTGAAGGCGGCGGCGCGGACGACGGTGGTGGTGGCGATGGTGATCGGGGCGGCGTAGACGCTCCCGTACGACGACGTCGGCCGCGTGCCGTCCAGCGTGTAGCGGATCGTGGCGTCGGGGGTGTCGCACGCCAGGACCAGGGCGAAGGAGCCGTCGTAGAACCCGTGGGGCATGGAGAACTCGACGTCCTCGACGTAGCCCAGGATGCCGGAGTTGTTGGCGGCGCCCGGGGTGGGGGCGGTGAAGTAGCGCAGTTCCGCCTGCTGCCCGCCGGGGTTCACCGTGGCGACCAGTTCGGGCAGGATCAGCATGTCGGAGCTGGTCGTTCCGCGATTGAGCCCGTGGATCGCCAGGATGTTCTGGCCGGCCACCAGTGAGGCGCGGACGCCGGAGATGTCGTAATCGACGAAGTTCACCGCCTCGTTGTCGCTGTGGCCGGTGCTGGCTCCGGCGTTCCAGGCCAGCGGCGGGGTACCGTCAGGGTTGGCGGAGGCGGCCGTCTGCCCGTTGACGTAGGCGACGAAGCCGTCGTCGTACTTCATGCGGAGCTTCAGCGAGAGCACCTGGGCGGGGATGTCGACGGTGAAGGGGATGCGGATCCAGACGGTCTCGTTGATCCCGTTCATCTGCGTTTCGACATCCAGGCCGATCAGCGCCCGGTAGGTCTCGGCCTCGTCGTAGCCGACGCCGGTGGTGCCGGCGATCCAGCCGGCGTCGTCGTAGGTCCGCTGCATCCACGTGGCCTGGTCGGCCGGCCCGGTGGGCACCAGGGCGACGGCGGGGGCGCCGCTGGGGACGAAGGTGACGTCGCTGGCCGAGGTGATGCCCAGCCCGTAGGAGACATCCTCCTGCTGGCGGGGGAAGGCCGGGGCGAACTCGTGCGCGACGGTGATGCCGTCCGGGCGGATCAGGGCGAGGTACTC
>JAAYZK010000365.1 GCA_012514895.1 Planctomycetota bacterium | reverse complement strand
GTCGAGCTGATCGACAGCCGGACGGGCGCCGTCCTCGGCGCCGGCGACGGCGCGGCGGCCGAACTGGTCGTCTACGGCGACGGCGGGGGGGAGGTCCTCCGCCAGGGGCTCGCCGAGACCGCCGGGCGGTGGTCGACGACGCTCGACACGGCCGCCCTGGCCCCCGGGCGCTACGCGATGGCGTTCCTGTGCATCTACGAAGGGCAGACTTACCGGCGGACGCTTTCGCTGGAGGTGGCGGGCGTCTGGCAGGTGACCTGCGAGGCGGCGCCTTCCGTGCTGCTGGGCGAGACGCTGACGGTGTCCGGCTCGCTCACCGACGGAGGCGCGCCGGTCGCCGATCGGCCGGTGGTGGTCCTGATCGACACCCCCGACGGCCTGCGCTATCTCACGGCCCGCACGGACGCCTCCGGCGCCTACGTCGTCCAGTACCTGCCCACCCGCCGCGACGCCGGGGCCGCCACGGTGACGGCGATCGCGACCAACGACCTGGGCATCGAGTACACCGCCGCCGATTCGTGCAGCATCGGCGGCCTGGACCTCCGGGCCGAGGCGGCCCGGGCGCAGGTGACCGTGGGCGACGACGGCCAGGTGGGCCTGGTCCTGGCGGCGTTCGGCGAGGACGCCATCACGATCCAGTCGGCCGCCGTCACGCACGGCGGCGCCGCCCTGGCCGCGGCACTGCAGGCCGACCCCGCCGGGACGGTCCTGACCGACGGCCAGACGCTGCAGTTGACGCTGAACCTCGCCGCCAGCGAAGCGGCGGCCAACGTGCCGGTGACCGTGACGGTGGCCTACACCACCGCCGGCGGCCGGTCGGGTGAGGCCGACACCTTCGTGCTGGTCTCGGCGGCCCGCGAGGCGGGGCTGACGGTGCGGATCGCCGGCATCTTCGCCCTCGACGAGACCGGCGGCCTGACGGCGATCCCGTACGCCGGCGGCGCACCCGACCTGCTGGTGGCCGGCGGGCAGCACGTGCTGATGGACGTCAGCATCACCAACCAGTCGGCCCAGACGCTGACCAACGTGTCCGGTTCGCTGAACGGCCTGCCCTGGGCGGTGCTGGTCATGGACACGGCCGCGTCGCTGGCGCCCGGCGAGAGCCTCCAGGGACTCATCGAACTGAACGTGCCCGCCGCGGTGCTGGGCGTGATGAGCTGGCCGATCGAACTGACCGCCGCCAGCGATCAGCGGACCGGGACGCTGTCGCTCCGCACGGTGGCCCTGCCCTCGGCGGCCGCGACCTCCACGGGCGTCACGCTGACGCCCGCGCGGATCCGCATCGCGGACCGCGGCACGCCGGTGGCCGGCGCGGCCATCCGGCTGCGGCTGGCCCGTCCGGCGCTGCCTCCCGGCGGGACGTTCTACCCGGCTTCGCCGGACTGGGCGGCGTGGGTGGACGGCCTCACGGCCGTCACCGACGCGGCCGGCGAGATCCTCATCAACCTGCCGGGCGGCGACTGGACTTATGAACTGGACCTCGACCCGCTCATCTGGCCGGACCTGGACGGGGAGTTCTCCGTCGACGCCGGCACGGCGGGCGGCGAGGCCCAGGTGGGCATCGACCTGCGGTCCGACCCGCTGGACTTCCATTTCGAATACGCCGAGAGCACCGAGGTCCAGGACGTCGGGGCGGTTCAGCTCGGCGTGGTGCTGGACGACCGCAACCCGATCCGCTTCGACCAGCCCGGCCGCGAGTACCTCTACCTGACCGACGGCAGCCTGCCGCTGAAATACGGGAACCTCGATCCGGCGACGTGGGACGTCTGGGCGAAGCAGTTGTCGGTGACGAACATGACCGGCGCGCCGCTGGCCAACGTCCTGGTGAAGGTCGAGGGCGCCCTGGCCGAGTACCTCCGGGTGGACGACGTCTGGCCGATGAGGGAAAGGGCCCTGCTGGACTGGTGGGCGCCCAGCCAGACGATCATGCTCGAGTGGGACTTCGACCTGCCCGGCCTGGCCTCCCTGCCGGCGGCCCACGACGGGCAGGACGTGATCGTCGAGGGGGTCATCCGCATCATGGCCGGCGGCTACGACCGCGCCTACAACCTGCGCGTCCGCGTGGCCGCGTCGATGGACAGCCACAACGGCGACCCTTACGACTACGTGCCCTACACCGACTGGGCCGGACGCACCAACTTCGTCGGCCTGGACGCGCTCCAGGCCTGGAGCGGTCTGGACGGCCACACGGTCAGCGGCACGCCGACCACTGTCGCGACGGCGGGCTTCTCGCAGACGATCGCCGTCGAGAACGAGACCGTCGAGCTGACCTGCCGCCTGACCAACCGCATGGCCGACACGCCGCTGGACCTGCGCGACTACGGCATCCGCTTCCTGGCCGGCGGCGCCGACGTGACGCAGTACGTGGACGTCAAGGCCCTGGCGGGATTGACGGGCGTGTCGATCGCTCCCGGCGCGACGTACACCGGCCGCTGGACCGTGACGCCGTCGCTGCCGGCCGACCTGGTCGAGGCCGCCGGCGGGCGGGTGACGCTGGATGTGGAGATCTTCGGCCACGCCGCCGCCGGCGCCGGCACGATGCCGTTCACGTACGCCCGCCAACTGGTCGTGGCGGCCCAGCCGCAACTGCAGATCAGCTACGCCTTCGAGCAGACCGGTCCGCGGGAAGCGACGCTGACGACGACCGTGGCCAACGGCGGAGCGGGCGACGCCCGCAACGTGTCGATCCGCATGCCCCTGGGACTGAGCGGCCTGAGCGACTGGTGGGTGATCTCGGGCGACCTGACGCAGACCGCCGGCGTGATCCCCGCCGGCGGCAACGCCGCGTTCTCCTGGCAGCTTGGCTTCAGCCGGGACATCCAGGCGACCGAGCTGCTTGCCGAACTGCAGCCTGTGATGCCGACGCTGACCGGCGCCGACGGGCAGACCCGCCGCGCCCCCGTCACGCACGTGTTCAAGCCCGCCCACACCGTCGACGACCTGCGGGACCAGTTGGCCGACTTCCAGAAGGCCCTGGTCAACAAGGTCGAGAACGAATTCGACCGGATGATCGACCTGCTCAACGAGCTGATCGACACCGGCGAGGCGATGGTGGACGCCGGGCATCTGAACATGGTTGTCGACATGGTCCGCTACGCCTGCCAGTTGACGTTCATGCTGGGCAATATGCTGCTGAAGGCCAACGAGATCGCCGGCGGCGTGGCGTCTTCGTTGGGCGGGTCGCCGTCGATCACCGGGACGAGCCCCTTCTCCCAACTGGTCGACAAGGTCTTCGAGAAGACCATCAGCACCGCGGCCGACAGGTTCAAGAAGTTCTCCGAAGACATGATGACGATGCAGTTCAACGATCCGTCGATCGACTGGACGCACCTGGACGACCAGCAGTCGGCCGAGGTGCTCAAGAGCCTCATCGACATCAGCCCGAAGCTCAACGACGTCACCGGCGTCGTCGACGCCCCGACGGTGGCGAACTTCCTGGAAGACACGCTGCCGGGCGCCACGACGGCCGCCGACCTGGGCACCAAGGCCGCCGAATGGGCCGGCGTGGCCATGGAGTTCGGCAACAAGATGACCGAGTCGCTCGATATCGCGCGGCGGTACATCACCATGGAAGCCGACATGACGCGGATCATGCAGAAGATCGTGGAACTGGCCCAGGGACACGGCGCCGTCTTCAATGACTGGTCCGGCCTGCGCGGCTCCTTCGACTACCAGGCCCGCAACAGCCAGGCGTTCTTCCGCGAACTGGCCCAGTACTACCGCGACCACACAGCCCTGCCGGCGACGGCCGAGGAGTACGACGGGATCCTGCAACGGTCCCAGACTCAAAGCGCGCGCGGCCTGGACGACTACCTCGAGCAGATCGACATGCTCGTCCGCTCGACCGGCGGGCTGCTGGATCAGGCCTGGGCCAAGAACTCCGCCGTCTTCCCCACCGACCTGCTGTACAACGAACTGCGGATCATGACGGCGGTGCTCAATACGCTGGATCCCGGCGCCGCCGGCAACACCGACTACGTCGAGCAGATCGTCGCCACGCCGGACCTGGGCGACATCGGCGACAGCGTGACGGTCTACTGGTACGCCGTGGGCCACGAGCCCAACTACTACGCCCCGGCGATGGTCTCGGCCGAGTTCGGCACCGCGTGGCAGGACATGCACGACGCGTACCGCTACCTCGGCTGGCAGTGGGAGAACATCTCGCTGTACAGCAAGTGGACCGCCGACAAGTCCACGCTGGCGCTGTTCGAGCAGTTCTACCAGGCCACCTCGTTCGCCGTCGGGGCCCTGGGCGGCACGGCCGGGCAGGTCGCTTCGGGAGCCGCGTCGGCCATCGGGACGATCCTCACCGGGGCGGTCGACGCGTACGGCCAGGCCATCACCACCATGTACCAGACCGAGCAGATGACGATGAACCTGATCCTCAGCGCCATCGAGAGCTACATGGTCAACCACACGGTGGAGGCCTCCAGCGTCTGGACGTTCCTGCTGGACTACCAGAACCACATCAAGTACGTCCTCGACCAGCGGCCGGTCGATCCGGAACTGTCGGTGCGGGTCGACGCCTTCAGCGCCGACGACGCGGTCATGGCCGACGCGGACAGCCCCGCCGGCTTCGCCACCGGCGCCGTCACGCTGACCAACGACGGCGAGGTGGCCTGGGACACCAAGCCGCTGGTCATCGTCTCGGCCGCCGGGCGCGAGCTGCTGCGCTTCACGATGAGCGTGATGCACGTCGAGCCGGGCCAGTCGCTGACGCAGTACTTCCCCGTCGCGCTGCCGGATTCGGAGGATTACAGCGCCACCGGTTTCGACCTGGAACTGCGGCTGGACCTGTTCGACCCCGACACGAT
>JAAYZK010000364.1 GCA_012514895.1 Planctomycetota bacterium | reverse complement strand
CGAAGGAGTCGTGGATGATGGCCGGCTACCCGTTCCCCGGCCACACCGAACTGCTGGCCAAGCGATTCAAGGCCAAGCGGGTGGCGATGATGTTCGTCGCCCCGCAGTTGAAGGTGGTGCTGGCGACGATCCACGAGCCGCTGTTCGAGATCCGCAACGGCTTTTGCATCGGGACCGTGTTCAACCCGATCGACCTGGCCGACGAGGCCCTGCGCACCTGGTTCGGGATCGAGAAGCCCCGGATCGGCGTGTGCGGCCTGAACCCCCACGCCGGGGAAGCGGGGCGGTTCGGCGACGAGGAGACCCGCGTGATCGGCCCGGCGATCCTGATGGCCCACGAGGCCGGCATCGACGTCCACGGGCCCTTCCCCGCCGACACGCTGTTCGTCGAGGACAACCGCCGCAAGTACGACTGCATCGTCGCGATGTACCACGACCAGGGCCTCATCCCGGTCAAGATGCTCGCCTTCCACGAGGCCGTCAACGTCACGCTCGGGCTGCCGGTGATCCGCACGAGCCCCGACCACGGCACCGCCTTCGACATCGTCCACCGCGGCAGGGCCCACCCCGGCAGCATGACCGCCGCAATCGAACTGGCGATCGACCTGGCCGTGGGGCGCGTGGCGAAGGCCGCAAGCCGGTAGCCCTTTCCGGCCGGACGCCTTGCGAAAATCGGCATCCCATGCTATGCTGAGAGGATACGCAGGGGGCTGGAGGAGGCGTCTGATGGCTCGGAAGGAGAGTTTCTACGCCCTTGCGGCGTGCGTGTCGCTGCTGGTCTGCCTTGTTCCCGCGGCGGTCAGCCTGGCCGAGAGCCCCTATGCCGCCTGGTCGCTGGGGCCGCCGGTGGAGGACGACTACTTCCCGCTCGGCGTGTGGGTGCAGGCCCCCCGGAGCGAGCGGGTGACGGCCTTCGCCAACGCGGGGATCAACCTGTACGTCGGCTGCTCGTGGGATGATACCGTCTCCGGCATGAACCGGCTGCGGAACGCCGGGATGAAGATCATCCTCGACCAGACCGGCGAGTACGCCCCCACGCACATGGACGACGATGTCATCGTCGGCTGGCTGCAGCACGACGAACCCGACAATGCCCAGCCCAAGCCCGGCAGCGGGTACTACTCGCCCATTGCGCCGCTGCCGACGACGACGTGGGACACCTACCCCGGCACCGACATGCTGACCCGCTACCTGGGCATGAAGGCCGTCGACGACCGTCGCCCGGTGTTCATGAACCTCGGCCAGGGCGTGGCGTGGCCGGCCTACCCCGGCCGGGGCACGCGGGCGAACCACCCCGAAGACTACTACGACTACGCACAGGCCTGCGACATCATCTGCTTCGACATCTACCCGGTCGCCTCGGGCCGCGTGGAAACCGACAACAAGCTGTGGCTGGTAGCCGACGGCGTGGACCGCCTGCGCTCCGTGGTTGAGCCCGGGCAGGTGGTGTGGAACTACGTGGAGTGCACGGACATCTCCGGCAACGGCAAAGCCACCCCGGCCCAGGTCAAGGCCGAGGTGTGGATGTCGCTGATCCACGGCTCGCAGGGCATCCTGTACTTCTGCCACGGCAAGTCGCCCGACAGCGACTTCGACGAGCAGGCCCTGCTGAAGGACCCCGTGATGCTCGCGGCGGTCGGCGAAATCAACTGGCAGGTGCGGTCGCTGGCGCGGGTGCTCAACAGCCCGACGCTCACCGGCGTGGTCTCCACCTCCAGTTCCAACCCGCAGGCGCCCGTCCACACCATGGTCAAGCGCCTCGACGGCTGCACGTACGTCTTCTCGGTCGTGATGCGCAATGCCTCCACGACGGTGACCTACACCAGCTTCCAACTGCCGCCGTTCTCGGCGGCCGAGGTCATCGGCGAGGACCGGGAGATCCCGCTGAGTGCCGGGATGTTCAGCGATCAGCTCGGCGGGTTCGGCGTGGGCCTGTACAGGATAGTCTCCCGCTTCCCCGGCGACGCCACCGGCGACTACAGAGTCGACCTGGATGACTTCACACGCCTCAAGCAGAACTTCGGCCAGGGCGGGGCCGCCTGGGCCGACGGCGACTTCAACCGCGACGGAACGGTCGACCTGGACGACTTCACCATCCTCAAGCAGTACTTCGGCCAGGGCTTTTAGTACTACAACGCTACAACGGCTTCCATTGACACTTGATCAAGTCTTTCAGGTATAGGCCGAGTGCGTGCAATCGCGCCAGCGTCCGTTTGCGATGCGAAGGTTGGGCCCTCGCATTGCGGCGTT
>JAAYZK010000048.1 GCA_012514895.1 Planctomycetota bacterium | reverse complement strand
GTGAGCGGCAAGGTGCCCCTGGTGCAGAACTCCGTCACCTTCTACCTCGACGGTATGCCCCAGGGATATGATCTGTCCGGCATCCTTGGCGTGAAGTTCAACTACACCTCGGACATCTGCCCCTACACGGCCACGGGCGAGCCGCCCGTCGTGCCGGCCCCGACGTCCGTCCTGGCGGGCCTGCTGGGCCTGACCACGCTGGGCGGCTGGCGCCGCTGCCGCCGCACCGCGGGCCTGAGACGCCAGGAGGCGTAGACCTTCCTATTGACGATCCACGCCCGGCGGTCTGCGCAGACCGGCCGGGCGTTCTTCTGCGCCAGGCCGCCGGCGATCACGGCTGGGCCTGCTTCCGGGGCGCCATCAGCACGCGCAGGGACCGCGGGTGGATGCGGTATCGCAGCGGCGAGGCCATGCGGAGGATCTCGCCGTCGACGGCGACGTCGATCACGGGGATCGTGGAGGCGATCTCGACGGTGGCCGACTCGCGGGTTGCGACGTGCCGGGTGAGGCCGATGCACCCCGAGACGTACGCCGCCAGCAGCCCCAGCAGCCCGGCGCGGGTGCGGACGTCGCTCCAGTGAACCGTCAGACAGCCCCGGTCGAGGCGCGAGCGCTGGAGCATCACTGTCAGCGGCTTGTCGGGCCGGTTGTTCGTGACGACGACCATCCACGTGCGGATGGCGTGGGTGTGGTCTTCCAGGCGGAGTTCAAGCGTCCGCTTGCGGGCGTGCAGGACCGACTTGACCAGCCGCACCGGCAGGGCCGCCAAGCCGCCCAACCAGCCGCGGCCGCGGATCTGCTCCCGCTGCCGCGCCAGCCGGGGCACCAGGCCGATGGTCGACTGCGAGAGGAACGGGTGGCCGTTCACCTCGGCGGTGTCGATCAGCACGGGCGTGCAGAGGGGCAGGACGTCGACCGCCTCGCGCCACCGCACGGGCAGCCCCAGGTCGCGCGCCAGCAGGTTGATCGTCCCCATCGGCAGCACTGCCAGCGTCATGTCGGCTTCCACGGCGGCCTGGGCCGCGTAGTGGATCGTTCCGTCTCCGCCGCCGGCCAGCAGGACCTCCGCGCCGCTGGCCGCCGCCGCCGTCATCGCCCCGGCCAGTTCCTCCCCCCGGCCGAAACGGACCTCCCCAGTCAGGCCCGCCCCCGCCAGGCGGTCCCGCAGTTCCCGCCGGAACGCCTCGGAGTCCTCGGCCTGGCCGGCGTTTATGTTGACGACGCCGAAGATGTTCACCTGTCGCCCCTCGCTTCATTGTACGCCGGCGGGACCGTTTCGCGTGCTCGACGCCCGGGCGGTCCACCTTGCCGACGGGCCATTCAACGCGGTCCTCTGGATCGCCGAGGCCGCGCCTCTGGTGCCTGGATCCTCTCGGCTGCCGGTGCCAGCGAAACCCTGTCTCCCCCTGGCGGGGAGTGGAAGGAGAAGTCAGATGCAGTTGCGGCAAGTCGTGATCGCGGCCGGCGTCATCCTGTCGGGTGTGGTTCTCCAGTCCATGATGGTCGTCCGCCGCACCCGCGCGCCGATCATCGACAGGCCCCGGCCGAGGGAGGACAGCCGTCCGCGCCCCCCGGCGCCTGCCCCCGCCCTTACGCCCGATCGGCGTGCAAGAGAGAGGCCTCCGCGCTGCCGTCGCTGGCGGAGCCCGCCCCTCCGCGGTATCCTGGAGGCATGGGACTGCTGATCGGCAAGGGTTTGCTGGACGTGGCGGCCCACCTGCTGTTCGTGGCGGGGCTGGGTCTGGCCATCGCCCTGTGGGGGCGCGGCATCCGCCATTCGCGCCGGGGCGACCTCCTCTTCGGCCCGGCCCTGCTGGCCGCCCTGTGCGGCGCGGTCTACGTGAGGGCCCCCTCGCATGCCTGCGGCATGGTCGGCACGATGGTCATCGTCTTCGGCCTGGCCACCGTCCTGCTGAGCGTCATGGCCGGGCCCGATACGCTCCTGAAACGCCAGGATGTCCTGGCCCTGGGGGCGGGGGGCGTGGTCGTGGGGGTGTTCCTGGGTCTGCTGCTGTAGGATGAGTCGGCCGGTGAGCTTCCGTGACCTTTGCGAGGACGGAACTGCCATGAACACGTCATCGTATCTCTGGACAGGCGCGGCCGCGGTTGTTCTACTGGCGATGTGCGGGGGGTGCATGACCGGCGGGAACGGCGATGCGGTCCGCGAGATGAAGGCGATCGCGCAGGTGCTCTCGCGCCAGCCCCTGGCGAGACTGGACGACGTCTGGCCGCCGGTGCCGATGCCCAGCGGGGCCGCCGCGGAGCAGGCGGTCTTCGTGCCGGTGCCGCAGGTGACCGACGTCGTCGCCGACGGGCCGCGGTACTTTGTTTACAAGGCTCCCGGTGGTGGAGCCTTCTGGATCCGATGCACCACCGGCCTGGTCGGGACGGCCCACTGGTACGGTCCGTTCACCCTGGGCCGCGACGGAGAGATCTGTGGGAGATGACAGATGAGTTGCCCTCGTGACGACATGATCGCCGCCCTGCACTGCCGCACGCCCGCCGGGGCGGTGCCGGTGTGGGAACTGGAGTTTCACGGCTGGAACGCGGCCTCGGGCAGGCAGGTGGTGCTGGGGCGCCAGTTCGAGGCGCTCAGCGACGCCCAGCAGGAGCGGGCGATGCACGCCAACGCGGCCATCATCGCCGCGGTGGCGTCGGACCTGGGATTCGCGGCGGTGACGGTGCCGGGCGGGTACTGGTACCAGGCGCCCGGCGAACTGGCCTACTACGTGCTGCCGGGCGAGAGCCGGTTCCGCCAGGCGGCGATCCTGCGCGAGCACATGCCCGACGGGATCCTGCTGGTCGCCGGCAGCGGCGGGGTGATGGCGGCCAACTACGACGTCGAATTCTGCTGCCGGATGTTCGACGAGCCCGAAAGCATCGACGAGCAGGCCCGGACGTGCCTGGAGCACGGGCTGGAGACCGCCCGGAAGTTCCGCGACTGCGGCGTGGAGATCGTCTTCACCGCCTCCGACATCGCCGACAACTCCGGGCCCTTCTTCAACGTCGAGCAGATGAAGCGGTGGATCCTGCCGAACCTCGACGCGTGGGCCGCGGCGGTTCACGCCATGGGGATGCACGCCATCCTCCACAGCGACGGCAACCTCACCCGCTATCTCGACGTCATCGCCGCCACCGGCGTCGACGCCCTGCAGGCGGTCGACCCGATCGCCGGCATGGACATGCGGGCCGCCAAGGACGCCGTCGCCGGCCGCCTGTGCCTGTGCGGCAACGTCGACTGCGGACTGCTGCTGCGGGGGAGGCCGGACGACGTCTACGCCGCCACCCGTGAGCTGCTGACCACCTGCAAGGACGGCGGCGGACTGGTCCTCGGGGCCTCCAACGCCGTCCAGCCGGATGTGCCCATCGCCAACTACCGCGCCATGATCGCCGCCTGGCGCGACCACGGCAGGTACGATACGTGATCGGCAGGACGCGGGCCGCATCATCGGCACGGACACCCGTCCGCCGGCAAGCCTGGACGTGATGCACGCGCACGCCCGCTCCACCGGAGCGACGTCGGCATGAAGACGACGGCCCGGAGCGCCGCTGCGCCCGGGCCGTCGATCGATCATCCGCGCCTGTAGCGTCGTTGCCGCTACCGGCCGAAGTTGGTCTTCAGGATCACGAAGTCATCCAGATCCACGTCCCCGTCGCCGTCGAAGTCGCCGGTGGCCTGCGTGGCGCCGGAGGGCGTGCCGAAGTTGTTCTTGAGGATGACGAAGTCGTCGAGGTCGACGTCTCCGTCCCCGTCGGCGTCGCCGGGTGCGGCCTGGGCGAAGGGGATGAAGAGGTAGCCCGGCGAGGCGACCACGCCGGAGGACTCGGCGCCGACGGTGCTGAGCACCGACACGTGGTAGCGGGTGTGCGTGCCGCCGGGCCGGTCGGCGTCGACCCAGGAGGTCGTGCCGGACGGCAGTACGACCGCCGGGATGCCGTCCCGCCAGACGATGATGTGGGAGATGCTCACGCCGCTCGGCTCGGTCCACGACACGGTGATGTCGTCGCCCTCCAGCGTCGCCGTCGCGCCGGTGACATTCGCCGGGATCGGCCCGGAAGGCGCGTCGGCCTTGACGATCATCGGCCAGTGGCCGACGGTGGTGGCAGCGCCGTCGCTGACGGTCACCGTCGCCACGTGCACGCCCGCGTCGGCCGCCGAGGGCATCCAGTCGATCGACCGCGCGGCCGGATCATAGACGGCGGCGGCCGGCAGGCCCGTGACGGTGATCGTCAGCGGGTCGTCGTCGGGATCCATCGCGATCAGGTCCTTGTGCAGGGCTTCGCCGGGGTGCACCACGTGCTTGAGCAGCGGCTTGAGGATCGGCGCGTGGTTGGGTTCGGCCTGATGCGGGGCGATCTGCGTCGGGTCCCACATCAGCGCCAGCGTGTAGGCGTCGTAGAGGGTCTTGCGGCTCTGCTCCATGTCCATCGTGGGCTCGCCCGGCTCATAGCCGTAGTACTTTCTCAGGTCGGACAGGAATGTGCCCATGATCGCCGTCGCCGACGGCAGTGACGCGGCCTCATAGCGGTTGTTGTACGCCAGCAGCGAGCCGCCGCAGCGGGGCGCCCCGGCGGTATAGACCTTCGTGGCGGCGTTCCAACTCAACGGCGTGTAGCCGTGCACGAGACGGCGGCGGATGTAGTTGGTGACGCTCGGCTGGCGGGCGTCGTCGCCGCGGAGGCGGCGGATGCCGTCCAGGACGTGGAGGCGTTCGCTGAAGGGCGACTCGTAACCGGACATCTCGACCAGTTCGACGCGGCATTCGGCGTTGGCCATGCCGCCGGAGTTGAGGTCGACCAGTTGGCTGCGGCTGACGCCGTCGAAGTAGCGGTCGCCGTCGCCCTGGTAGTCGTTGGGGCCGGTCCACCAGCCTTCATCGGTCATGAGGGCTTCGGCCCGCAGGGGGGCCTTGACGTTGGGGTGGCCGGGCGTGGCGATGGCCGGATCGGTGGCCGCCTCCCACCAGGTGACGCCCTGGTCGGGGAAGGGGTTCCAGTAGTAGCCGCCTTCTTCGAGGTCATTGACGGTGGTCCTGTCCCCGCCGCTGACGCCGAACCAGGGCGTGGCGTAGGTGGGCATGGCGGCGGCGATGATGCCGAAGGCCAGTTCGTACCCGTGCGCCCAGTGCGTGTCCCCGCCGCCGACGGTGAACGACCAGTTGGCCCTCGTCTGGAGGATGGACTTGGCGATCTCGGCCAGCCCGTCGCGGATGCGGATCTCCTCGATGGGCGTCATGCCCGCGGGGTGGTCGCTGCGGCGGTAGCAGGAGGCCAGCAGGTCGTAGGCGACGCCGGCGTCGGCGAACTGCTGGATGGTCTGGCCCAGTTCGTTGAGGTAGTCCTTGCTGGGCGTGGCGAAACTGACGTTGTGGTCGAATCCGACCGGTTCGAGCCGCGCCATGCGGATGAGGCGCTGCTTGGCCAGGGCCGCCAGGTTCGGCTGGGCGGCCGGTCCTTCGATGGCGGCGGCGAAGGCGTTGGCCAGCGAGGACGAGGCCAAGCCGGCCCCGCTGCGCCAGCCGCCTCGGACGTCGGTGTAGTTGGCGGTGGAGCCCTGGTAATAGCTGTTCAGGAATGCCTCGTAGGACACCTTGAACGGCTGGAGGGTGTGCACCTTGTCGGCGATCGCCAGCCGTTCGTCCTCGTCGGCCCACAGCAGTGTGCCGTGCTCCTCGTCGGGCGCCGGGTAGTCGGGGCTCATGACGATGGTGCGTTCGAGGATGGTCGCGGCGTCTCCGGCCCGGACCTCCAGCAGGCTGGGGCCGTTGGCGGTGGTGAACAGGTCGGAGGCGGTCAGCGCCCCGCCGCGGAACTCCTGCCAGGGGCCGCCGTCCACGCGGTACTGGACGCGGGCGTCGTTGGTGAGGTTCACGAAGGCGATCTGGACGCCCGGGGTCAGGTAGGTGGTCTGGTCCCACGTCCTGGGGATGTGGTAGGTCTTGAGCGGGGTGGTGTAGTATTGCTGGCCGGCCGGGGCGGTGAACTGGAGGACCGGCGTGACGGGGTCGACGCAGACATAGACCCAATGCCCGTCAGAGGCGGCGATCCGATCCGGATTGACGCCGGCGGCGGCGAAGACGGGGCCGTCATTGTCCCAGTAGGTCAGCGTGTGCCACTCGTTGCCGAACCGGTCGAGCTGCCCGTAGGCGAAGCGTGCCGAGGTGTTGGTCGGGCTGCCGCCCCAGGCCAGGCCGTTGTCGCCGATGGCGCCGAGGACGGGGGTGACGCCGTCGTAGGTGAGCGTGTCGAAGCTGAAGGGCCCATCGTACAGCGGGGCGTAGGCGGGGATGGACGCACCGACGGTGGTATAGCCGTGGCTCTGCATGTCCCGGTCGATCTTCCAGTGGATGTCGCCGGCGTCGTCGGTGGCCGGATTGCCATCGAGGCCGCCGATGCCGATCGGGTGGGGGATGCCGCCGCTGCGATCGAGCGTCGTGTTATGGGCGTTGTGGGCCAGGGAGAGGACCACGTCGGATCGCAGGTAGATCACCTGGTCGGCGTTTTCCTCCTCGTGGAAGGTGCGTTCGACGGCCCAGTCGGCGCCGTTGGTCCCGCCGAGGGCGAGGGAGATGCCGGACAGGTGGTTGGTCAGCTCCAGCAGGGCGACGGGCGGATCGGTGCGGTGGATGGTGATGGTCGTCGTGTCGGTGCCGGTGAGGCCGAAGTTATCGGTGACGGTCAGCGTGACGACGTTCACGCCGGCCGGCAGGATCGCCGTGGCCGTCTCGCCGGTGGCGACGATCATGCCGCCTTCGGTCCAGACCCAATTGACGACGGAGCCGTCGCTGTCGCTGGAGGCCGAGCCGTCCAGGCTGACGGTCTCGAAGCCGTCATCGTCCAGGTCGGTGAGGTCCTGGTCGGGTCCGGCCTCGGCGGTCGGCGGGAACAGGGCCGCCTGGGGCTGGACGGTGACGACGACGGTGTCGTCATCGGTGGCGTCGTCAGCGTCGGTGACCGTCAGCGTGAGGGTGTGCTCGCCGACGGCGAGGTGGACCGTGGGCGTCGCGCCGGCGGCCAGGGGGCTGCCGCCCTCGGTCCAGTCGTAGGCGGCGATGGGCCCCTGCAGGTCGGTCGAGCCCGTGCCGTCCAGTTGGACATCCTCGAAGCCGTCCCCGTCGGCGTCGATGACGGACTGGTCGTCGCCGGCGTCGGCGACGGGGGGGTCATTGGGGGAGATGCCCTGGCCGACGAAGGCCTGGCCGGGGTCGGCCGAGTCGTCCCACAGCGAGGTCCATCGTTCGAGGTCCACGTGCGCCGTCGCGACGGGCAGCTCGCCCGGGGTATCGGTGTAGGTGCCGTCGGCCCAGACAATCTTGTTGAGCACGTAGACGTTCAAGCCGTTCATATCGAGGTCCGCGCTCTCGGTGCTGCTGCCGGCGAACCGCAGTTCGCGGCAGTACAGCGCGTGGACGTTGGGCGTGCCGCTGAGGGCGTGGGAGAAGCGACGATCGGCGAGTTGGAGGGTCCCGAGGGCGAAGTTCCCGCCGTCCCAGGCCGGGAGGTTGTCGCGCCCGAGGTCGGCCGAGGCGACGACGAGGTCCTCCCCGTAGGCCAGTTGGAGGGTGATGCGGGTCATGTCGAAATCGGCGGCCCGCTGGGAGCGGATCTGCACGCCCCCGCCGCCGGTGGTGGTGCGGATGGCGCCGGCCCCGGTGATGTAGCCCTGGGCCTCGATGAAGAGGTGGCCGCGATTGGCCTTGCCCCAGCCCAGCGAGGCGCCCGTGCCGTCGATCTCCTCGAAGATCAATCCGCCGTTGACGATATCGAGGTTGTTGGTGTTGAGCCTGCGGCCCGAGGCGATCGTCAGCGTGGCGTCGCCGTCGATCTTCACGCTGTTGACCGCGACCACGTCGGTGCCGATGACGACGTCATGGGCCCCGTCGATGACGACGGCGTCGGCGCCGTCGCCGGTGCCGATCTCCAGGGGCAGTTCGGCCGGCGACCAGTTGGCCGGATCGTGCCAGCTTGTTCCGTCGCCCAGGCCCACCCACGTGTGGGTGTCGGCCGCGACCGGCGCCGCCAGGGCCGTCAGGATGACGGCGACGGCCGTCACGTTCGCCAGGATGCTGCGCGTCGTCATGGTGTTCCTCTCCTCGTTGCGGGTTGGCCTGTAGAACTGAGGGGCACGGCATGGAGGGTCCGGCGCGTGCATGCGCTCCGTTCCCGCAGGCGGATCCACCATGCATTGTACTACGTATCCCGCAGGCGCCAAGACTCTTGTTGCCCATGCCTCCCGGCGCCCGGCGCCGGGAGGCTGTCGGGGATCGGCTGCCCGCCGCCGAGGGTGCTTCCGCGCTCGCCCCTTGTGCCGCCTCGCGTTGGGGGTTACCCTGGCGCGGCCGCGTCGGCCGCGGGGGCGGTGCGGCAGGAGAAGGAGCGGACGATGGGCATCAGCCTGGGACTGGTGGGCCTCGGGGCGTTCGGCTCGACGTTTGCCGACCTGTTCAGGAGGCATCCGGTGGTGGACCGCGTGGCGCTGTGCGACCGCGAACCGCAGCGGATCCGAGTCTTCGCCGACCGCCCCGACTGGGCCGACAAGTTCAGCCCGCGCGACGCCTACGACTCCCTCGACGCCATCTGCCGCGCCGATCTCGACGCGCTGGTGATCATCACCCAGCCCTGGCTGCACGCCCCGCAGTGCATCCAGGCGATGGAGGCCGGCAAGCACGTGTACAGCGCCGTGCCCGTGATCATGACCCCCGACGCCGACGAGATCCTCGGCTGGTGCGACCGGCTGATCCGCACGGCCGAGCGGACGGGCATGTCGTACATGCTGGGCGAGACCACCTTCTACCGACCCCAGACCATGTTCTGCCGCCGCAAGGCCGCCGAGGGGGCCTTCGGGGACTTCGTCTACGCCGAGGGCGAGTACTTCCACGACGTCGACGCCGGCGGCTACACCCTCCGCCAGGTCCAGGAGCACCGCGAGACCGGCGCCGCCGGGTGCGAGTGGGTGCAGCGCAAGGCCGCCTACCGCCGGCGGGGCGTCCTGGGCGGACCGATGCACTACCCCACGCACTCCACCAGCGGCCCCGTCGCGATCATGAACGCCCACGCCGTCTCCGTGACCGCCCAGGGCTACCGCAACCGCACCGGCGACCCCTTCTTCGACGACTCGGCCTTCAGCAACGAGACGGCCCTGTTCCGCATGAGCAACGGCGCCGTCGTGCGGATCTGCGAATACCGCGAGTGTGCCGGGCCCTTCCACGACAGCGAAACCTTCCGCATCATGGGCACCCGGGGCGCCTTTGCCGAGAACACCTGGCGGTCGAACGGCCGCCGGGGGTCCGGGGTCCTGGGCCCGGACGAACTGCAGACGCTCACCGACGACGCCATGCGCGACCCGCTGCCCGACGACGTCGCCCGGGCCTGGTACGACCCCGCCGCCGGCTCGGTCGCCTACGGCGGGCACGGCGGCTCGCACGCCTACCTCGTCCACGAGTTCGTCGACGCCGTCGCCGCCGCCCGACTCCCGGCCATCAACGCCTGGCAGGCGGTCCGCTACATGGCCATGGGGGCCGTGGCCCACCAGTCCGCCCTCCGCGACGGGGAAACCCTGGCGGTTCCCGACTGGGGCGACGGGCCGGCCCAGGTCCGCCGGCCGGGGCCGTAGCGCACGGGATTCCCGGGTTCCAGCCGGGAAAACTTCGTTAGCTTACCCCCAATAGACGCCGCTTTCTGGGGCCCCTTTCTTTCACTTCCCTGCACTTGGGCCTGATCTGCCGGAAAGACAGGCTGAAGGCTGGAGGAACGGCCGGCCTGGGGCGTCAGGTTTCCGGCTGCCGGAACGCCGACGGCCGGTCGTCTGGGGCGGCTCCCGGGACCGCCGACGAGGGGCGGCAGAGGTTCTTCGCCGGGACCGCTGTTGCGGGTATCGCCCGGCCCGTCGCCTGCTATAATGCCCGCCATGAGTAACAGCATCCTTGATCCCGAGCCGTCCCAGCCGATGCGGCAAGGGGCCTTCTGGGCCGAGACGGAGACGGGCTTTGACAACGACCAGTACCTCGCCGAGCAGACGGCCGCGATCCTGCGGCGGGTGACGGACAGCTCGGGCAAGCTGTACCTCGAGTTCGGCGGCAAGCTGATCTTCGACTACCACGCCGCACGGGTCCTGCCCGGGTACGACCCCAACGTCAAGATGCGGCTGCTGCAGCGGTTGAAGGCGGATGCCGAGATCATCCTGTGCATCTACGCCGGTCACATCGAGCAGCGCAAGATCCGCGCCGACTTCGGCATCACGTACGACGCCGACGCCTTCAAGCTGATCGACGATCTCCGCGACTGGGGGCTGGACGTGTCGGCGGTGGTGATCACCCGCTTCCAGGGCCAGCCCGCCGCGGTCGCGTTCGAGAACACGTTGCGGCGGCGGGGGATACGGACCGTGACGCATCCTCCCATCGAGGGCTATCCCGCCGACGTCGACAGGATCGTCAGCGACCGGGGGTACGGCGCCAACCCGTTCATCGAGACCTCCAGACCGCTGGTGGTGGTCACCGGCCCGGGCCCCAACAGCGGCAAGATGGCGACGTGCCTGTCCCAGATCTACCACGAGCACCATCGCGGACAGGCCGCCGGGTACGCCAAGTTCGAGACGTTCCCGATCTGGAGCCTGCCGCTGCGCCACCCCGTGAACGTCGCCTACGAGGCCGCGACGGCCGACATCCGCGACTTCAACCTGGTGGACCCCTTCCACCTGGAGGCGTACGGGGAGGCGGCGGTCAACTACAACCGCGACGTGGAAAGTTTCCCGGTCCTGCGGGCCATCCTCCAGCGGATCACCCGCGACGGGCGGCTGTACCGGTCGCCCACGGACATGGGCGTCAACCGGGCGGGGTTCGCCATCGTCAACGACGAGCGGGTCCGCCACGCCGCGCTGCAGGAGGTCATCCGGCGGCGGTTCCGCTACGCCTGCGAGTACGCGATGGGCATGGCCGACGCCCAGACGGTCGAGCGCGTGGAGGTGCTGATGAAGGAGCTGGACGCCCTGCCCGAGCAGCGGCCGCCGGTGCTGCCGGCGCGGCGTGCGGCCGAGGAGGCGCTGGGCGCCCCGGGCAAGGGCAACGCCGGCGTCGTGTGCGGCGCCGCGCTGCTGCTGGCCGACGGCGGCCTCGCCACCGGCGTCAACTCGCCCCTCATGCACGCCGCCAGCAGTGCCGTGCTCAACGCCACCAAGATCCTGGGCGGCATCCCCGACAAGCTCCATCTCCTCTCGCCCATGATCATCCGGTCCGTCGCCGCCCTCAAGCAGGACGTCATGCAGCGCAAGACCGTGAGCCTGGACCTCGAGGAAACGCTCATCGCCCTGGCCATCGCCGCCACGACCAGCCCGACGGCCGAACTGGCGGTCGCCCAGTTGCGGCGGCTGCGCGGGTGCGAAATGCACATGACCCACATCCCCACCCCCGGCGACGACACCGGCCTGCGCCGGCTGGGGATCAACCTGACCTGCGACCCGCAGTTCTCCAGCAGCAGCCTGTTCGTCCGCTGACCTCCGCGCCCCCCGGAAAACGGCCTTGCCGGAAGACCGCCGGTGGACACGCCCCCGGCGGGCTGCTATACGAAGCACCGTGCCGGCCCGCTGAGCAGGCAACCGGAGTTCCGCATCCGCGGGCAGTGCCACCCATGATGGAGAGCCTATGGACTGCAACCGATTCATCGAAGAACAGAGCCGTGAATTGCGCCGGACGGTGGGAGACCACATCGCCATCAACGCGCTGAGCGGCGGCGTCGACAGCTCCGTGGTGACGGCCCTGGGCCACCGGGCCCTCGGCGGGCAGCTCAAGACGGTGTTCGTGGACAACGCCCTGATGCGCGAGGGCGAACCCCGCCGCGTCGTCGAGGCCTTCGACGCCCTGGGCATCCCCGTGGACCTGGTCGATGCCCGCCAGGAGTTCCTCTCGGCGCTGAAGGGCCTGACCGACCCGGAGGAGAAACGCCGCGCCATCACCGACACCTTCTACCGGACCGTGTTCGGCCGCATCGTCAGGCAGTCCGGCGCCAAGTTCCTGCTGCACGGGACCATCCTCACCGACATCGAGGAGACGGTGGCCGGCATCAAGCGCCAGCACAACATCCTGGCGCAACTGGGCATCGACCCCCAGCAGGCGTACGGCTACCACGTCCTGGAGCCGCTCAAGACGCTCCGCAAGGACGGCGTGCGCGAACTGGCCGCCTGCCTGGGGCTTCCCGCCGACATGACGCACCGCATTCCCTTCCCCGGCCCGGCCCTGGCGGCCCGGATCGTCGGCGAGGTCACTGCCGAGCGCCTGGCGACGGTGCGGGCGGCGACCGAGATCGTGGAAGAGCAACTCGCCTCGACGGGTGCGTTCCAGTATCTCGCCGTCCTGCTGAACGACTGCGCCACGGGCATCCGCGACGGCAAGCGGGAATTCGGGCAGATCATCGTCGTCCGGTGCATCGAGAGCACCGACGCCCGCACGGCAACGGTCACCGAGCTGAGCTGGGACACGCTGCACAGCCTCGCCCGGCGGATCACCAGCCTGCCCGGCGTGAACCGCTGCCTCTACGACCTGACGCCCAAGCCGCCGGCCACTGTCGAGTACATCTGACGGACAGCCCGCGGCGCGCCGGACAGGATTCCTCCCCTGCAAGGGGCCTGTTTCTCCTTGCTCTGCCGGCGGACCGCCGTAGGATCGGTACGGTCGCAGGCACGGTCTGAGAGAACGAGGAGAGCCATGTCGATTCCCTTCACGCACGTCGTGGTCGACCCGGACGCCCCCAGGCATCCCCACTGCAAGGCTGCAGGAGATCTGAACGGCGACGGCCGGCCGGACCTGCTGGTGGCCAGCGCCGACGGAGACGGCGTGTTCTGGTACGAGGCCCCGACCTGGACGAAACACCGCATCGGCGACGGTTCGTTCACGACCGCCATGGCCGTCGGCGACATCGACGGCGACGGATACCTCGACGTGGTCGTGCCCTCCGCCGGCAAGCCGTACGCGCCCCTGTACTGGTATCGCAACCCGATGGCGAGCGGCCGCTCGCCCACGGAGCCGTGGGACAGGCACGTCATCGGCACGCCCAAGGGCCGCCACGACGTGCTGCTGGCGGACCTGGACGGCGACGGCCGCCTGGAGGTGGCTGTGCGGGGACAGAGCTCCTTCAGCGACAAGGCCGGCGACGAGATCACCCTGTACCGCCGGCAGGACGACGGCGCCTGGGCCTGGAGGACGATCGCCTGCCCTCACGGCGAGGGCATCGCCGCGGCGGACCTGCGGGGCACGGGGCGGCTGGACCTGATCGTGAACGGCCGCTGGTACGCCAACCCCGGCGACATCCTCGGGAAGAGCTGGCCCGAACGGATCTTCACGACGCGCTACACCCACGCCGACGTCAAGGTCGCCGCCGGAGACATCGACGGCGACGGCCGGCCGGAGATCGTGCTGGTCCCCAGCGAACTGGCCAAACAGATCTACCGCATCAGTTGGTTCAAGGCCGGATCGGACGCGGCAGAGGAGTGGGACGAGCACGTCGTCGCCGACGGCGTGGAGTGCGTGCTGCACAGCCTGGCCCTGGCCGACATGGACGGCGGGGGCGACCTGGACATCGTGACCGCCATGATGCACCAGGGCCAGCCGCCCCAGGAAGTGAGCATCTACCACAACCGCGGCCGCGGGACGTCCTGGGATAAACAGGTGGTCGCCACGGGCGGGTCGCACAATCTGGTGGTGGCCGACATCGACGGCGACGGGATGCCGGACCTCTACGGCTGCAACTGGCACAGCAACGCGCCCAACCGCGCCGCGGTGGAGTACTGGCGCAACGACCTGAAACGCACGTAGGACGCGTTCCCACTGCACCGCCCGCCGGCCTACTCGAAGGAGGACTGGGGGTGCGGCATGTCGGCGAAACGCGCCACGACCCCCTGGCGCTCGGCCGCGTAGAGCTTCCAGATGACCTCCAGCCCCCGGAGGCTTTCGGCGGCGTTCGTGTCGGGCCGGCGGCCGGTTTCGATGCAGTCCAGGAAGTGGCTCATCTCCTGCTCCATCGGCTTGCCGCCGGGCGACTCGGCCAGAAGCTCCACCTTGTCCTGCGGCAGGTGCGCGTAGAGCTTGCCGGCGATCAGGTCGACCTCCAGCATCGCGTCGGTGCAGTGGGCGTGCAGCGAGTACTTCAGGCGGCTGCCCCGGGCGCCCCAGGTGCCGAAGTGATAGGCCAGCACGCCGCGGTCGAACTTCAGCGCCACGTTGCTCGTGCCCTCCATGGTCATCCACGGCGTGCCGGTGCGGGTGCCCACGTGCACGCCTTCGATCGGGTCGCCCAGGTACCACATCAGCAGGTCGATGTAGTGGCAGCCGTGACTGAACAACTGCCCGCCGCCGAGGTTGTGGACGTCCATGGCCCATCGGCCGAAGTTGTCGCTGTCCAGGACGGTGAGCTGCTCGGTCCAGATGGACATCTGGAACACCTCGCCGTACGTCCGGGCGTCCAGGAGCTCCTTCACCCGGCGCAGCAGGGGGTGGTACCGCATGCAGTAGGCCACCATGAGCACCGTGCCGCTGCGCTGCGAGGCGGCCACGAGGTCCAGGCATTCGCTCCGCGTGTTGGCCAGGGGCTTCTCCAGCAGCACGTGCTTGCCGGCGGCCAGGCAGTCCATGGCCATGGCGTGGTGGAGCTGGTGGGGCGTCGCCAGCAGAACGGCGTCGACGTCGGGCAGGACGTCGCGGTAGTCCTCGGCGGCGACGGCGCCGTCGATCAGGTCGGCGACGGCCCGGGCCTGCTCGAGGCGCACGTCCACTGCGGCGACCACCTTCAGCCGGTCGGTGTGGGCGGCGAACCGCTGCGCGTGGTTCCTGGCGATTCCGCCGCATCCGACCAACGCCAATCTCGTCCGGGCCATGGGGCTGCTCCTGTCTGTTTTAAACATCGTGCCGGGCCGGGCGTTCGCTTGACGCCGCCGTCCGGGGTCGATTACGCTGATAACCTTAACGTCTTCGGCTTTACGGCGGAATGGACGGGACAGGTTGGAAGATGGATATTTCATGCGCATTCCTGGAGAAGCTCCTGGTGTGGGTCAATCGCCAGGCGCTGCCCCGGATCGTCTACGTCGGGCAGGGCAGTCTGGGCTTCGCTAACGCGCCCGCGCCGTACCTGGAGATCTGCTACGTCCAGCAGGGCGACGTCGGCCGCCTGCGGCTGGGCGAGATGACCGTGGCGCCGCCGGACACGTTCGTCTGCCTGCAGAGCGTCCATCACGGCGTGTACTCGCAGCGGTACGTTTCGATCAAGGCCTGGTGCGCCTTCATCGACGTGGCCGACGCGGAGGAGTTCGCGGACCTGTACGACCGGCCCATCTTCCACGGCTTGGCGGCCGCGAATCCGGCGGCGCTGGTGCGGGCGTTTCAGCGTCTGACCCTGCGGTGCCGGCGGGCGGGGTGGGGATACACCTTCTACCCGCCGCCGCGCCGGCAGGAGCCGTCCCCTTCGCTGTCGCCGGCGGACGGCTACGCGATCCGATCGGCCCTGACTGAGCTGCTCGTGGGGCTGCTGGAGGACCGCCGCGAGCAGCTCGCCCCGCCGGCGCACCGGCTGCCCGCCGCAGTGCGCGACACGCTGGACTACCTGGACACGCACTACGCCGACGCTGACCTGACGGCGGCCGCCCTGGCCCGGCGCGTGCGGCTGACGCCGACGCACTTCACCCGCCTGTTCGGCCGGCACGTCGGCCAGCCGCCCATGACGTACCTGCGGCGGCTCCGCATCGGCACCGCCGTGCAGTTGCTGCGGCAGACGGACCAGCCGGTCCAGACCGTGGCCTGGAGCGTGGGCTTCAGCGACCCCTTCCATTTCTCCCGCGTGTTCAAGCAGATCGTCGGCGCCTCGCCGCGGCAGGTGCGGCTCGCTGACGCCGCGCAAGGACCGTCGTTGTGAGCTATCACTCTTTCTAGTTCTAAATAAAGCACTTACGAGAATCTATCTATATCCTATCAAATCGCTTGACTTTAGGCCCTGCCGATACTACATTAAACGCATGAACTTTAGTGTTATTCAGTGATCCTGGCAGGGCCGTGCAGGTATTCCGGACGTGCAAAGGCAGGAGGCGTGGTGTGGGAACGCAAGCATGGACGGTGGAGCAGGCGGACCTGTCGCGCCTGGAGGCCCTGGAGCCGGAGGAACTGTTGCGGTACGCGCTGGAGGCCTTCGGGTCGCGGGCCGCGATCGGGACGAGTCTGCAGAAGACGGGCGTCGTGCTGATCGACATGGCGTCGCGGCTGGCCGTGCCGTACCGGACGTTTTTCGTCGACACGCTGATGAATCCTCCCGAGACGTACGCCCTGCTGGAAGCGGTCGAGTCGCGCTACGGCGTGGCGATCGAGCGCTACGAGCCCGACGCGGCGGAGGTCGAGGAGATGCACCGGTCGGTGGGCAGGTATGCCCACTTCCTGGCGCGGTCGCACTGCTGCCACGTGCGGAAGGTGCGGCCGCTGAGCCGTGCGCTGGAGACGCTGGATGTCTGGATCGCCGGGCTGCGCGCGGAGCAGTCCGACCTGCGGCGCGGCGCCGCCGCCAGGGTCTGCATCGAGCGGGGCCCTCACGGCAAGGACGTGCTGAAGCTCAATCCCCTGTTCGACTGGACCGACGAGCAGGTCGACGCGTACATCCGCCGCCGCGACGTGCCCTGCAACAGCCTCTACGATTACGTTTCGGCCTACGGGGAGCGGTACTTCGTCCTGGGCTGCGAGCCCTGCCACATCCCCGTTCGCGAGGCGCTCGGCCGTCGCGCGGGCAAGTTTCCGTGGGAGCGAGGCTCCAAGGAGTGCGGCCTGCACTCCCACGGCAGCGGCATCTGACCGCCGGGCATCACGCGGCCCTGGGCATCGCGTGCTCGGCGCCGGAGGCGATGATGACGACGCCCGTGAAGATCAGCTTGATGCCCACGAGGATCCCCACCAGGGCCAGGAAGTCGTCCACGCGGATGGACCAGAGCAGCACGCCCAGCAGGATCGACACGATCCCCGAGAACAGCAGCCAGCCCCACCCGGCGGTGGTGGCGTGCCGCCTCACGCCGGCGATGATCTCGACGATCCCGTCGACGATGAAGTACACCGCCAGGATGACGGTCAGGACGTCGATCGCGTAGAGCGGGCGGAACAGCAGGGCCAGTCCGCCCAGGGCCATCAGTCCGCCCAGGACGAACAGAAGCGTCCCGCGTCCGAAGCTGTGGGCCTCGAACGCCCAGACGAACCGCATGATCCCGCCGACGATCAGCAGCACCCCGAGCATCAGGGCCACGACCGAGCCCGCCAGGAGCGGCGCCAGCAAGGCCAGGATGCCCAAGGTGATCGCGACGGCCCCCAGTATCGCCGGGTGGCGGTGAGTCGTGTGTGTGTGTGTGACTTCAACCATGATCCCTCTCCTCTGTCAGAACGGCACGCGTTGGGAGCCAGAAGCTGCCCCTGTGCCCCATCCCCATCCACTCAATTGTATCTCCAGCCTGTCCCTCTCCGGCAAGGGCGCCGGGCCCTTTCAGATGGATCCGGGCCCGTCTCAGTCGTCGCCCCCGACACCCTCGCCCTGCAGCAGGCCGGGAGGTTGGGTCTCCCAGGCGTATCCCGCGGCGGCCATGGTGCGGCCGAGTTCGTACAGCCGCCGCATCTCGACGGGGTCGAACGTCTCGGCGGCCTGGGGGATGTAGTCGTCGGGGATGCGGGCGAGGTTGAACGCGATGCCGTCGCGGCTCGCGATGCCGTAGATGCGGTAGAGGTCGCCCAGCGCCTGCGTCGAGATGAGGCCCTCGATGGCCCGCGAGGCGATCGGCAGGACGCGAGGGTCGACCTGCTCGTAGGGCGTGCGGAACTGCGAGTTGCGGAGGATGAAGATCCGCATCGGCGGCGCCGTCTGGGGGTCGACGCCCGCCCAGCGGGCCGCCGAGGGCAGGTCGAGCATGAAGCCGTAGAAGAACACCTCGGCCGTGACGCCCCCGTCGACGTGCATCTCGTCGTAGATCAGGCCGTGGGCTTCGACGGGGATGTAGACCGGCCCCATGGCCACGGGGATCGACGCGCTGGCCCGCATGACCTGGCGGAACAGCTCCAGGGCTTCGGGTCGGCCGCTGACGGCGATGGCCCCCATGTTCCAGGCGACGGCGCGGCGGGCGTCGAGGTTGGTCGTCAGCACGTACAGCCGGCGCCCCCGCCTGTACTCCCGGGCGATCGCCGCCAGGAGTTCCTCGGTCACCGTCTCCTCGATGATGCGGGCCAGGGGCGTCGAATCGGCGAAGGCGTCGGTGCCCGCCAGGGCCAGCAGGAGGGGCTTGCGGCGGACGACATCCTCCGTGCGGAGCGTCGTGTAGAACCGCCTCAGCGTGGCGTCGTGCTCGCCGCCGAGAAACGCGAATGGGGCGATCAGCGCCCCGGTGCTCACGCCCGTGACGAGCCGGAACACGGGCCGCTGCCCCGTCTCGGTCCAGCCCTCCAGGAAGCCGGCGCCGAACGCCCCGTTGGCGCCGCCGCCGGAGATCGCCAGGATGCTGGTCCAGCCGGTGTCATCCATCCGTCCATCGGGGCTGCCCGCGCGAACCTGGCGGATCGATTCGATCAGATCCTGCTGAAACAGGTCGCTGGGCTGGCCCGCCCAGGCCCGCACGTTGGGGACGCCCACCGGCTGGGCCTCGTTCACGTACGCCGCCGGCAGGGCGTTGCGGCTCGGACCGCATCCCCCGGTGAGCGTCGCCGCGCACAGGCACGTCCACACCGCGATCCAACCTGTCCGTCGACCGTGTTGCCTCGCCATTGCCGCCACCTCCCGATTCTTCGTCAAGGATCTGCTCGATCTGGTTCCGCACGTCGAACAGGGGCTTCTGGTTGACCCGGAACATGCCCGCCTCCGCCTGTTCGAGGTCGACGATCAGCCCCAGGACGATCGCCACCAGCACGACCATCACCGCCGCGGTGAACGCATGTCGCTGCCCGTCCAGGCCCGAGGCGTAGCCCATCACCCCCAGGGCCAGCGCCGCCGACAGGTGCAGCAGCATCAACAGGGCCGCCGGCGCCCGGTACAGGTAGGCGGCCACGCGCGTGGTGTGCAGGTCGATCATCTCGTTGAGCGTCAGCGTGAACAGGATCACCAGCGCCGGGTTGTCGACGTTGCGGGTCACCGCGACCTCCTGATCCCAGAGCTGCCCGTGCAGTTGCTCGGATCTGGCGATGGCTCGACGGATCGATCCGGTGTCCGGGTCGGGCACCCGTGCCTCGGCGTAGCGGGCCAGCAGCTGGCTGAGGTTCGACCTGTAGGGCTCCGGGAGCGTCTGCGCCCGCAGCCAGGTCGTGCCGACGGCGTTGGCCTCCTGGATCACCAGTTGCCGGCGGGTGTCGAACCGCCCCTGCGAGATCGAGAACGTGAAGCCCAGGATGAGCGCCAGGAAGCCCAGGATGGCCGCCTGGAGCGTTGTGATCTGTCCCCGCTGGGATTCATCCGTCGCCGCGCGCCGCCGCAGTCCCAGGTGGAACCCCAACTCCGAGGCCAGCACGAGAAACGCCAGATTCGCCAGCGCGATCAGCCACGGGTTGATGCTGTAGAAGAGGCTGTCTATGCGCTCGTGCATGCCTTCCCCCCTGCAGATGACACAGTCGGTACCACTGTCGTGAGCGGCACACGGAAGCCCGTCACGCCAGAGGGTTGTTCCGTCAGGCCCCGCTCGATCATCTCGTTGAGCGCCTGGGTGCCCAGGCGAAAGCCCAGCTCAGACATCAGCGCCAGGACCGCCAGGTTCCCCAGCGCGATCAGCCACGGATGGACGCTGTAGAAGATGCTGACGGGTCTGTCGTCCACCGCTTCCCCCCTTTGCCGCACCGTCGTCCGATGGTGAGGGTCTCGCACGGCGGTGTCCAAAGTAATCGTATCGGCCACGGGTTGCGGCAGCGAGCGATCCGGGCCCCGACGTGCGGCCGTGGACGCCGCCGGTCGGTCCCGGGCGGCACAGGCGTCATGGCCGTTGCGGCCGGCGCGGGTCCTCGGCTATAGTGCGCGGCCGCACAACGTTCCTTCCACCCTGACAGGAAGCAGGCGGACATGAGCACATTGGACCAGCCCATCGCCCGGCACACCGTGGTTCACCTGGACTTCACCAGTGCCGCCGACTACGACAACCCCCTGCAGGAGATCGAACTGGAGGTGGTCTTCCAGTCCCCGTCGGGGCGCGAGCTTCGCATCGACGGCTACTGGGACGGCGGCAGCCGCTTCCGCGCGGCGTTCAGCCCCGACGAGGCCGGCTCCTGGCGGTGGCGCACCGGCTGCACCCCCGCCGATCCGGGGCTGGACGGCCGCGAAGGGGCGTTCGAGTGCGTGCTGTACACGGGCGACAACCCGCTCTACCGCCAAGGCCCCCTGCGCGTCAGCGACGACGGCACGCACCTGGTCGGCGGCGACGGGCGGCCGTTCTTCTGGCTGGCCGACACCGCCTGGAACGGGGTGATCCGCGGCGACGACGACAACTGGGCCGAGTACCTGGCCATCCGGCGACGGCAGGGCTTCAACGCCATCCAGTTCGTCGCCGGCAGTTGGCGGGGCGACGCCGTCGACGCGTACGGCACGCCCAGCGTCTCGACCGACGCTCCGGCCCGGGTGTTCCCCGAGTACTTTCAGCGGATCGACCGGCGCGTCGCGATGATCAACGAGGCGGGCCTCGTCGCCGCCCCGGTGGTCCTGTGGACGCTGCTGGAGTCCGACATCGGCCAGCGCCTCAGCGAAGGCGACGCCGTCCGCTACGCCCGCTACGTCGTCGCCCGTTACGGCGCCTGCCAGGCCGTCTGGCTGCTGGGGGGGGACGGCAACTACGCCAGGATCGGCTACGAGCGGTGGAAACGCATCGGCAGGGCCGTCTTCGACGGCCGCGCCAGGCGGCTGGTCACGCTCCACCCGTGCGGGTGCTCCTGGCCGAACGAGGAGATGCGCAACGAGAGCTGGTTCGATTTCGCCGGCTACCAGTCCGGCCACGGCGACGGCGACCACGACAGGCGGTGGCATACGCAGGGCCCCCCGGCCACCGAGTGGGCCAACACCCCGCCCAAGCCCGTGATCAACCTGGAACCCAATTACGAACTGGCCCACGGTTACGGGGGAATCCAGGAGCACACCGCCGCCAACGTGCGGCGAGCCGCCTGGTGGAGTCTGCTGGTCAGCCCGACGGCGGGCCTGACGTACGGCCACGACGCCATCTGGAACTGGAACTCCCGGATCGGTCCCAGCGAGGGCCACGGCCAGTGGCACGACGGGGCCGTGCCGTCCTATCGCATCGGGCTCGAAACCGAAGGTCTCGAGCACATCGGCATCCTCAAGGCGTTCTTCGACGCACTGCCGTGGTGGAAGCTGCGGCCGGCCCAGGACCGGCTGGTCGATCAGCCGGGGCTGGACGATGCGGCGGCCCATATCGCCGCGGCCCGAACGACCGACGGCTCGCACCTGCTGGCGTATACGCCCAGGGGCCTGCCCGTCCGCCTCCGCGACGCCGGCGATCGCCCGGCCCGCTGGTTCGATCCGCGCGCGGGCACGTGGCGGAACGCCCAGTGCACCGACGGCGTCTACCCGGCCCCCAACGGCAAGGACTGGCTGCTGGTCCTGACCTAGGCGGGCCGGGACCTTGAAAGGAACTCTCGATGGACAGCGATCCGGCGACCGGCCCCGACGCGGCGGGACGGGTCAGGAAACGGGCCATGCTCGACGACACGCTCTTCAGCATGGCGACGCAGGCCGTCGCGGGCATGCCCGACGTCCAGTGCCGTCTCTATCGCAGTCCGCTGGACGGGTGGGAAGACCGGGTGTTCCTGCGCCTGCCTTCGGGGCCGGGGCGGCCGTGGGTTGTGGTGCTGCACGGCCACGGGTCGTTGGGCGATCAACTGTTTGTCCGGGAAGACATCCGCCGGGCGTGGCTGCCGGTGTTCGTCGAACACGACGTGGGCATTCTGGCGCCCGACCTGCGGGGCAACGCCTGGATGGGGCCGGCGGCGGAGGAGGACCTGAACCGCCAGATCGCCGCGGTGCGGGAGGCGTTCGACGTGCCGGTGTTCGGCCTGGTCGGCGGCTCGATGGGGGGGACGGGGGTGCTCATCTACGCGGGGCTGCATCCCGAGGACGTCGGCGGTGTGGTCGCCTACTGCCCGGCGACCGACCTGGCCGATCTCGTCGGTTCCCTGGCGGCCGCCGAGAAGGACGGCGGCGAGGTGATCGGGGAGATCCGCACCGCCATCGAGGCCGCCTACGGCCCGGCGGGGCGGTCCGACACGTACGCGCGCCATTCAATTCTGGCGAACCACCGGCGGCTGACGATGCCCGTGGCGGTCATCCACGGCGACCGCGACGCGATGATCCCCGTGTCCCACGCACGCCGCCTGCGGGAACGGATGGGGCCGCGGCTGGGGTATCGGGAGATCGCCGGCGGCGACCACGACGCCCCGCTGACCTGCGTCCAGCCGCTGCGCGAACTGATGGATCACCTCCAGGCCTGATCCCGACAAGAAAAAGCCCACGCAGGATTGCGTGGGCTTCATGTACGTCCATCACGTCGCTTTCGCGACTAACGCCGGCGGCGGATCAGCCCCAGGGCGCCCAGGCCCAGCAGGGCCAGCGTGGCCGGCTCGGGGATCGCCGTGGCGGCGAAGATGCTCGTCCCGCGGGCGTTCCAGTTGGTACCCGGGCTGTTGTCGATCATCTTGATGGCGGCGAGCACCTTGGTGCTGTCCAGCTCCAGCGGCTCGGCGAACTCGTACAGCGTGCCGGCGAATGCGCCGATGTTGCCGGTGGTGCCGGAGCTGGAGTTGTAGTTGTGCGTGAAACCGTAGACGGGGACGAAATCCTCCGCGCCCAGGGCGATGACCTTGCTGTTGGCCACCACAGGCGCCTGCCCGCCATCGTTATCGGTGAAGGAGTACAGCAGGTCTTCGGTCCCATCGGCGTAGACGGCGAAGATCCGGGTGAAGCGGTTCGGGTCGGCCTGGTTCCAGCCCCCGATGACGAAATTGATGTCGGTGTAGGCGGCCTGCTGCTCGACCGGCAGGGCGGCGATGACCTCGGCGATCTGGAAGCTCGTCTTGTTGTGGCCGCTGGCCACAACCATGGCGTTGGGCTTGCTGGCCATCCGGACTTCAGGCTTGCTCGGCAGCCAGGTGCCGGCGGGATTCTCCACCTCGAGCCAGTCGCCCGGCAGGGTCGCGTTGCCCAGGTGCGAAGCGATGTGGTAGACGCGGTCGGCGCCGGTGAGGACGCCATCCTCGGGCGTGCCCGTGTTGCCGCTGGCCCAGACCGGGTGGTTCCAGTCCGCCTCGGTGGAATAGGCCTGACCGAAGCCGGTCTCGGTCGTATTGCCGACCATCATGTTCTGCTGGCCCAGTACGTACCAGCCGACGCCCAGGGCGTTGCCGCCCTGGAGTTCGCCGAGGTCGCACCCCTGCGTCCTGAGCACCTGGAACTCCTTGGCGCCGCACCAGGCGTCCATGTTGAATCCGCTGGAGATGTCCAGTTGCACCGCGGCCGACGCGGATGCGGCCATCGCCAGCAGGATGCATGCACTCACCGCGCGTCTCATCGTTCGCCTCCCTCTAACAGGGGTCGCTCCGCCGGTCCGGGGCTTCGCGGCCGAAATGTCTGATGTGATCCGGAGCACAACAACCTCCGTCGCCCAAGGCCGGCCTTCTCTGCCGACCGGGCACCGCTTCTCGTGCCGCCGATGCGCGGCAGGGAGATTCTGATGGGACCATGCACCTGTCCGGCCGCAAGCCGACCAGGCAACACGAAAGTGGACTCGATGAGGAGAGGCACGCGCCTGAAAACCCCGACGCACGCCCCCGTGAGGCTCCCCAACGCCATCCACGATGTGTCCCACGCTGTGTACGACCACACCTACTATACCACAGAACGCCGATGTGTCAACCCTCCATTCGGCCTTGAGGCCCTGAGGCTCGCCTTGGCCGGCATGCAAGGCTGCCGTTTCTGCAGAACCCCATTGACGGATTCCCTGTTCTGCTGTACACTGTAGTATGAATGGAAGCGCCGGGGGACGGCGGATCCATTCGGACGTTTTCACTTCGGGGCTGTTTCTCCTGTTCGCGCTCATGGTGCTGTGGGTGCGCCGGACAGGCTGCTCACCTTTCCGTCGTGACCGGACCGTTCCGCCGCGCGGCGTCGGCCGCGGGCGCTGGGAAAAGAAAGGGATGGCAGTCATGTCAAAACGAGGGCTTCTGATCATCATCGTGCTGGGCCTGCTGGCGCCGATGGCGCCGGCCGATCCTGTGGACACCGTTCTTCCCCCGCAGATCCTGGGGCGCATCCTCGAGGCGCCGGGGCTGGGCCAGGTCGACCTTTCCGTGCCGCTGGCGAGGTTCATGCACGGCCCGGCGAACCAGAAGGCCCAGTGGCGGCTGCAGAACCGGTTCATGAACATGCTGGGCGACATCAAGGTCGAGATCGAGCAGATCACCTTCGATCCGGATCCCATGCTCGTCATGAGCTTCACGGCCACCAACAACAGTTCGACCACGCAGACGTTGTCGCTGAGCGTCCTGCAGCCGGCCCTGCTGAACATGGCGGTGACCAGTTCGACCGGTTCGGTCACGACGCAGATCATCGACGCTTCCTCGCCCGCTGATGGCGCCACCGCGTCCGCGCCGGCGAGCGGCTCGATCTACACGGCCCTGATCGACGGTGCGGCGGTGCAGACTCTCCAGGATGATCCGTTCTCCCTGGTCGCCGGCCCCGGCGGCGTCAACGCGGATGCCGTCTTCTTCGGCCCCCTGGCCACCGGCGCGGTCGCCCAGACCATCGGCATCAACATCCAGGTCCAGGTGTCGCCCGGCGACATCGCCCAGGTCCTGGCGCGCTTCGAAGTGGTGCCTGAGCCCGCCACGCTGGCCCTGCTGGCCTGCGGCGCCGCCCTGTTCCGCCGCCGTCGTGCCTGAAACGAACGCCCCTCCTTCAGAGAGAGCGCAGCCCCAGGCGGCCGCCTGCCCGTCAGGTGGCCGCCTATGTCTGCGCGTCATACTTCAAGAAGAGCACGCCCGGCGCCGGATCGATGCGGAAAGCCAGTTCATGGGTCCCTGTGCGTCACGGTGCCCTGGGCGGCGGGATCGAATTCCCGCTGCCATCGCTGCTCGATACCCTCGCGCCACGCCAGGGCCGCAGCCTTCATCGCCTCGGTCCGCTCGGGCTCGGCGGCGGCGAGGTTGCGGGTCTCGCCCGGGTCGTCGGCGAGGTTGGCCAGGTGGACGGCGCCTTCGCAGGCCCCGCCCTCGACGAGGCGGCCGTTGAGGACCAGCTTCCAGTCCCCGCTCCGCAGGGCCGTCTGATCGCCCAGTTCCCAGAACAGGTCCCGCGCCGCCGGCGGCCGGCCCCCGGCGACCAGCGGCAGCAGGTCCGCGCCGTCCAACACATGGTCGTTCGGATCGATGTCCGCGCCGGCCAGGCAGGTGGGCAGGATGTCCATAGACGCGGCGGGCGTCGAGATCACCTGCCCCGGCGGAATGGTTCCCGGCCAATGACAGATCGCCGGCACGCGGATGCCCCCGTCGTAGAGGCTGAACTTGTGGCCCTTGAGCCTGCCGGTCGTGCCGCCGTAGTACGGGTCCAGCGTGCCGTCCAGCCAGTTGCGGCTCTCGCGGCTGGGGCCGTTGTCGGACAGGAAGAAGGTGCAGGTGTTCTCGGCGAGCCCCAGGCGGGCCGTCTCGGCCATGACGGCGCCGACCCCGTCGTCGACGGCGCTGATCATCGCCGCCATCACCTGGCGGTCCCAGGGCAGGTGGGCGAAGCGCTCCATGGTTTCGGCCGGGGCGTGCATGGGATAATGGGGCGCGTTGTAGGCCACGTACAGCAGGAACGGCTTGCCTTCGCGGCTCGCGTCGCGCAGATACTCGACGGCCTTGCGCGTGACGGCGGTCGTGAAGTACTCGCCGTTGCGCCAAACTTCGCGGCCGTCCTCCCACAGGTCGTGCGCGGGGTTGACGCCCGGGCCGGGCTTGTTCATGCCCCAGTAGAAGATGTGGCTGTAGTAGTCGATGCACCCGGCCAGGAAGCCGAACCAGCGGTCGAATCCCTTGGCGCCCGGACGGCTCGCCTCGGCCATCCCCAGGTGCCACTTGCCGGCCATGAACGTCCGGTAGCCGTGCGCGCGGAGGATGGACGCCAGCGTGGGCACGCCGGCGGGCAGCCCCGTGGCGGTGCGGTGGCCGGCGAGGATCGACCGGACCCCCGCGTTGCCCGGGTAGCAGCCGGTCATCAGGGACGCCCGCGTCGGACTGCACACGGCGCTGTTGGCGTAGAAGTCCGTGAACCGCGCGCCGCCCGCCGCCAGGGCGTCCAGGTGGGGGGTGCGGAGATCGGTCGCGCCCATGCACGACAGATCCCCGTAGCCCTGATCGTCGGTCAGGAAGACGATGTAGTTCGGCCTGCTCATCCGGCGTCCTTCCTGCTTCACAGCCTGGCCTTCAGGAATCCGACCTTGTCGAGGATCCGCAGCAGTTCGGCGACGGGTTCGGCGTGGTCGTCGACGCGAAGGTCGCACCAGCGATCCGAGCCGCTCCAGTGGCCGCGCTCGCGGACCACGAGGATGGCGGCGGCCTGCTTGCCCCGGCGGTCCCCGCCGGCGTCGTCGGCGGCCTTCAGCGCCGCGGCGAGCGGACCGACCAGCGTGGGGGCGTTGCGCTGCTCGTGCTGGAAGGCCTCGGCCATGGCGTCCACGACGGCCGCCCCGGCCAGCAGGTTGCCCTGGCAGGAGAAGCCCTTGCCGGTGATGCTGCCCGCCCACGGCTGGGTGTGCTCGCCCGTGTGCACCGCGGCCCGCCCGTCGCGGTCGACCACGGCGAGCTGGCGCATCCGCCCGGCGAACCAGACCAGACGGCCGTCCGACCGGCGGACGAAGTCGACCCCCTCGGCGTTCATCCCCTCGCCCTCGAACGGCCGCCGCTGGGCCGGCTCGTCGTCGGTCGCGACGAGGTCCGCCCCGACCAGCCGCCGGACCACTTCGTCCGCCGGCGTGCCCCTGCGCAGCAGGGCCAGCGCCCCGGGGCCGTAGTCGATGTTCACCATCGCCTGCGTCGCCACCGCCCCGACGCCCGGCTCGGCCCACGGCACGATCGCCCCGACCGCCAGCGCCCGCGACGCCACGGCCACGCCCGCCATCCGCCGATCAGGGTCGACGGCACAGATCGAGAAGGTGTTCGCTCGCATGGGATGCTCCCTGGGTTGTTGTGCCCGTACTCTACCACGGCACGGCCGCCGACGCCACCGGGGGGGACCCGCCCGCCCTTGACGGCGGCGGGGGCCAGGGGTAGAAGGGCGGCATGAGGTCCGCCGGCGCCGGCGGGCCGGTGTGTCTGCTCCTGCGAGGGCGGTCCTCCTCATGACCATGACTTCCCGCGAACGCTGGCTGGCCGTGCTGGACGGGCGGAAACCCGATCGCGTGCCGATGGACTACTGGGCGACGGGCGAGGTGACGCAGCGCCTGCTGCGGGACCTGAACTGCGCCGACATGGACGCCCTGTACGCGCGGCTGCACATCGACGCCCCCGAGGCGATCGGCGCCCCGCGGACCGTTCAGGGGCACCCCAGCGACGGCCAGGCGAACCTGTGGGGCGTCCGGACGCGGGAGGTCCGCTACGAGGGCGGCTCCTACCATGAGACCGCCGCCCACCCGCTGGGGGCGATGACGACGGTCGAGCAGATCCACGCCTGGCCGTGGCCCAGCGCCGACGACCACGACTACGGCGCCTTCGCCGCCCAGGTGAAGCGCCTCAGCGGGCGGCGGCCCGTGCGGTGCGGGGGGTACGAGCCGTTCCTGCTCTACTGCCAGATGCGCGGCATGGAGCAGGCGATGATGGACCTGATCCTCGAGCCCGCCATCGCCGAGGCGATCCTGGGCCACCTGTCCGAGTACCACTACGCGCTGAACGGGCGGATGTGGGAGATCGCCGACGGGAAGGTCGACCTGATGTACCTGGCCGAGGATCTCGGCAGTCAGACGGGCCTGCTGATGGGCCTGGAACAGATCCGCCGCTTCATCCTGCCCAACCAGAAGCGGATGGCCGACCTCGCCCGCCAGCACGGGATCCACATCTTCTACCACACCGACGGCGCCGCCCGCGACGTCGTGGCGGACCTGATCACCGTGAGCGGCATCGAGATCCTCAACCCCATCCAGTGGCGCTGCCCCGGCATGGAACGCGAGGGCCTCGTCCGCGACTTCGCCGGCCGCGTCGCCTTCCACGGCGCCGTGGACAACCAGTACACCCTGCCCTTCGGCTCCGTCGAGGAGGTCCGCGCCGAGGTCCTCGACAACCTCCGCATCTTCCCGCCGCACCGCTACATCCTGGCGCCCTGCCACAACATCCAGCCCGTCTCGCCGACCGAGAACATCGTGGCGATGTACGAGACCGGGTGGGAGCACGGCAGGCTGTGAACGGCGGGCGGCAGGCGTGGCGGGGCCTGCGGCTTGAACGGAGCACGACAGGCATGAAGCGAGGCATGTGGAACAGTGTCCTGATGCTGACCCTGCTCGCCGTGGCGTTCAGCATGCCGGCCTGCAGGAAGGCCGGCCGGGGGACGGGAGACGGCTATCCCGTGCTGACGTCGCCGAGCGGCACATGGAGGGCCCTGCGGGCCACCGGACGCAGACCCGGCGATACCCGTGATGTGTGGGCGATCGGCATCCTCGACGACGACGGAAACCTCGTGTTCGAGGACCAGACGGACTTCGTCGCCCTCCTGAACATCCACCTCGGGTGGGACGACGGGGATCGCCTGTGGCTGTACAACAGCGATGACGGGCGACTCTACTACTACGCCCGGGGCCACCAGGGTTGGAAACGGACGGCCTACGACAAAGCCATGGCCGAAGGCCCCGATCCCCTGGCCCCGCCGGTGGGGTTCCTTCCCGAGCACGCCAGGAAGCACTGGACGGGAGATAGCAGGTGAGTCCAACAGGGCGGGCTGCTCGCCGGAGGATGCCCACGGGGATGAGTGGTATCCGGCGGACGTGGTCTGCACTTCAGCGGACAGGCACCTCGTTCCGGCGTTGTCGCTCCACAACGGTAGCGCTGCTGGGAGCGGCTTGTCGGCGTTATGGAGCGGCGCTATACTTGGGTACCGGCCGTGGCCCATCAAGGAGGACAGATCATGGATGCCGCGATGACCGAACGCCTCGTCGAAGCGCAGCGCAACGAGATCACCGAACACCACGTTTATCTCCGCCTGGCCGCACGTGAGAAGAACCCCGCCAATCGGGACGTGCTGGAGCGGATCGCGGCCGACGAGCGGAAACACTACGAGTTCTGGGGCGAGCGGACCGGGCAGGCTCCGCCGCCGCGGAGGGGCAAGCTGCTGAAGTACACGTGGCTGGCGCGCCTGCTGGGGCTGACCTTCGCGATCAAGCTCATGGAGCGCGGGGAGGAAGGGGCGCAGGTCAACTACGCCGAGGTTGCCGAGCACGTATCCGAGGCCAGGGGGATCATCGAGGACGAGGAGAAGCATGAGAAGGCCCTGGTGGCCATGCTCGACGAGGAGCGCCTGCGCTACGTCGGATCGGTGGTCCTGGGGCTGTCCGACGCGCTGGTGGAGCTGACCGGCGCCCTGGCGGGGCTGACGCTGGCGCTGCAGAACAACCGGCTGATCGCCCTGATCGGGTTGGTGACCGGCGTGGCGGCGTCGCTGTCGATGGCGGCGTCGGAGTACCTGTCGACCAAGAGCGAGGCGGCCGACGCGGCGTCGGGCGACGATGCCGTCAAGTCGCCGATCAAGGCGGCGACGTACACGGGCATCGCCTACGTCTTCGCCGTCGCGGCGCTGGTGGCGCCGTTCCTGCTGCTGGAGACGCCCGTGCTCGCCCTGGGCGTCTCCCTGGCGGCGGCGATGGCGATCGTCTTCGTCTTCACCTATTACATCTCCGTCGCCCGCGACCTGCCGCTCGGCCGCCGCTTCGGCGAGATGGCCGGCCTGGTCCTGGGCGTCTCGGCGCTGAGCTTCGGCATCGGCTTTCTGCTGCGGCTGGCGCTGGGGGTGGAGGTGTGAACGCCTGGCTGCAGGTGCGGCCCCTGAAGCCTGAAGTCTGAAGCCTTCCTTGACCGCGCCGCGACGGCTGTTATACTGCACGTCGTCGGTGCGGGGCCGGTCCCCGCACGCGCCGTGGAGCCGAAACAAGGGCGGCATCGATGGCTCAACGGGACATCCGGACACATCTGTGTCGTACCGCCGTGCACGGCGAAGGGCACGGCAGGCATCATTTCTCTTTTCTGAAGGTGTACTCGAGATCATGGATCCCAAAGCGCTGCTGCATGGGCTGTTTCAGCTCGCCGAAGTCACCGACGCCTCCGACATCCACCTGGCGCCGGACGAGAAGCCGTATCTGCGCATCGGCGGCACGCTCCGCGACGCGGAGGTCGAGCCGCTGACCGGTACGGCCGTCCAGGACATCATGACCCAGTGCACCATGGCGACGGAGACCTCCGATCGGCGGGAAGCGCTGATGAAGGCCTACGGCGTGAACGGCGCGGTCGACTACGCCTACGAGACGCTGGTCCCGATCAAAGGAGAGAAGCGGCGGGTCCGTTACCGTATCAACGTCTTCAACACCCGCGGGCGGATGGCCGCGGCGATCCGGCGGATCAAGCTGACCATCCCGACCTTCGAGAAGCTCCACCTGCCGCCGATCTACGAAAAGGCCATCAGCCGGCGGGCCAAGGGCATCATCATCGTCGGCGGGGAAACCGGCAGCGGCAAGTCCACGACGCTGGCGTCGATGATCAACTACGTCAACAGCCGGCAGAGCAAGCACATCGTCACCATCGAGGACCCCATCGAGTACGTCTTCCACAACGATCGCTGCCGCGTCAACCAGCGCGAGCTGGGGGAGGATTTCCCCTCGTTCGGCCTGGCGCTGAAGTACGTCGTCCGCCAGGACCCGGACATCATCATGATCGGCGAAATCCGCGACGCCGAGACCGTCGAGACCGCCATCATGGCCGCCGAGACGGGCCACCTGGTCCTGACGTCGCTGCACACGGCCGGGGCGGTTCAGACGTTCTACCGGATCCTGAACTTCTTCGAGCCCGACCGCAAGCCGGCGATCCGCCAGAACCTTGCCACCACCCTGGTGGCCATCATGAACCAGATGCTCCTGCCGTCCATCAAGGAGGGCGTCCCGGTCGTGCCGGCCACGGAGGTGCTGCTCAACGACGCGGTCATCCGCGGCTACATCGAGCGCGGGGAGGAGGCCGGCATCGGCGAGCTGCTGGAGCGCGAGCACGAAGGCATGCACGACTTCAACACCGCCCTGGTCCACATGGTCGACTCCAGCCTGATCGACCCGCGCGTGGCCCTGGCCGCCTCGCCGAACCCCGACAAGCTGCGCACGATGATGTCGATGGTCAGGACGAAGTAGGCAGTGTCTGAGAATCCAGGTGGCGGGCGTCGAGCGGGTCTTCGGTGCCCTGGCGTCGTCCGGCTCCATCGGCAACCGACGAGGTTGCCTGCTTCGCCGTCCTGGCCAGGGCGCCGAATCCCTC
>JAAYZK010000047.1 GCA_012514895.1 Planctomycetota bacterium | reverse complement strand
TTAGGCAACATTATCCTCCTACCCCTCTTGGCTTTGCGGCCCCTGGATGCGTAAGCTATACGAGTCCGCGGCCAGCCGAGCACGGCATGGGGTGCGGAGGGAAGACAGCTTCAGCATTCGGGGAGGATCCGCGCATGCAGACGACAGTGAGCTTGAACGGGACGTGGCAGGTCGTGTTCGATCCGGACAACAGCGGCAGGGCCCGCGGGTACGGCGGGGCGGACGAACTGCCGGAGGGCCACGCGGTGCCGGTGCCGGGGGTGTGGGAGCTGGCCCGGCCCGGGTACGACGGGGCGGGGTGGTACACGCGGACGTTCGACCTTCCCGAAGATACCCACGGCAAGGTCGTCCGCCTGCGGTTCGGCGCGGTGAACTACTTCTGCGAGGTGTGGCTGAATGGCACGTACGTCGGCAGCCACGAGGGCGGGTACACCCCCTTCACGCTGGATGCCACCGCTGCGGTCCGCCGGGGGATCAACCGCCTGACGGTCCGCGTGATCGATCCGCCGCGCGATCACGCCGTCGACGGGTTCGTCAACTCCGCCCCGTTGCGGCAGACCGACCTGCCCGTGTGGAAGGCCGGCTGGTACCACAACTTCGGCGGCATCTGGCAGGACGTGGCGCTGCTGGTGACCGAGCGGACCTACGTCGACGACCTGTTCGTCCAGGCCTCCTGCGTCCGCCGCAGAATCGACGCCGCGATCACCGTCATCCACCGCGGCGAGGCGCGGCCGGCGACGCTCGTCGTCACCGCCAGGCCGTGCGACGGACGCGGCGAGGTCCTGTTCAGCGACCGCCTGAGCTTCGGCCTGGAGAGCGGGACCAACACGCTGTCGGTCTCCCACGCGCTGGCCGGGTTCGTCCCGTGGGACTGCGACAACCCGTTCCTCTACGAGCTGGAGGCCGTCCTGGTCGACGGCGACGTCGAACTGCACCGCTACTGCGTCCGGTTCGGCATCCGCGATTTCGAGGTCCGCGACGGCAAGTTCCTCCTCAACGGCAAGCGGATTGTCCTGAAGGGCTTCCTCCAGCAGGGGGTGTATCCGATCACGCTGGTCTTCCCCCACGATCGCGACATGGCGCTGAAGGAAATGCGCCTGCTGAAGGACCACGGGTTCAACTACATCCGGGCGCACCTCAAGCCCACGCCGCCGGCCCTGCTGGACCTGGCCGACGAGATGGGGATTCTCATCTCCGCCGAGCCGCCCATGGGCTGGATGCTCGCCACCGAGGCCGGCGCGCGGCGGGCCGAGCGGGAGGTGCGGGAGTTCGTTCTGCGCGACCGCAACCGGCCCAGCGTGATCTTCTGGTGCCTGTTCAACGAGATCGTCAACGACGTTACGCTCGGGCTGAAGCGGCGGGAGCTGATGAAGCTCACGCATGAGCTGGACCCGACGCGGCTGGTCGTCGGCAACAGCGGCGACATGTCCAGCAAGGGCGGCGAAACGGAGTGCTATTACCCCTACCAGACGGAGCTGGCGGCCTTCACCGCCGCCGGGGCCTACTACGGGGCGAGCCAGGAGGGGCTCACCCGCTTCCGCACCGCCGGGCAGGCCGGCGTGCCGGCGCTGATCAGCGAGTTCGGCGCCATGGAGGCGCCGATGCCCTACAAGGAGGTGCTGGCCAACTACACCGACGAGCAGAAGGCCAGGGGCCTGGAGGACTACGCCCAGTACAAGTCCTACTACGACTCGCTGCGCGACGTCTTCGCCCGGGGCGGGCTGGACCGGATCTGGCCGGACGTCGAGGGGCTGATCAACGAGATCGACGTCATCCGCGGGCAGGAGGCGCGGCTGGAGGTGTCCAACATCCGCGTGAACCCCAACTGGCAGGGCTACGCGTTCTGCCAGCTCGCCGATGCGTCCGGCGAGATCTTCGGCGCCACCGACCTGTGGCGCAACCCCAAGCGGATCTTCCACGGCATCACCGAGGCCAGCCGCGTGCCGTGGGTGACGCCCTTCGTCGATCCGCGCTGCGTTCGGCCCGGCAGACCGGTGACGCTGCAGGGATGGGTGATCAACGAGGATCGCCTCGGCGCCGGCTATGACGTGACGGTCGAGGTCAAGACGCCCGGCGGGGACGTCCTGCGGACCTTCCGCCAGTCGCTGACGGCCCGCACCTGGGCCGACCGGCTGGCCGACCAGACGATCACGGCCCCCGAGCAGCCCGGCCGGTACGTCGTGGCCGCCCACGTCCGCCGCGGGGGCGAGACGGTCTGCTCCAACAGCATGACCTTCACCGTCCTGGCCGAGCCGGCCGCCCCGACCGGCGAGGTGGGGGTGTGGGACCTCACCGGCAAGCTGCCCGACGCCCTGGCGGCGCTGGGGCTGCGGCCGCAGAAGGCCGGCAACAACTACCGCAGGAAGGACCGCGTGACCTTCTTCGCGATGGAGCCGGACTCCCACCCGGTCCTCGTGCAGGAGCACCTCGGGGCCGCCCGGCGGATGGTCATGGCCGGCGGCGTGCTGGTCCTGCTGGAGCAGGCCTGGCCGCTGTTCTGGTGGTACCTGCTGGACCGGCCTATCCGCCGCCAGGCGGTCATGCGGAACTGCGTCTACATGCTCGACCACCCGGTCTTCGACGGCCTGCCGTCCAAGGGGATCATGGACTACGAGTACCTGCCCGTCCAGCCGCGGCACTTCCACGATCCCTACGACGTCTACGCCAACGGCGGCGACATCGTCAGCGGTACGCTCTTCGCCCACATGTGGACCGGTCCGGATATCTACTACTGGGGCTCCTGCCTGGACGTCATCCCGCTGGGCGAAGGCCACATCGTCACCTGCACGCTGCGCCTGCTGGGCAACGACGCGCCCATCGCCCGCAACCTCGCCGCCAACCTCGTCGACTTCGCCCGCGGCCTCATCCGGCCCGGCAACGAGGACAGGCTGTGGGCAGGGCGGTGCATCGATCCGTGGTAGGCCCAGTGCGCTGAGCCAGGTGCATGCGTGCCGGTCCGGTCCGTGGTACAATCGCCCGCCGGGCGCGCGGCGTGTTGCGCCCATGAAAAGCCGGCGGACAAGGAAGGCATGCTCTGATGGCACAGCGGATCGACGGCGGCGGGACGGTCGGCGGACCTCATCTGGAAACCCTCGAGCCCAGGGTGCTGCTCTCGGGCGCGCCGGACCTCACCGCCGCGCTGGTAGACCCCCGGATCCCGGCGGCGACCGTCTCGGGCGACGGGACGCCCATCGTCCTGCCGGTGGTAGTCGCCAACGACGGTGACGCCGCCCTGGACCGCCGTCAGCGGATCGACCTGGCGGTCGTAGCGCGGCCGCTGGGGGGCGGGGACGACGTGGCGGTCCGGACGTTCGAGGGCCTGCTGGTCGGCGGCCTGCGACCCGGTGCGGGCAAGCGGCTGATGTGCAAGGTGACGCTGCCGGCCGGGATGGAAACGGGTCAGTACGTCCTGGTGGTGCGGGTGGACAGCGGCGGGGCCGTCGCCGAATCGGACGAAACGAACAACGAGGCCGCCTCGGCGGCAATCGGCGTGACGCGGGGCGAGGTTGACCTGGTCGGCCAGGCGGTCCGGTGCACGCTGCCGCCGGCGCTGGTCGCCGGGGCGGGCGCCCGCGGCGCCGCGCAGTTCGTCGTGGCCAACGACGGCAACATCGCGGTCGCGCGGGGACGGCGGGCGGACATCGCCCTCGTCCTGCGCCCCGACGGCGGCGGCGAGGATATTCCCCTGCGGACGCTGACCGGCGTGCCGCTGGGCGGCCTGCGGGCCGGTGCGGGCAGGCGGCTGACCGCCGTCGTGCAGATCCCCGCCTCGGTGACGGCGGGCCAGTACGACCTGGTCGCACTCATCGACGCCGCCGACGACGTGCCCGACGAGCGGCACGAGGACAACAACGACGCCGTTCTCGCCGATGCGATCGCCGTCGCCGCCTCGCAGGTGAACCTCACCGCCGCGGTGGCCGACCCGTCGATCCCGGCCGAGACGATCTCCGGCCAGCGGGCGCGCCTGGCGGTGCCGGTGACGGTGACCAACGGCGGCGACATGCCCCTCCCGCGCGGCCAGCGGATCGACCTGACGATCGCGGCGCGACTGGTGGGCGGGGGCGGCGAGACGGTCCTCCGCACCTTCGAAGGCGTGCCCGTCGGCGGGCTGCGCGCCGGGGCCGCCAGGCGGTTCACGCTGGCGGCGACGCTGCCGGAGGCGATGGCGGCGGGCGAGTACACACTGATCGTACACGTCGACAGCGGAGGCGACGTCGCCGAGTCGGATGAGACCGACAACACGGCCGAGCATCCCGGCACGTGGCGGGTGACCCCGCCCTTGGCCGATCTGGTCGCCGCGCCCGTCGCCGGAGACTTCCCCGCGGAGATCCTCAGCGGCCGGATTTACGCCATGAGCGACACCGTCACCAACACCGGCGGGTATCCCGTCGGCCAGACCCGCCTGGCGTGCTACCTGTCGGTGGATGCGCGGCTGTCGGCCGACGACCTGCTCCTGGGCGAGCGTGTGGTCGGCCCGTTGGCCCCGGGCGAGTCGGACAGCGGCGAGACCGACCTGAACACCGCAGGGCTCGGTCGTCCGTTCCACGTCTCGCGGGACGCCTTCGTCCTGGTCGTCGTCGACGCCGGCGGCGACGTCGACGAGGGTGCGGCCGGCGAGGCCAACAACGTCATCGCCTACCCCACCACGTTCATGCTCGACAACCAGCCGCCCATCGGGCCCATCATCATCAGCGGTCCGGATGGGGTGTACAATTCCGGCCCGGACATCGAGCTCGACGGGTAGACCATCGTGTCCTCCGTCTGATGCTCTACCCCCGTCGCAGCGCCCCATTCAGGACCATGTCGGTCAGCAGACCATCGCGGCCGCTGGAGGCGTTGGGTTCCTGGCCGTCCAGGACGCGCTCGATGTGGCGGATGAGGCCCAGGTGGGGGGCGGGGTAGGGGTCGAAGCGGAAGTCCTCGACGCCCCCGGCGGTGGTGAGGGTGAAGGCGTGGCCGTCGAGGTTGTCCGAACAGATCGCCCCGCCGGTGCCGGCGATGAGGAAGCGGTCGGCGGTGCGGGCGGAGGCGAAGTCGCCGCTGACGGCGCAGACGGCGCCGTTGGCGAAGCGGATCGCGGCGGCGGCGACGTCCTCGACGGCGCCGGTGGTGCCGAATGACGCGCTCAGGCCCTGGACGGCCGTCGGCGCGCCCAGCAGGCGGATCATCAGGTCGATCCGGTGCGAGACGACGTCGACGAACAGCCCGCCGCCGCTGACGGCCGGGGCGATCCGCCAGCCCCAGTCGTACGCCGGCGGGGCCGCCAGGGCGAAGTCGATCTGCGCCGCCACCGGCGTGCCCAGGCGTCCCGCGCCGATCAGTTCGGCCATCTTCAGCGCGTGCGGCTGAAAGCGGCGGTAGTACGCGACGAACAGCTCCACGCCGGCCGCGTCGCATGCGTCGACCATCGCCTGGCTCTCGGCGGCAGTCAGGCCCATGGGCTTCTCCACCAGCACGGGCTTGCCCGCCCGGGCCGCAGCGAGCGTGTATGGCTTGTGCAGCGCCGGGGGCGTGGCGACGTAGACGATGTCCACGTCGGGATGCTCGATCACCGCGGCGGCGTCATCGGTGCACAGGCGAGCGCCGTGGGCCTCGGCGAACGTGCGGGCCTTGTCGGCGTTGCGGCGCATCACGGCCACGATACGGCTGCGGTCGGCGCGGGCGATGGACGGGCCGCTCTTCTTTTCGACGACGTCCCCGCAGCCGACGATGCCCCAGCCGAGCGCCCGGGCCATCAGTCGGCTCCCTCGCTTCTGGGCGCCGCGGCATACTCGTACACGCCGACGTCCCACCCGGCCCCCTGGGGACGGGGCGTGCCGGCCAGGTCGGTTCTGATCGCCTCGATGGGCGTGCCGGCGTCGATGCCGGGCGAGCCGGCCTTCAGGCGGAAGTCGCCCTTGGCCGGGTCGACGAACTGCGGCTCGGCGGTGAAGTCGTGCGGGCCGTACTGGCGGTTCCTGCAGCCGAAGAGCATGTTGTAGTCGCAGTCGACGGCCGGCAGGCCGTCGGCCACGCGGATGCCGCTCTCGGCGTCCGGGCCGCCCCAGGGCCGCCGGTCGTGCTGCAGGTAGGCGATGAGGTTGTTGCGGACGACGGAGCCTTCGGTTTCGCGCGGCTGCTGGAACCAGATGGGGTAGGCGCCGCAGTTGATGAACGTGTTGTTTTCGACGGTGATGTGCGACCACTGCTTGCACAGCACGCCGACGTAGATGGTGTTGACGAAGAGGTTGTTGCGGTAGGTGATGTGCGAGGACTGCTTGTGCTGCTCGGCGAGCGGCTCGCTGGCGTGTGTGGCGTTGAAGCAGCGGTTGTTCTCGATGAGGATCCGCCGGCTGGGCGGGAAGATCCACGCATCCCACGTGGTGAAGAAGTCCACCCCCCACTGGGCCATGTGCTCCATGGGGCTGCCGTGGAAGTAGTTGCCCCGGAACGTGATGTCCTCGCCGGAGAAGAATGCGTACTGCGACTTCTTCGGGCGCGTCCGGCCGTTCTGCTCGACGATCACCGGCACGAGCGTGTCGACCTCATTGTTCTCGACGAGCGTGCCGCTGTTGACGAACACGCCGCGAAGGACGTTGCGCATGAGGTTGTCCTTCACCACCGCCTGGGTGCCGCTGGTGATGGCGGTGCCGGTGAGGTCGTGGATGAAGTTGCCGACCATGCGGCAGCCGGTGCGGGCGTTCTTCATGTGGGTCTCCCCGGCGAAGATGCCGCCGGCGCCGCCGGCGGGGTTGGTGATCTCGAAGCCCTCTATGCTGATGTAGTCGGCCTCGAGCACGAAGCCCTTGACCCGCGCCTGGCGGGACGGCTCGGCGCGGAAGGTGATCAGGCGGTCCTTGTCGCCGGACCGTGCGACGGTGACCACCTCGTCGTAGGCGCCCGGACGGACGACGACCACGTCGCCCGCGGCGGCGGTGGCGGCCGCGTGCTGGATCGTCTTCCACGGGGCGGCCTGGCTGCCGGCGTTGGTGTCGGCGGCGGCGGGGTCGGCGGTGTCAACGCAGTACGTGGCGGCCGTGAGGGGGGCGGCCAGGGCCAGGATCAGGGCCGCCATGGCGGTCCGTGCGCTATCGAGCATGTGTCGTCTCCCTATCGTTGTGCGGACTCCTGTCTGACAGATCCGCACCAGATCGTCAAATCCCAGATCTCTCACGCCTCGCGGCAGACCTCCGCGGCGCGCTGGACGACGGCGAGTTCCACGTCGTTGAGCTGGTCGAAGAGGCGGCCTTCCTCGCTCCCGAGGTCGAAGGCCTTCCGCGGACGGCCGTCGGGGCTGGTGACGGTCGTGTGGCCGTTGTGGAAGCACCACCCGGCGGCGCCGGCCTCGACCGCCCCGCGCAGGTCGGCCAGGAAGTCGTCCAGCCCGGGCACCCACTTGCCCCAGGCGATGCGGAAGGGCTCCTGGTAGTGGACCGGAACCGGGTGGCCGAGCACGCGGGCAGCTTCGTCGAGATACTCGCGGGTCTTGGCCGGCGTCTCGGCGGCGGTGCCGGCGTGGCGGGGACGGTGGGGGGTGAGGAAGTTCTCGCCGGCGATCTTCAGGTGACCGGCGATCTGGTCGAGCGGGATGTCGCGCGAGTCGGAGGCCGTCAGGAGCCGCTCGGGATCGATCCGCCGGACCGCGCGGGCCAGCTCGGCCAGTTCCTCGAAGGTGACGTGCTGGCTCGGCCCGGCGTTGCGCTCGTTGGCCAGGTCGAAGTAGGCGTTGCGGAAGCCCATGAGCGCCTCGGCAATGGTGCGGACGGCGTTGACGTGCCCGGCCTGGTCGACGATGGGCATGTCGGTATGCACCCCGCCCAGCGGCGAAGAGTTGATGATGCCCTGCCCGCGGCCGAAGGTGACGTCGACGATCATCCCCATCCGGTCGGCCCGTTCGCAGATCGCTCGCAGGCGCGACATCCCCGGCTCGCGGGGCCCGCCCGAGGGCGTGACGGCCGAGACGTCCCTGCCGAACGGCCCCCACGTACACCACAGGCGGATCCAGTTGAACCCCAGCCGCTTCAGGTCGGCCAGGTCCTGCTCGACGAACTCCTCCGGCGCTCCCAGGCCGCCGTAGTAGCTGGCCCCCAGCAGGAACGTCGGCTCGCCGTTGATGAGGAAACGGGTTCCGTTCGGTTCGATGCCCAGTGTCGTTGCCAACGGTGGTTTCCTTTCGCGAGGGTGCAGCATAGCCGGGCAGGGCAGGAACGGCAACCGGCCAGCGTCAGGCTGCGGGCCCGGGCGACCCCAACGGCCGCGGCCGTCGCCGACCGCCTCGCCCGGCGCGCCGACGACGCTGCTGGAGACGCCGCTGGGGCTGTGAACGAAGCGCCGGGGGCTCTTGTGCCGCGGCCTGTCGTGCCCTATGCTGGCGGCGGCACCGCAGTGGAGGAGCAGCCATGGAAGCCGTCAACCTGGGTTCGCTCGAGGTGAGCCGCCTGATCCTGGGGGGCAACCCGTTCAGCGGGTTCTCGCACCAGAGTCCCGAGGACGACCGTCGGATGCGGCGATACTACACGGTCGCGCGGATCAAGGAGACGCTGCGCCACGCCGAGTCGCTGGGGATCACGACGCTGATCTCCCGGGCGGACAACCATATCGTGCGCCTGCTGGAGGAGTACTGGGACGAGGGCGGCACGCTGCGGTGGATCGCGCAGACCTGCCCGGAGCGGGGCAATGAGCCCCCGCAGGTCGGATCGGCTATCGCCGCCGGGGCCAAAGGCGTGTTCGTGCACGGCGGGACGATGGACTACCTGCTGGCGCAGCACCGCATGGAGGCCGTCCGGATGGCCATCGACCAGGCCAGGGGGGCCGGCCTGGCGGTCGGCGTGGCGGGCCACACGCCGGCGGTCTTCCAGTGGGCCGAGGCGAACCTCGACCTGGATTTCTACATGTGCTCCTACTACAACCCCACCAGCCGCGCCCAGCACGCCGACCACGTCCACGGCGCCGTCGAACGGTTCCACCCCGACGACCGCAGCGCGATGGCGGCGACGATCGCGACGCTCAAGCGCCCCGTGATCCACTACAAAGTCCTGGCCGCCGGACGCAACGACCCCGCCGACGCCCTGGCCTTCGTCCGGGCCCACTGGCGCGACGGCGACGCCGTCTGCATCGGCCACGACCGCCAGAAACATCCCGAGGCCATGAAGGAGAACGCCGCGCTGCTGGGGCTGAGGTAGGCGCCGCCGTTCACCCCGTCTCGACGCGGTTCTGCAGGTGCATCCGCTGGTAGTGGGTGACCATCTGGGCGAGCAGTTCCTGGGCATGGAAGGTCTTGCGGACGGTCTCGGCCGAGATGAAGGCCAGCCCGTAGGAGGTCGGCTGGAGCGGCAGGCGCGAGATGCGCCGGATCTCGGCGATCAGCAGGAGCGCCTCGGCGTCGGCCAGGTCCAGACAGACGCCGACGTGGTCGCTGACCTTCCAGCAGGCCTGGTCGGCCTCGCTCAGGTCGGTCACGCCCAGCCCGCCGACCGACAGATCGGTGACCCGGGCGGTGTGGACCGGGGGGGTCTCGGCCGGGTCGGTTCTGCCCTTCATGGTGGGCTTCCAGAGGCTGGCCTTCAGGGGGACGTCGTCGGGGATCCGCACCCGGTAGTGCTCGCGCTGGTTGACCGTCATGATGTCCGAGACGATCTTCAGCGAGATGACCGGCAGGCGGTTGTCCTTGACCTTGATGTACAGCACCTCGGCCATCCGGGCCATGAACATCACCCGCCTCTCGCGGGCGGGAAAACGCACCCCCACCTCGCAGCCGACGGGCAGGTCCACCGCGTCTTCGCCCCAGACCGGATCGGGGTACGACAGCAGGACCGTGCGGGCCGCCATGTCGCAGTCGAGCATCTCGCTGCTGCACATCCGCCATTGGTTCCCGGTCGGCACCGCCAGGCTCACCTGGCGCCGCGTGGCCGCCGCGATCTTGACAAGTTCAGCTTCAATATGAGGTTGCGTCTTGCCGGTTGCGGGTGTCATTTCTCTCCACGCTTCCAAGCGGTCCTGAATGGCCCGGTGATCTGTGTGTAGGGGATTGCTCCTACAGCGGAATCTTACAATTCCTACCGTGTCAGACAAAATACCGGATTTTTGTCGACAGGGCGGTGAACTCAGGAGGGTCCCTGGCCGTTCCGGTCCGGAGACAGGGTGGGACGGATCCTTGTATGCCCAGGTGTGACAAATAGCTACAGCGCGCAGTCCCGCTGCGGGGCCGTCGCATGCGGCGCAGTCAGGCGTTCGGGGGGCGGGGCTTGTCTTCATCCGCGGGGCGGGCGGGTCCGCGGTCCATGCAGCAGGTGCCGTGGGTGTGGGGGTCGCCCAGGGCCGAGCAACTGCCGCACCCGCCGCGGGCCTTGTTCCAGCGGGAGTAGGCGATGCCCCACACCGCCAGGA
>JAAYZK010000363.1 GCA_012514895.1 Planctomycetota bacterium | reverse complement strand
CGTTGTAGTCGGCGTCCGGGGTGTAGGTGATCGTGGCGATGGCGGTGGCGATCTCGGCAACGGTTCCGGTCAGCGTGACCGTGGCGGTGCCGTCGCCGGCGCCGCCGGCCGCCGCCGGATTGGCCAGCGCCAGCGTGCCGTGCGCGACCTCGAGCGTGACGGTCAGGTCGCCCGCGGCGCTGTCGACGTCGGCGATGGAGACCGCGTTGGAGTTGGCCGCCGAGAAGACCAGCGAGCCGTCCTCGTTGACCGTCTGGGCCGCCGGGACGGTGATGACCGGGTCGTCGTTGACGGCGTTGACGGTGATGGCGACGGTGTCGCTGATGTCCCCGCCGCCGCCCGAGCCGGTGGCGCCGCCGTCATTGACGGTGACGGTGAGGGTCTCGCCGCCGTTCCAGTCGCCCGCCGGGGCATAGACCACGCCGGCGGCCAGGGCGGTGTTGATGGCGGCGACCGTGCCGACCAATTCGACCGTGGCGGTCCCGGCGCCGGTGACGCCGGTCAGGCCGGTCCCGTCCGTGAGCGTCAGTATGCCGTGGGTGACGGCCAGGGTCACGGTCACGTCGCTGCCGGCGGCGTCGACGTCGGCGATGGAGATGCCGTTCAGCGTGAGCGTGGCGTCTTCGTTGAGGCTCTGGGCGCCGGGAACGGTGATCGTCGGGTTGTCGTTGACGCTCTGGACGTTGATCGTCGCCGTCGCGGCGGCGCTGTCGGCGGTGCCGTCGTTGACGACGAAGGTCACCGTGCGGGCGGCGTCGGTCGGGGCGTCGGAGGTCGAGGCGTAGCTGACGGTCCGCAAGACGGACTGGTAGTCGGCCACGGAGGCCGTGCCCGTCAGGGTCAGCGCACCGGTGCCGGCATTGTAGCTCTTGACCAGACCGGTAGCACCCACGTTGGCGTCGAGGACGTCGCCGGCCACCACGTTGGTGATCGTGATCGTCATCGACTCGATGTTGGTGTCGTCGCCATCGGCGATCACGGCGTCGCCATCCACGATAGTGACGGCCCCGTCATTCTCGGTGTACGTGACGGAGAAGTTCGGGGCGTTCTGGCCGGAGTCGTCGTCGTCGAGGCTGATCGTCGGCGCGTCGTTGACGGGCGTGACGTTGACCGTCACGGTGCTGGCGGCGCTGTTGCCGTCGCCGTCGTTGACCACGACGGTGATCGTCCGGGCGACGGCCGTCGGGTCGTCGGAGGTGTGGATGAAGGTAACGGTCCGCAGCACCTGCTGGTAGACGGCCTTGGTGGCTGCCCCTGTCAGCGTCAGCGTGCCGGTCTCGGCGGTGTAGTTCGCCGCGATTCCGCTCATGCCGACGGTGGCGGCCAGAGTGTCGCCGGCGACAACATTGGTGATGACGACGGTGGCCGAGTTGATGCTCGTGTCGTCGCTGTCGGCGACGGTGATCGCCGGTAGGATCGGCGTCGCCGCGTCGCCTTCGGTGTAGTCGACGGCCGTCCCGTCGGCCCCGGCGAGCGTGGGCACGTCGTTGACGGGCGTGACGGTCACGGCCGTCGTGCGGGCAACGCTGTCGGCGGTGCCGTCATTGACGGTGACCGTGACGGTGCGCACGGCGGCGGTGGGATCGTCGCTGGTCGAGGCGAACGTCAACGACCGCAGGACCGTCTGGAAATGGGCTACCGTGTCGGGCCCCGTGAGGGTCAGAACGCCCGTGGCCGCATTGTAGTCCGCGCCGATCGATGTGCCCCCGGTGTCGTAGCCGATCGTGTCGCCGGCGACGAAGTTGCCGGTGATCGCCACGGTCATCGAGGCAAGGTTCGTGGTGTCGGGGTCGGTGATTGTCGCATCAGCGGCAACGAGGGCCTCGGCGGCGTCGCCTTCGGTCCAGGCGGCGGCGAAGTCGGGCTGTTCGCCGCTGGCGTTGCTGGCGTCCAGGTCGACCGCGGCGGCGTCGTTGACGGGCGTGACGTTCACCGTCATGGTGCTGGCGGCGCTATTGCCGTCGCCGTCATGGACGGTGACGGTGATCGTCCGGGCGGCAGCCGTCGGGTTGTCGGAGGTGTGAACAAAGGTGATCGTCCGCAGGACGGTCTGGTAGACGGCCTTGGTGGCCGCGCCGGTCAGCGTCAGCGTGCCGGTGCCGGCAGTGTAGTCTGCGACCAGGCCGCTGGCGCCGACGGTGGCAGCCAGGACGTCGCCGCTGACGACGTTGGTAACGACGATCGTGGCCGACTCGATGTTGGTGTCGTCACTGTCGGCGACGGTGACGCTCGAAAGGATCGGCGTGGCGGCATCGCCCTCGGTGTAGCTGACGGACGTCCCGTTGACGCCGCCGATCGAGGGAACGTCGTTGACCGCCGTGACGTTGACGGTCGCGGTCGCGGCAGCGCTGTCGCCCGTGCCGTCGTTGGCGACAACGGTGACCGTCCGGGCCACGCCTGTCGGATCGTTGGAGATGCTCGCGAACGTCAGCGTCTGCAGGACGGCCCGGTAGTTGGCAACGGTGTCGACGCCGGTCAGGCTGAGCACCCCGGTGCCGGAGTTGTAGCTCTTGGAGATCGAGCTGCCGTTGGTGTCGGCGTCGAGGATGTCGCCGCTGACGACGTTGGTGATCGTGATGGTCATCGACGCCAGCGTGGCGTCATCCGCGTCGCTGATCGTCACGTCGTCGACGATGGGCGTCGCGGCGGCGTTCTCGGTGTAGGCCGACGTGTAGTCCGGGCCGGTGCCGTCGGCGTCGAGATTCACCACAGGCACGTCATTGACGGCGGCCATGGCGACGGTGGCCGTCACGGTCGCGCTGTTGGCGCTGCCGTCGTTGGCCACGATGGTGACCGTGCGGGCGGTGGTGTCGGGATCCTCGCTGGTCGAGGTGAAGGTCAGCGACCGCAGGACGGTCTGGTAGTTGGCCTTCGTGGTGTTGCCCGTGAGGGTCAGCACGCCGGTGCCGGCATTGTAGTTCTTGACGATGCCAGTGGCCCCGACGTTGGCGTCCAGGACGTCGCCGGCGACGAAGTTGGCGATCGTGATCGTCATGGAGGCCAGGTTGGCCGAGTCGACGTCCGTCACGGCCGCGTTGATGGCGTCGACGATCGCCACCGCCCCGCCGTCTTCGGTCCAGGTGGTGGCGAAGTCAGGATCGCCGGCGCCGCCGGGATCCAGGTTGACCGACGGGGCGTCGTTGACGGCCGCGACGGTGATCTGGGCGGTGACGGTCGCCGTCGAGAACGCGGTGCCGTCGCCGTTGGTCGTCGTGTCGACGCCCGTGGTGCCCGACGTGTTGGCGTCGGAGCGGTCCCAGGCCCGCACGGTCATCGTGGCGGTGCCGTTGTAGTTGGCGTCGGGGACGAACCGGACGCGGTCGTTGGCGCCGGTGGCCAGAAGGACGGCCGAGCCGGCCGCGACGGGGGCGAAGGCGGTCCAGGTGGTCCCGCCGTCGGTGGAGTACTCCCACGTGCCGTTCGTGTCGTCGGCGCCGACCACGGCGATGCCTTCAACCGCCCCGGCGTCCACGTCGCTGATCGGGTCGCCCCCGGCGCCCGTGGCAATCAGGTCGCTGACGAGCATGCCGGTGTTGGCGACGGGATCCTCGTTGATCCCGGTGAGGGTCAGGTTGCTGGCGTTGTTCAGAACCGGCGCGTCGTTGACGGCGGTGATGTTGAACGTGATCGTCCGCACCACGTCGGCGCCGCCCCCGGCGCCGGCGCTGTTGTTGTCGTTGAGGGTGATCGTGATCGTCTCGGCGCCCTCGGCGTCGGCGTCGGCGGTGTAGGTCATCCCCGCCAGGGCCGCGTTGATGTCGGCGGCGGAGCCGTCGAAGCTCACGGTGGCTCCTCCGTCACCGACCACATTGGTCAGCCCGCCCGTGCCCGACAGTTCCAGGGTACCCTTCGTCGCGGCGAGCGTCATGCTGATGGGATCCACCGCGTCGGCGTCGGCGACGGTGATGGCGTTGTTGTTGGCGCCCTGGAAGACGATGGTTCCGTCCTCGGCGATGTCGGGGAGGGCCACGGTGTCGGCCACGGCGCCGCCGTCCACCGACAGGACCGGGTCGTCGTTCTGGGGCGTGACGGTGACGTCGAAGGTCGTGGCCCCGATCCCCGCGGCGCCGTCGGAGACGGTGAAGGTGAACGCGTCGGCGGTCGTTTCGCCGCCGTCATGGACATAGGTCACCAGGCCGGCGTCGACGTCGGCCTGGGTGAAGGTGTCGTCGTTGGCCAGCGCCACGCCGTCCAGCTTCAGCGCGCCGTGGGTCGGCACGGCCGTGACGGTGTAGGTGATCTGGGCGGCGGTGTTGTCCGGGTCGGTCACGTCCAGCAGGGCGCTGGCGATCGCGCCGGCGGCGCCCTCGTCGAGCGTCAGGCCGGCGTTGGCCGACAGGGTCGGGGCGTCGTTGGCGACCACGACGGTGAGGGTGGTCGTCGCCACGGGCGAGTTGCTGGTGCCGTCGTTGGCGACGAAGGTGATGGTCCGGGCCGTGTCGGTCGGATCGTCGCTGGCCGTGACGAACGTGACGGTGCGCAGCACCGCCTGGTAGTCGGCCACCGAGTCGGCCCCGCTGAGGGTCAGCACGCCGGTGGCGGCGTTGTAGTCCTTGGTGATGTCTGTGCCGGTCACGTCGGCGTCCAGCGTGTCGCCGTCGACGGCGTTGGTGATCGTGACGGTCAGCGAGGCGAGGTTGGCGCTGTCCACGTCGGCCAGCGTCGCGTCGGCGTTGGCGATGGCCAGGGCGATGCCGTTCTCGGTGTAGGTGTCGGCGTAGTCGACGCCGCCGGCGGAGTCGTCCAGGTCCAGCACGGGCGCGTCATCGACGGCCGTGACGGTGATGGCGATGACGGCGTTGTCGGTCAGCGTCCCGCCGGCGCCGGTGGCGCCCTGGTCGGAGACGTCGACGGTCAGTGTGGCCCCGCCGTTGTAGTCGGCGGTCGGGGTGTAGCTCATCCCGTCCAGCGCGGCGTTGACGTTGGCGGCGGTGCCGGTGAAGGTCACGGTCGCCGTGCCGTCCGCGCCGCCGGTGATCGTCAGGCCGTCGGTCTGGGCGAGGTCCAGCCTGCCGTCCGTGACGGTGAGCGTCACCGACAGCTCGCTGCCGCCGAGGTCCACGTCGGCGATGCTGACCAGGGTGCCGTTGGCGGTCGAGAAGGTCAGCGTGCCATCCTCGGCGACGCTCTGGGCGCCCGGATCGGTGATGACCGGCGCGTCGTTGACGGGGGCGATGGCGATGTCGAAGGTATCGCTGATCGAGGCGGTCCCGTCGGAGGCGGTCACCTTGACGGAGATCGTGCCGGTGTCGCCGTTGCCGGGCGTGCCGGAGAAGGTCCGCGTGGCGCCGTTGAACGCCAGCCACGCCGGCAGGGCCGAGTTGTCGGCCAGCGTGGCGGTGTAGACCAGCGTGTCGGCGGCGTCGACGTCGTCGAAGGCGTCGGCGGCGAACTGGTAGCTGAAGGGCACATCCTCGGTGGCGTTCTGATCGACCAGCGGGGTCTCGACGGTCGGCTCGTCGTTGGTGTTGGCGACGGTGATCGTGAACGACTGCGTCCCCAGGGCGGTGCCGTCGGAGGCCTGCAGGCTGACGGCGTGGTCGCCCACCTCGTTGTTGGTGGGCGTGCCGGTCAGCGTGGCGGTGCCGTCGCCGTTGTCGGTGAAGGTCAGCCACGCCGGGACGGTCAGGCCGGTGAGGGTGATGCCGTCGCCGTCGGCGTCGCTGGCGGTGATGTTGTAGGTGTAGGCGGCGTCTTCGGTGGCGTCGGTGAGGGCGGCGCTGGTGAAGGCGGGCGTGTCGTTAAGGCTGTTGATGGTCGTCTGGAGGCTCACGGCGTCGGCGGACAGGCCGCCGGTCCCGCCGATCGTTCCGCTGACATCATTGGCCTGCCCGGCGACCAGGTCGCCCGAGCCGTCCCACAGGCGGACACTCAGGGTGCCCGGCGTGCCGTGATAGTTGGCCGCGGGAGCGAAGCGGATCCTGGCGGCGGTGTCCAGCACGATGGCGGTCGCGGGGCCCACGCCGGCGTCGACGGCCGTCCAGGTGGTTCCCCCGTCGGTGGAGTACTGCCAGGCGCCCTCCGTGGCGGGATTGGCGGTGTTGGCCACGATGGCGACGCCGGCGAAGGCGTCGGCCGCGTCGCTGTAGTGGACCAGGAACAGACCGTTGACGGTCGCGCCCGTGTTGGAGCCGCTGGCGAGGTCCTCGTTGATCGCCGCGAGGGTCTCGGTGGCCCCGCCGATGACCGCCGGGGCGATGTTGTTGACGGTCACGGCCTTCGTGCCGGCGGCGGCGTGCATGCCGTCCTCGTCCACGACGGTCACCGAGATGGTGACGTTGCCGTTATCGGCGTAGGTGTGGATCTTGTTGCCGAGCGTCGTGTAGAAGTTCGGGTCGCTGCCGTCGCCCCAGTCGACGATGTAGGACGTCGGCGCGTCGTCGCCGGCATCGGTCACCGCGCCGAGGTTCAGCGTGTAGGCGGTGCTCTCGTTGACGGCGGCGTTGCCGGCCAGGGCGATCGTCGGCGCGGCGTTGGCCACCGTCAGCGTGGTCGTGCCGGTCACCGTGTTGCTGCCGTCGAACAACTGCAGGCCGATGGTGTAGACGCCGTTGTCGTCGATCCCGGCGGCGACCAGTTGCGCCCAGGAGAACGTCGGGTTCGCCTCGGCCGAATCGCCGTAGGTCCCGTCGTTGTTCAGGTCCCAGGAGTAAGTCAGCGGATCGGTCTCGTTGTCGGTCGACCCCCCGGCGTCGAACTGAATGCTGCCGCCTTCGGCGATGGCATAGGGGGTGTTCAGGAAACCGATGACGGGGGCATCTCCGCTGAGCATCAGACGTGATTCGAGGGATTCCAGCGGCTGCCAGGAAGATTCATGTGACTTCACGACCGTCTCCTTCGTTACCAAGGGCCCGTGGCTCCAGTGACCTTGCCCGTTCCTGTTCGTCTTGGAAGGAATACCCGCCGTGCGGGGGTCCTCCGAGGGACCGTATCTGCTCTTATTAGAAAGGCTTACGTCGTGATGACCATGCTGTCATGCTCTCGCTGGACTGCGCGGCGGGCTCGTTGGCAGGACAAGAGGCAGAGCACCACTTAGCGCATCTCATCCATGCCATCGTCTGCTTCGGGGGGCGACTTGACGTAAGTTGCACTATCTTCGATCCAGACGGCATAGACCGTACAGCTTCCCGAGATGCTCCAGATGAGCGCCGGGCAGAGTGGACCTGCTCCCGATACGCTGCCCGCTTACACTCTTTCGGCAAACGCCGCACGCGTATTCACTGATCCGCCCCTCTGTCTGAGGGTGACGAGCCCGCGAGCTTGCCGCTTTACCGTTTCCGGCCGTGCGGATATCATCCGGCGATGCCGGTGTCATTGCCCCCTGAACCTGGAGCCTGACCGTGAGTACCGCCGCTCATCCGCTCAGCCGTTTCTGCCGTACAATCCTGCCCGCCCTTGTGAAAGCCGCCGACGGTCCGCAGACGCTGGCCAACGTCCAGCGCATCGTCGCGACGGACCGGTGGAACTCGTTCGACCGGTTCCACCGGACGACCGAGACGCTGACGGGCCTGTTCGAGGCCGCCGGGGCGAAGGCGGAGGTGTACGCGATCCAGACCGGCGGCCGCGTCGGGTCGGGCCGATGGATCATCAATGAATGCGCCGATGTCCGCGCCGCGACGGTGGACGTGATCGAGCCCGTGAAGCGGCGGATCCTCGACTACGCGGAGAACCCCTGGTCGGTCATCCAGTGGACCGCCGCGACGCCGCCGGAGGGGCTGATCGCCGAGGTCGTCGTGGCCGACACGCCCGAGCAGCTCGACCGCGCCCGGCGCCGCCGGACGCTGGCGGGCAAGATCATCCTGACGACGATGCCGGCCCGGGAGATGCTGGGCAGGTTCGCCGACACCGGCGCGATCGGCATCATCGTCGACGCCCCGGCCCGCTGCGGCCAGGACGCCACGCCGTGGACCAAGTTCGGCTGGGGCGGCATCCCGCTGGAGCACGCCGGGCGGCACCTGGTGGGGCTGGTGCTGCCGGCGCGGCAAGGGGCCGAGTTGCGGGCCCTGGTGGTCGGGCAGAGGCCCGTCCGCGTGCACGTGAAGGTCGACGTCCACCACTGCGTGGGCACGCACGACCTGGTCATGGCGACCATCGCCGGCCAGACGCCCGACCAGGAAGTCTGGGGCCTGGCGCACACGGCCGAGCCGGGGGCCTCCGACAACGCCGCGGGCGTGGCGACCTGCGTGGAGATCGCACGCATCCTCGAAAGTCTCATCGCCGCCGGGCGCCTGCCCCGGCCGAAGCGGACGATCCGCCTGTTGAACGGGTTCGAGTGCTTCAGCTTCTTCCACTACCTCGAACACGCCCGCCGCCCCGCCCCGCCGCTGGCGGGCGTGTGCATGGACTCGCTGGGCGTCAAGCCGGAGCTGTGCGCCGGGCGGATCAACTGGCACGCCACGATCCCCATGTCGGCCGGCTTCGTCGACGAGGCCGGCGCGGCGATCGTCAAGGCCGCGATGGGTCAGGGCGGGCGCCCCCTGTACCGCGTGCAGCGACGGGAGTTCCGCTCGACCATGGACACGCTGATCGGCGACCCGAAGTACGGGTTCCCCTGCCCGTGGATCAACACGCACGAACTGCCGGGCAAGCGGCAGTACCGCCACTACCACACCTCCGCCGACACGCCCGAGCACCTCTCGGCCGAGGGGCTGGCGCGCGTGGCGGCGGCCATGGCCGGCTACCTGTACTACTTCGCCGACGCCGGCAACACCGACCTGCTGGCCCTGGCCGGCGACGAGACCCGGCGGATCGGCCGCCGGCTCGACCGCCTTACCGGCGACGACGACGCAGCCCGGGCGCGGCACCTGCGGGATGCCCACCGCGTCTCGATGAAGCGCCTGGCGGAGTGGGTCTGGGGCGGAGACCGGCGGGAGATGCTCGCCCGCCTGGACGAGTTCGGCAGCCGGATCGGCCGGAAAGCGGCGGCCCTGGCGCCCAAGGCCCCTCGAAGCAGCGACCGGCGGGTGCCCCGGCGGACCGCCCCGCTGTCGCCCTGGCGGGAGAACACCGCACCGGCGATCGCCGGGCGGATCGGCGCGACGGGGCTGCGGGACTGGGCCCTGTTCTGGGCCGATGGGCGGCGGGACCTGGGCGCCATCGCCGAGGCCCTGCGCTGCGAATACGGCCGCGACGTGACGATCGCCCAGGTCCGGGCGTTCTTCGAGGCGCACGCGGAGCTGGGCTACGTCGAGCTGATCGACCCGGCGGCGATGATCACCCGCCGGCAGCTCGTCGCCGACCTGAAGGCCCTGGGCCTGCAGCGCGGGATGGACGTCATGGTCCACAGTTCCCTGTCGTCGGTCGGCCACGCCGTCGGCGGGGCCGACACCGTCATCGACGCGATCCTGGAGGTTCTCGGCCCGGCCGGCACGCTGATGGCGCCGACGTTCAACCACGGAGAGGCGCGGGTGTTCAACATCGCCACCACCCCCGGCAGGTCCGGGGCGATCGGCGAGGCGCTCCGCCGGCGCGCCCGGGCCGTCCGCAGCGAGGACCCCACCCACCCGTGCGTCGCGATCGGCGCCGGGGCCGACAGGCTGTGCACCGGCCACGTCGAGGCCGGCAACTGGGGGGCCGAAAGCCCCATCGGGCGGCTCATCCACGGCGGGGGGCACATCCTCTCGCTGGGCGTCAGCCAGATCTATTCGACGGCGTATCACGTCGCGGAGGTGTCGATGGGCTGTCCTTCGATCGACCAGCACGGTGGCCGGCGGAAGGCCGTCGCGGCCGACGGGACGATCGTCGAGGTGCCCGCGATGGTCTACCGCGCCCGCGGTTGCCTGGTCACCAACGACAAGCTCGGGGCCGTCCTCGATCGCCGCGGGCTGCGCCGCAAGGGCCTCGTCGGCCACGCGGCCTCCACGCTGGTCAAGGCCCTGGACCTGTTCACCGTCCAGCGCCGGCGGCTGGCGCCCCACTGCCCGACCTGCACGATCCGGCCGGACTACGACCGGTACGGCTGATCGCGGCGGAGACGGGCCGAGCCGGCACTTGCATCCGGCGGCGGGACGGGTATAGTGGCCCGTCCGTCGGGGGTACCGGGACAAGGACTAACGACAGGACCGAAGCAGGTCCGATAACAGCAGAGAGGAACAACCAATGTCGACACGGATTGAAGCCATCCAGGGACGTCAGATTCTCGACAGCCGGGGCAACCCGACGGTGGAGGTGGACGTGCTGCTGGAGTGTGGCGTCCTCGGCCGCGCGGCCGTGCCCAGCGGGGCCAGCACGGGCGAGAACGAGGCCGTCGAGCTGCGCGACGGGGATAAGAAGGTCTACGGCGGCAAGGGCACGCTCAAGGCCGTCGGGTTCGTCAACACGGACCTGGCCGACGTGGTCGTCGGGATGGACGCCGTCGACCAGGCCGCCATCGACGCGGCGATGATCGCCGCCGACGGGACGCCCACCAAGGCGAAGTTCGGCGCCAACGCGATCCTGGGCATCTCCCTGGCGGTCGCCAAGGCCGCCGCCGAGGCCTGCGGGCTGCCGCTGTACCGCTACCTGGGCGGGCCCAACGCCAAGGTGCTGCCGGTGCCGATGATGAACATCCTCAACGGCGGCAAGCACGCCGACGGGACCGTCGACTTCCAGGAGTTCATGGTCCAGCCCTGGGGCGCCGCGACCTTCTCCGAGGGCCTGCGGATGGGCACCGAGATCTTCCACGCCCTCAAAAAGGTCCTCAAGGACAAGGGCTACAACACCTCCGTCGGCGACGAAGGCGGCTACGCCCCCTCCCTCAAGAGCAACGACGAAGCCCCCGAGCTGATCTGCAAGGCCATCGAACTGGCCGGCTACAAACCCGGCGAGGACGTCTGGATCGCCCTGGACCCGGCCGCCAGCGAACTGGCCAACGAGGCCAGGAAGGCCGGCAAGGAAGGCTACTGCTTCTTCAAGAGCGACCCCAAGCGGATCATCTCCTCCGATGAACTGATCGACATCTGGGCCAAGTGGGTCAAGAAGTACCCCATCCGCTCCATCGAAGACGGCCTGGCCGAGGATGACTGGGACGGCTGGGTGAAACTGACGTCCAAGCTGGGCGAGAAGGTCCAGCTCGTCGGCGACGACCTGTTCGTCACCAACGTCCAGTTCCTCCGCCGCGGCATCGCCGAAGGGGCGGCCAACAGCATCCTCATCAAGGTCAACCAGATCGGCTCGCTGACCGAGACCTTCGACGCGATCCAACTGGCCATGCGCAACGGCATGTCCGCCGTCGTGTCCCACCGCTCCGGCGAAACCGAGGACGCGACCATCGCCGACATCTCCGTCGCCTGCAACACCGGCCAGATCAAGACCGGCTCGGCCTGCCGGACTGACCGGGTGTGCAAGTACAACCAACTGCTCCGCATCGAGCAGGAACTCGGAGACGCCGCCGTCTATGGCGCCGGCACCTGGACGCGAAGCTGACCGGAGCGGCGGCCGCCTCGGCGGCCTCGGCCGGTTCCTGGGATTCACCATCGTGGCGGGGATGGCCTTCGCCCTCCTCGCCACGGTGGTCGTCCTGCCCGCCTGGGCCCGCCTCGACCAGGCCCGCGCCGACCGCGACGCCCTCGCCTTCCAGACCGCCGCCTACGACCGCCTCGTCGACTACCGCACCGAACTGATCGAATCGGTCAAGACCGACCCCCTCCAGACCGAACGGCTGCTCATGGAGCAGCGCAACTACACCCGCCCCGGCGAGGCCGCCTACGCCATCGACGACGCCCCCGCCGACCCCCCCGTCCTGGACGCCATCAAGGCCCAGCTCCCCGCGCCCCGCCCGGCCTCGGCCACCCTGGCGACGCTCAGCCGTCGCGTCCAGCGCCCCGCCACCCGGCGCGGGCTGCTGCTGCTGTCGGGCCTCCTGCTGGTCCTGGCCACGGTCATGTTCCTGCCCCCCGGCCACCGAAGCGCCGCCGGGGAGGAATGAACCGCCGCGACAGGAGCACATCCGCAAGCATCCCGAAGCTGCCCCCAAGGGCGTCCGTTCGCGGCAGCCATGGGCCGCTCACCTCGGGGCGGAGTTCATACGTATCCCCCGACCCTCAGGGCCCAGCCATCCGAATGCGGGCGCCCGGATGCCAGGCCAAGCCGCGGACGGCTCCGGACAGCACAGGCAACGGGAGAGCGGCCGAAATCGCCCCCCGCGCGCGAAAAAAGAAACTTTCCCGGCGTAGCGCGGGAAAATCCATTTCGCGGACCGGAGAGATGCTACTTTTTCGGAGACTTTTGGGCTGCCGGCAAAATCGCGTTTTGAGGGCTTAAATTCTCCTACCTACCGCCCATATCATCCTTTAGACTGCTTTCACATTCTTTAATCTGTCCCGACATAGATGCTACACCAGTGGCATCCCCCCTATTCTGTCACCGGTTGTGTGACATTTTTGTCGTTTTGCGGCCAAAGGGGGAAATACCTGTAACAGCCGCTCTGTACAGCTCTTATAACATATTTTGGCAGTACACTCGCCCCTGCGCGGCCGCATCCGGGCCGGCGGAAGCCGCCCGAAACGCCCTGCCAGACACGACACAGAATCGGGATTTTCAAAATTCCCTAAGGAATGTGCGGATGAAAAAAATTAATAATCCACCTTTTAATAGGGACATTCATTTTGGCAGTTTGTTAAGCAGGGACGGAATAATGGCTTTGGCGCCGGATGTCCAATGTCCTGG
>JAAYZK010000362.1 GCA_012514895.1 Planctomycetota bacterium | reverse complement strand
TTGACCGCGCTCCGTCGTCACCCCCGCGAAAGCGGGGGTCCACGCTCATCGTAGCGTCCGGCCTCCGTGCCGGACGTTGACCTGGACACGCCCGCGGTGTGCCACTGCTCCATGTAGGGTCCGCTCCGCGGACCGTCTTCGCCATGCCGGGTGCCCCACCCCGTGGCTCCAGTGCCCGGTCGCAGTTGTGGGTTCGCCCGCGCGGGACGCCGTCCACCGGTTCCACGTCGCCCGCCTGGCGGCGGTCGACGCTCCACCCGCGGCTACTCACCGCGGCCCCTCCGGAGCCGAGGAGCAGCCCGCGTCCCGCTGGGCAACCGCCCCCGCCACCGCCATAATCACCGCCCATGGTGGGAACACCCGAGCGATCACGCCGCAGCCGCCGCTGGTACTGGGCCCTGCCCCTCATCCTCCTCCTCGCACTCGCCGTACCTGTCCTCGTCGGCTGCGACGGCTGCTTCTACTACCCGGACAGCCGCGACGATGGCGGCCCCGAAGCGCTCGGCCTCATCAAGGAAGACGTGTACTTCACCACGTCGGACGGCCTGCGCCTGCATGGCTGGTTCCTGCCCGCCGTCGGCACGCCGCGCGGCATGGTCCTCAGCTTCCACGGCAACGCCGGCAACATGACCAACCACGTCCACGCCATCGGCTGGCTGCCCCCGGCCGGCTATCACGTGCTGACCTTCGACTACCGCGGCTACGGCCGCTCCGCGGGCCGCGTCACCCGCGCCGGCACGACGCTCGACGGCCTCGCCGCCGTCGACTACGCCCTGACCCGCCCCGAGTACGAACCCGGCCGCCTCTTCGCCTATGGCCAGTCAATGGGCGGAGCGGTCGCCACCGTCGTCGCCGCCCAGCGCCCCGAGCTGCGGGCCCTGGTCGCCGAGGCGACCTTCGACAGCTACCGCAACGTCGCGGCCACCCACACGCGCAAGGCCGTGTTCTTCGACTTCCTGGCCCGTCCGCTGGCCGGCCTGCTCATCTCCGCCGGCCATGACCCGGTCGATCACATCGCCGACCTGTCGCCGCGCCCCGTGCTCATCATCGCGGCCGGGCGCGACCAGATGTGCCCGCCGGTGCTGGCCCGCAACCTCTACGAACACGCCCGCGAGCCGCGTGCCTGGGTGCTCGTCGACGAAGCCGACCACTTCAACCTCCACAACCTCGGCGGCGACGACCTCCTGCAACGCATCCTGGCGACGTTCGAACTCGGCGCCGCCCCGCCAGCCCCCTGACACTCCCCGTGTGCCACTGCTCTGTGTAGGGTCCGCTCCGCGGACCGTCTTCGCCACGCCGGGCGCCCACCCCGCAACCGGGTGCCCCACCCCGCTCCCCGGGTGCCCCACCCCGTAGCGCAGCTCGGGGTGGGGGACGTTGACCGCGCTCCGTCGTCACCCCCGCGAAAGCGGGGGTCCACGCTTCAGTAGCGTCCGGCCTCCGTGCCGGACGTCGACCTGGACACGCCCGCGGTGTGCCACTGCTCTGTGGGCAATGTCTTCGTCTTGGTGCCACTGGCGGCTTCTCCGCCAGTGCCCGGTCGCAGTTGTGGATTCGCCCGCGCGGGACGCCGTCCACCGGTTCCACGTCGCCCGCCTGGCGGCGGTCGACGCTCCACCCGCGGCTACTCGCCGCGCCCCCTCCAGGGCCGAGCACCGCCCGCCTCCAGCTGGGCAACCGCCCCCACCACTGCCATAATCGCCGCCATGAGCGAACCTGCCACCGCGCCTCCGTCGCCCCCGGCCCCGCCGCCGCGCCGCCGCCGCTGGCGCTGGTACGTCCGCCTCGCCGTCCTCGCCGTCGCGATCGGCTATCCTCTCATCGTGGGCTGCGATAGCTGGTTCTACCATCCCGACCGCAAGGTGTACTACCGGCCGCAGGAGTTCGGCCTGTCCGCCGAGGACGTGCACTTCACCACCGCCGACGGCGTCCGGCTGCACGGCTGGTTCCTGCCCGCCCAGGGCACGCCGCGCGGCCTGGTCGTCCACTTCCACGGCAACGCCGCCAACATCACGAACCACGTCGTCGGCGCCGTGTGGCTGCCCCCGGCCGGCTATCACGTGCTGCTGTTCGACTATCGCGGCTACGGCCAGTCCGAGGGCCGCGTCACCCGCGCCGGCACGACGCTCGACGGCCTCGCCGCCGTCGACTACGCCCTCACCCGCCCCGAGTACGAGCCCGGCCGCCTCTTCGCCTATGGCCAGTCACTCGGCGGAGCGGTCGCCACCGTCGTCGCCGCGCAGCGCCCCCAGGTGCGTGCCCTCGTCGTCGAAGCCACCTTCGACAGCTACCGCGGCATCGCCGCCCGCCACGCCGAGAAGCTCGTGTTCTTCCGCTTTCTCGCCCGCCCGCTCGCGCGCCTGCTCGTCTCGGCCGGGCACGACCCCGGCGATGTGATCGGCGAGCTGTCCCCGCGCCCGGTGCTCGTCATCGCCGGCAGCCGGGACCGCATCTGCCCGCCCGAGCTGGGCCGCGCCCTGTACGAACGGGCCCGCGAACCGCGCGCGTGGCTGTTGATCGACGGCGCCGACCACTACGAAGCGGCCGAGCTCGGCGGCCACGAGCTGGAGCGCCAGGTCATCGCCACGTTCGAGCAGGGCGCCGCCCTGCCGCTGCCGGACGCCGCGGCGCCCTAGTACGCCTTCGCCAGCACCACCCGCCGCTTGCTCGGCGCGCCGGTCATGATGCAGCGCCCGTCCTCCGGCTCCGCATCCTGCGGAATGCACCGCACCGTCACCTGCAGGTCGCGCTTCAGCGTCTCTTCGATCGCCGGATCATCGGCCAGGTGGCACAGCGCGAACCCGCCGTGAATCTCCGGCTTCTCCGCGCTGCGCGGCGTGAAGAACGCGTACAACTCGCCGCGCTCGTCGATCTTCCGCGTGTGCTCGGCCCGGAACGCCCGCGCCCGCGCCAGCAGCGTCGCCTGGATGTCGTCGAGCGTCGCCGCCAGCTCGGCCACGAACTGCGCCCGCGGCACGCCGGCCCGGTCCTTCGGGCTGCGGTCGCGCCGCCCGACGAACACGCTGTCCGCTGCGATGTCGCGCGGCCCGACCTCCACCCGCAGCGGCACCCCCTTCTTGATCCACGTCCACACCTTGTCGCCGCCGCGCCCCTCGCGCTCGTCCAGCTCGACCTCCACGCGCCGCCCGTGATACGTCAGCCCGCGCAGCTCGGCCGCCAGCTTGTGGCAGTACTCCAGCACCGCCGCCTTGGTGTCCTCCTTGTGCAGCATCGGCAGGATCACCACCTGCGCCGGCGCCAGCTTCGGCGGCAGTACCAGCCCGTCATCGTCGCTGTGCGTCATCAGCAGCCCCCCGATCAGCCGCGTCGACACGCCCCACGACGTCGTCCACGCGTACTCCTCGCGCCCCGCCGCGCTCAGGAACTTGATCTCCGACGCCTTCGCGAAGTTCTGCCCCAGAAAGTGCGACGTCCCCGCCTGCAGCGCCTTGCGGTCCTGCATCATCGCCTCGATCGCGTACGTGTTCACCGCGCCCGGGAAGCGCTCGCCGGCCGTCTTCTCGCCGCGCAGCACCGGCATCGCGATCCAGTTCTCCGCGAAGTCGGCGTACACGTCGAGCATCCGCAGCGTCTCCTCCATCGCCTCCTCCGGCGTGGCGTGCGCCGTGTGCCCCTCCTGCCACAGGAACTCCGCCGTCCGCAGGAACAGCCGCGTCCACATCTCCCAGCGCACGATGTTCGCCCACTGGTTGATCAGCAGCGGCAGGTCGCGGTACGACTGCACCCACTTCGCGAACGCCTCGCCGATGATCGTCTCCGACGTCGGCCGCACCACCAGCGGCTCCTCCAGCTCGCCCGTTGGCACCAGCTTGCCGTCCGGACCCGCCTCCAGCCGGTGGTGCGTCACGACCGCGCACTCCTTGGCGAAGCCCTCCACGTGCTCCGCCTCCTTCTGCAGGAAGCTCAGCGGAATGAACAGCGGAAAGTACGCATTGCGATGCCCCGTGTCCTTGAACATCCGGTCCAGCACCGCCTGGATGTTCTCCCACAGCGCGTAGCCCCACGGCTTGATGACCATGCACCCGCGCACCGGCGAGTTCTCGGCCAGGTCGGCCGCCCGCACCACCTGCTGGTACCACTCCGGGTAGTCGTCCGCCCGCGTCGGGGTGATCGCCGTCTGTGCTGCCTTCGCCATGGGTTTCCTTTCGTCGGGCCGGGCGGCGGTCCTGGGCCCCGCGCGGCTCCGGCCCGGTATTCAACGCAAAACGCCCGCGCCGGTCAAACGCGCCGCCCGCGCCCGCCACGCCACATTTTTCTAGACTCTCTTGTTTTTCATGGACCGGCCGCCTACAATGCCGACAGCCCGCGGAGGCCCGCCCCATGAACGACGTCACCCAGGAACTCATGACCCCCCACGAAGCCGCCCGCTGGTTCCGCCGCTCGCCCTCCTGGCTCCGCCAGCAGACCGCCCTCCTCCGCCTCGGCGCCGGCGGACAACCCCTCTACCACACCCGCGTCTGCCGGGCCTACGTCCTCGGACGCCTCTGCGGCCTGCCCGACCACGCCCTCCGCGAACTCCAGATGAACGCCCTCGCCGCCGCCTGCGGCGTGACCAACGAACTGCTGGGCGCCCTCACGACAAACCTGATACGTGCCACCGGAAACGCTCCCACAGATTCCCATTGAACCCCCCCGCGACCACCCGCTATAGTCGCCGGTGAACGGTCCGCGGACACGCCGCGGCCGTTGCTTCGTCCCGTGCCGCGGACGAGGTTTGCGGGGCGAAGCGCATCCACTTCCGTACCGGGCCCATACGCCGGTCGTCGGCTGATGAATCGCGCGGGGCGCAACGGGCGCGCCCCGACTTGGATGCGCATCGTGACACCACTCACCCACCCATCTCCGGAGGCATCTCCCATGCAACGCACCTTACTCGTCGGAGTCCTCGCCCTGGGCTGGACCGTCGGCATCGCCGCGGCGCAGTCCTCCTTCACCACCTTCGAAGCCCCCACCTACGCTCCCGGCGCACTCGCCGACTCCACCCAGACCGCCGAGGACAACCCCGGCCAGGGCGGCTGGTGGCGCTACGTCAACGACAACCTTGGCCCCGCCGCCGCCATCATCCTCTCCGGCGACAACGGCCCCAGCGAGCCCGGCACCCAATGCCTCGAGCTCAACAACACCGATCCCGACAATCCCGCGGCCGCCAAGGCCATCGGCGTCCGCCAGCGCGTCACCGATGCCATCACCGACGGCCCGTACGTCACGTGGGAGTACGACGTGAAGTGGACGGTCGCCCCCGATGGCAACTTCACCATCCGCGTCGATGACTCCGATCGGCTCGACCGGCGCGGCCTCGGCGTCTACCACTGGTGGGGCTTCGCCTTCCAGCTCCAGGGCTCCTGGCTGCCGGACGGCTCCAACTCCGCCTGGGTCGGCGACATCGGCCAGGGACCCGGCGGCATCGACTCCGGCCAGGCCGGCAACATCGGCGTCTGGCACACCGTCCGCTGGACCGCCTACTACGGCACCGCCACCGGCGCCGACTGGGGCCAGGTGCTGCGCGTCGAAGTGCTCAACGGCCCGGCCGCCGGCTACAAGCGCACCAAGTACCAGAGCTACCTGCAGGAGGGCGTGAACAGCGCCGACATGCTGACGCTGTGGGTGTCGAACAACAGCGCCCCGGACATCTGGCGCCTCGATAACCTGCGCCTCACCGGGCACCCCATGCCCAGCCAGGCGCCCGTCGCCGACGCCGGCCCTGACCAGTCCAACGTCCCCATGACCTATGACGGCGGCGTCGTCACCCTCGACGCCAGCGGCAGCACCGACGACGGCTCCATCGTCGAGTACCGCTGGGTCATCATGCCCGCCACGCCCGGCCCCGGCACGACGGTCGCCATCACGTCGTCCCCGCAGATCACCGTCGGCCTGCCGTCCGGCACCCACAACATCCGCCTGTTCGTCGTCGACGACGACGGCCTGCAGAGCTTCGACGACGTGGTCATCCAGGTCGACGCCACCCTCACTCCCGTGCCCGTGGACAACCTCACCGGCCCCAGCGCCATCAAGGACGGCGACCTGTTCGGCCGCGACCAGGCCCCCGTCGTGCTGCCCGCCGGTGACCTCCAGTTCCAGATCATCACCCAGGTGGCCGGCGGCCCCGGCGGCTGGTCGTCCGACCCGCCCGCCGACCGCCAGATGGTTTTCGACCGGCTCGGCAACATGTATGCCATGCGCTGGTACGACCGCGTCGTCAGCGCGACGCCCGACTTCGCGTTCCGCTGGGAATCGCCGCAACTGCGCGACGCCGAGACGTCCGTGGTCATGGTTGGTGACCGCCACGTCTATGTTGTCGACGGCGGCGACCAGGCCAGCTTCACCCCCTGCACCGTCACCGCCCTCGACAAGGTCACCGGCCAGATCGTCTGGGACGTCTGGCTCGAGGACCTCGGCATTCCGGCCACCGAGATCGGCCTGCGCCCGCTCGCCGCGCTCCACAACAACAAGCTCTACGTCGTCGGCGCGCCGTTCGACGGCAGCGGCGACAGCATCAACGACAGCGTGCGCCTCTGGCAGGTCGACCTCGGCACCGACACGCCCGGCTTCGTGCCCGGCGCCCTCGACTGGACGGCGATCGTGCCCTGGGGTAGCGAAGCCCCGCGCTACGGCAACGTCGTGCTGATCCCGGACCTCTTCGCCGCCGGCGAGCACGGCCTCTACTTCGCCGGCCGCAGCGCCGCCGCGGATGACGGCCTGCCCGACCTCGTCGGCGTCCGCCTGAACGACAGCGGCGTCGTCAGCACCTGGGGCGCCGACGGTGTCCTCGCCGATCTCAGCGCCCTCACCTACAGCCCGGATGCCGGCGTGCTCTACGTCCGCTCCCAGTCCGACAACTGGGGCAACGTGGCCATGTGGGTCGTCGATCCGTTCACGGGCGACAAGACCGGCGCCGCCGTCGGCGACCAGGCCTCCACGACCTACAACGAGGAAGCCATGGCCCTCGGCGGCGACGGCGTGACCCTCCGCTCGGCCGGCAAGAACGGCTGGGTCTACAGCTTCACGCCCACCACCTTCGACGCCGCCTTCTATGACTTCGAGAACAATGCCGGCGAGAATGCCATCCTCTTCCGCAACGCCGCCGGCGAGGACATCCTCGTCACCGGCGTCCGCGGACGGGAGGGCGCGCATGACCAGGTCCGCCGCCTGGTCGCCCTCAACCTGTCACAGGCCGACTCGGCCGTGGCCGACGAGGGCGACCTCGACGACGGCCCCGTCTATATCGACGACGTCGTCGTCTACCACAACGGCAACCCCGTCTTCAGCGACAACTTCGAGTCCTACCCGCTCGGACCGATCGTCGCCCCCGGCATCGGCCCGTGGGTCTACACCACCTACGCCCCCGGCCAGGTCGACGACTGGACCGCGGCCATCGTCTCGATCGACGGCCGCAAGTGCCTGCGCCTCGACCCGTACGGCGGCAACGGCAACCGCGTGACGTCGCTCGTGGCCGACCTCGGCGCCGACTACGGCCCACCGTCCGACACCGTCGCCCTGAGCTGGATGCAGAAGCGCACCGACCTGTGCGACAACGTCTACATCGGCGACTTCGACGGCGCCCCCGGCACGTACCAGTGGGACGGCGGCGGCGCCCCGGCCTCGCAGAAGCTCTACGCCACCGGCGGCTCACCGGGCTGGACGCCCTCCGCCGAGCTTACGCCCGGCGCCTGGCAGGCCGTGTACCTCAGCAGCGACTATGTCGGTGACTGGATCGATGTGACGGTCGACGGCACCAACAACGGCGAAGCCCCGCCGTTCATCAACGACCTCGGCAACGGTCTCGCCACCGTCGAGCTGTGGATGTGGGCCACGCCGCCGACCTGCTCGGGCTGGGAACCGCTCGTCAACGAGCCCGTGGACGAGATCGTCCTCAACACCGAGGTGTCCCCCGACAACTTCGACTGGGAAGGCATCAGCGCCATCTCGGTCGGCCCCGACGGCAGCATCTACTTCTTCCAGTGGAAGACCTATGACCGCCGCTGGACGCGCGTCAAGCTCGTCTCCACCGGCCCGTCCTACGTCTGCGGCGACACCAACTGCGATGGCGTGGTCGACACGGCCGATATCGACAACTTCGTCTTCGCGGTCGTCAACAACACCCCGGCGCCCGGCTGCCCCACCAGCCTGCTCGCCGCTGACGCGAACAAGGACGGTGCGGTCGACACGGCCGACATCGACTCGTTCGTCTACGCCGTCGTGAACGGCATCTGCCCGTAACACGAACACGCAGCCCAGCCCACGGCTGAACCGCGTGCACGCGTGTCACACCCGCGCCGGCCGGTGCCCCCACCGGCCGGCGTTTCCTTTCAGACCGCCCGGCCGCGGCGCAGCGCAAGCCCGATCAGCCCCACCAGCAGCACGCCCGTGGCCGATGGCTCCGGCACCTGCGCCAGCGGCGCGCCGCCGACCGTCGACTCCGACGCCAGCGTCACATCGCCCTGCGCGAACACCTGCCCGACCACCTGCGACTTCCAGCCGAGCGAGACCGCCCCGCCGGTCAGCAGGCTGCTGTCGAGCACGCCCTCGCTCGTCGACGCGAACGCCCCGCCCACCGCGAACAGGGCCCCGCCGTCACCGCTGCGCCCCACCTTCGCCCGCCACGCCATGCCCATGTCGCCCGTCACGAAGACGAACACATCGCCCTGCGACGTGTCGAGCGTGATCTTCGCCTCGTCGCCCAGGCTCAGGCTGTCGAAGTAGTACGTCCCGGCCCCGAGCTGCAACTGCCCGCGCCAGTCCGCCGCCACCGCGCCGTACGTCCCCGGCTCCAGCGCCAGCGTGCTCTTCATCCCTGCGGTCAGCGCTTGACCGCCGCTCGGCGTGGTCGGCCCCCGCGGCAGCGGCGCCGCGTCAAACGGCCCTGCCCCCAGCGGCGCGTGCAGCGTGCCGAAGCTGCTCCGCCAGCCCGTCTCGATCGCGTCGCCGGCATACACGTCGCCGCGGACCCGGCCCTCGCCCTCCAGCCATACACTGCCGCGCGCGGCCACACTGCCCTCAACCAGCGCCCGCCAGCCGATCGACACGTTCCCGTGCGAGAACACGGCCATATCGGACGGTGTCCAGTCCGCGGTGATGGTCCCGGCCGAGGCTCCCACCCCGGCCATGGACATGATCGCAAGCAGCCCCGGCCACCGACGCATTGCTTTCGCTCCCATCTGCGGCGCAAGTGGCCCGCCGCCGTCAGCAGGCGGCGCGCCACACTGGAAGTGTTCCATTACACAGGCATGTGAGCCAAACCCGCCCGGCATATCGCCGCCACATCGCTATCGGACACGCGCCCACCCCGACAGACCACGTCTTCATCTTGGGTGCCACGGGCCGGGTGCCCCACCCCGTACCCGGGTGCCCCACCCCGTACGGGTGCCCCACCCCGTAGCGCAGCTCGGGGTGGGGGACGTTGGCCCATCGAAGCCCACAGCGCCGGCCAGACCCGACCGGCACACGCGGCCGTGTGCCACTGCCCTGTGAGCAGCGTCTTGGCCTTCGGCCCCAACGGGGCCACCACAGAGCCCGGAGCGCCAGCGACGGGACACGACCGGAACACGCCCCCGGCCCCCTGACAACCCCTCGCCCTTTCTTGGGTGGGGCGGGCCGGGTGCCCCACCCCGAACCCGGGTGCCCCACCCCGTAGCGCAGCTCGGGGCGGGGGACGTTGATCCATCGAAGCCCGAAGCGCCAGCCAGACCCGATCGGCACACGCGCCCGTGTGCCACTGCTCTGTGAGCAATACTGTCCGGTATTTTTCCTAGTGATTCTTGACAGAATCTAACTTGCGCGGGCACCGGTTTGTTGTTTTACTGGCGCCCATGGCACGCCGGCCGGCCAATT
>JAAYZK010000046.1 GCA_012514895.1 Planctomycetota bacterium | reverse complement strand
TGGTGTCGGCGGCGGCCGTGGCGATCGGCGCCGTGACGCTCAGCGGCAGCCTGGTCGCCGCCGGCAAGCTGCAGGGCCGGCTGGCCTCGCGGTCGCGGGTGCTGCGCCACCACCCGGCCGCCATGGCGGTGCACCTGCTGGCGGCGGCGGCCCTGATCGCCGCGGCGCCGGTCGCGGGCGAGCGGACGGCGGTCGTCGCCGCGGCGCTGGCGGCGGTGGGCCTCGCCGGCGGGGTGCTGTTCGCCATGCGGATCGGCGGGGCGGACATGCCCGTGGCGATCTCCCTGCTGAACTCGCTGTCGGGCTTGGCCGCCGCCGTTGCCGGTTTCGCGGTGGCCGACCTGCTGCTGGTCGCCGTCGGCGCGATCGTGGGCGCCGCCGGGCTCATCCTGACGCAGATCATGTGCCGCGCGATGAACCGCTCGCTGCCCCAGATCCTCTCGGGCCTCTCGCCCGCCGCCCCGGGCGCAGCGCCGGCGGCCCCGCCGGCCGCGCCCCCGTCCGAGCCGGCGGAGGGCGATGAGACGGCGCGGATCCGCGAGGCGCTGGCCGAAGCCCGTTCGGTGATCATCATCCCGGGGTACGGCATGGCGCTGGCCCAGGCGCAGGAGGCGGTCAAGGCGCTGGCCGACGGCCTGGAACGCCGCGGGAAGGAGGTCGCCTTTGCCATTCACCCCGTCGCCGGGCGCATGCCGGGGCACATGAACGTGCTGCTGGCGGAGGTCGACGTGCCCTACGACAAGCTGCTGGACCTGGACGCGGCCAACGCGCGGCTGGGCGCGACGGACCTGGCCATCGTCGTCGGCGCCAACGACGTGATCAACCCGGCGGCCAGGACGGCCGAAGGCACGCCCATCTACGGCATGCCGGTCCTGTCGGCCGCCGACGCTCGGCGGCTGATCATCTGCAACCGCGACCGCCAGTGCGGCTACGCCGGCGTGCCCAACCCCCTCTACGACCGCCGCGACGTCCTCCTGCTGATCGGCGACGCCCGCGCCAGCCTCGCCACGCTGCTGGACCTGCTGGACGGGCCGGTCAGCGGCGCGTCAGGCACAGCGTGCTGAACGACTCGGCGGGCACCTGCAGCGTGCAGCCGGCGCCCTCGATCGTCAGGGGCAGGGCCTCGCCCAGCGGGTTGTCCAGGACGACGACGACCCGGCCGTCGGTGCCCGCGAAGGCGACGGCGTTGGCCGCCCACGGGCCCTGGACCGCCACGGCCGCGTCGCCGGGGCGGATGAAGTGCGACAGGTGCTTCATCAGGTGGAACTCGGGCCTGTAGCGGACGCGGCCGAGGGCGGGGTCGACGGTGACCAGGGAGTTCTGCGGCCAGCCCCACGTGCTGACGCCCCCGGGCTGCAGGACCATGTTCCAGTAGACGTAGCCGGCGGCGCCGTTGGTGACGTAGTGCTGCACGAGGGAGAAGACGTAGTGGGCGTAGGTCCAGGTGTTCTTCCCGTCGCCGCACTCGTTTTCGGTCTGGAGGATCGGCAGGTCGGGCCAGCTCTGGCGGGCGCGCTGGATGGCGCCCTTGCCGGCCCACTGGAAGCCCAGGCCGGCGACGTAGCGCCGGGCCTGGGGGTCGTAGAGGATCGTGTTGACCCACGCGTTGACGTCGGGCCGCTCCAGCGTGCCGGCCCAGATCTCGCACGTCTCGCCCTCCCGGCGGAACAGCGGGCCGAGCCAGTCGCGGATGAAGTCGCGCATCTGCGGGCCGCTCATCCTGCAGGAGGGGAACTTCTGGTCGGAGTCCGGTTCGTTCTGGACGTGCACCTGGTCGATGGCGATGCCCTCGGCGCGGTAGGCCTGCACGAACTTCAGGAAGTACAGGGCGTAGGCCTGCAGGTGGGCGTCCTCCCAGATGAGCGTCCCGTAGTTGTACGCCGCCGGCCGCTTCAGCCAGGTCGGGGGGCTCCACGGGGAGGCCAGGAGCGTCATGCGGGGGCAGAACTGCTGCGCTTCGCGGATGTAGGGGATCAGCGAGCGGCGGTCGCGCTCGATGGAGAAGTGTTCCATGGCGAAGTCGCCGGGCGTCTCGTTGTGGCTGTACCAGCTCTCGGCGTAGTCGTTGGCCCCGATGGGCAGGCGGCAGAGGTTCAGGCCGCACCCGTCGCGCTCGTCGAACAGCGCCCGCAGGACGCCGCGGCGATCCTCGTCGCCCAGGGCCGAAAGGACCTTCCAGCCCAACTCGTTGAAGCACCCGCCGAACCCCCGCCACGTCTGCCGGCGCGCCTTGCCGATCCGCAGCCGCAGGTCGCCGGCGCCGGCGTCGGCCCAGGCGGCCGGCGGCATCTCGCGCCAGGGCTCGTTCGCCGTGGTGCACACCCATCGCGTCACGGTCAGATCGGACATAGCCACTCCTTCCCGTTTTCCGCCGGCCATCTTCGCGACGGCCGGGGCCGCTGTCAATCCCCCCCGGCCCCGGCGGATCGGCCATGGGTCTTTCACTTTTTTTCAAGCCGCTGTTGGGGCTTGACTTGTCGGGTGGTTGTGGTAAACTTATCCGAGTTCTCCGCCGTCTGCGGGGGCAGAAGGTCCTATCGGTACCGCGGGGATTCCGGCCGCGGCAAGGGAAGGAAAGGGTAGTTCATGCAACCATCATCGATGGACGGCCACACATTGTTCGAACCGCTCGAGCCGCGCCTGCTGCTGAGCACGACGATCTTCAGCGAGGGGTTCGAGGGCTCGTTCCCGGGCGCCTGGACGGTGAACGTCAGCCAGGGCCGCAGGTGGGGCGAGGCCATGGTCGACAGCCATGGCGGCTGGCAGAGCGCCCATTGCGCCGTCACGCAGTACGGGACGGAGACGAACAACTACGTCAACAACATGAACTCCACGCTGACCCGGACGGTGAACCTGGCGGCCTACGATGAGGCGACGCTGTCGTTCTGGTACTCGATGAACGCCGAGCCCGGCTACGATGGGCTGACCCTGAAGGTCAACGGGGCCGTGGCGGGCAGCGACATGAGCGGGGGGACGGGCAGGTGGGGCCAGGTGCAGGTGTCGCTGGATGCGTACTGCGGGCAGTCCAGCGTCACCCTCCAGTTCCAGTTCACCTCCGACTACAGTGGCGTCCCCCTGGGCTACAGCGGCGTCTGGCTGGACGACGTCGTCCTGACCGCCACCGAGGCCGGCCCGCCGGCCGATCCCGACGACCAGCTCATCGAGGCGGCGTTCAAGGATGGCATCCCGTTCCAGGCGACCGGCGCGATCGACCCTGACACCGACGTCGACATGTACGTCTTCCCCGTCGAGGCCGGCGACACCGTCGGCTTCGACATCGACCGGCTCAGCGGCACCCTCGACGCGTACCTGCGGCTCTTCGACGACTTCGGCAACGAACTGGCCTCCAACAACAGCGCCCTGGCCCCCGGCGAAACGACGCCCTCCAACGACCCCTACCTGCGGTACACCTTCGCCGCCGCCGGCTGGTACTGCCTGGGCGTGTCGGCCGCGGGCAACACCGCCTACGACCCCGACAGCGGCGACGGCGACATGCCCGGCGGGTCCACCGGCCAGTACTTCCTGGATGCCCAGTTCGCCCTCGGCGGCGCCGACGTGAGCCTGTATGAAGTGGAACTCGACCCATGGGGCGAGTTCCTGCTGCCCGGCGGGATCCTGGCGGGTTTCTACTGCTCGTTCCAGAACGACGGCCCGCTGGCGCTCAACGCCGCTCCCTATGTGATCGATCTGTACCTGTCGACCGACCAGGTGATCACGGCCACCGATACCCTGATCGGGCAGCACCGCGAGACGCTGTCCCTGCCGAGCGGCCTGGGCGCCAGCCACGGCCTGACCATCAGCGTGACGGTTCCGGGCTCGCTGGCCTCGGGAACCTACTACGTCGGCGGGCACATCCGGTCGGAAAGCGACATCGCCGATCCCGACGACACCAACAACTGGATCTGCGGCAATGCCGTCCTCCTGACGGTCCCTACCCCCGGCGACGCCGACTGCGACGGGGACGTCGACCTCGACGACTTTGTCCTGCTCAAGCAGAACTTCGGCAACGCCGCCGCGTTCTGGGACATGGGTGACTTCGACAGCGACAAGGACGTCGACCTGGACGACTTCGTCATCCTCAAGCAGAACTTCGGCACCACCCTGGCGGCCCCGGCCGCGCGCACCGACGATCTTCTGGCCGAGCCCGTCGAGCCGCTCGTCCGCCGCATCCGGAGGCGCCTGCACCAGGACGGCCCGCGGACCGGTGGGGCGATCCTCGACGTTCTGCGGACCGCGCGGCTGGTCATGCCCCGAGGGTGACGGCCCGACGGCCTGTCACGCCAGCGGCCTGAGGGTGATTGCCGACAGCAGGTCCAGGGCGCCGGAAGCGTCCCGGAAGCGACGGGATCCCGCGCTGCGCCCCGGCCGCCGCGCCCGCACGGGCCGGGGGGCCGCAGCGCCGGCGGCCAGGAGGTCGGCGGTGCCCGCGATGCCGGCGGTCGGGAAGGGATCCCCCAGCGAGGCGGCGAAATTCTGCTTGAGGGTGACGAAGTCGTCCAGGTCGACATGGCCGCTGGCGTCGAAGTCGCCCGAGGGGATCCCGCTGCCGGCGGTACCGAAATTCTGCTTGAGCAGGACGAAGTCGTCGAGGTCGACCCCGCCGCTGCCGTCGGCGTCGCCGGCCAGGCTGCCGAAGAGGAACACCGCATTGTCGGCCAGCCCCAGGCGGCCGCCGGCGGCGTCCGAGAGGACCGTCACCCGCAACCACCGGTTCAGGATCGCCCCGTCCGCCCAGGTCGCCGTCACGCGGTCGCTCCGGTCCGTCCCCGCGCCGACTCGGACGGCCAGGTGCGCGGGGGCGGGCGCCGGCGTCCAGGCGCCCGACGGGTCGCTGATCTCCAACAGGAAGTCGGCCGCTGCCGGCTCGCCGATCGACCCGGCCACGTCGATCATCAGGCCGTTGATGCCGCGGGCATAGGCCGACCTGTTTGCCGCGACCGGCGCCTCGCCGGGCAGCAGGGGGTGCCTGGTCGCATCGATCGCGTCGTCGTCCATCGCCGACGGCCCGGGCGCCAGGCCGTCCAGGGCCGAGTTGTCGTAGAACAGGTGCGAGGCGAGGACCTGGGCGGAGGGCAGGAACGAGCGGATCTCGCCGGCCAGCGTGTCCCAGTACTGCCCGTTGTCGGTGTCGAGCAGGTCGAGGTGGTCGCGGATCCCGTCGGCGGCGCCGCTGAAGACGTACTGCCGCAGCACCTGCCGCGCGGCGGCGACGGCGGCCGTGTCCAGGACGACCTCCTGCTGGGGGCCTACCGACGCGAAGGCCGGCGTGCCGGCGATGTCCAGGAACAGCGCGCTCTGGAGGGGCACCAGCCCGTCGTTGGCGGCGTAGTTGCGGCCGCCGGAGGCGGCCATGCTCGCCAGGATGTAGGTGACGATGTTGAGCGCGCCGTGGTCGTCCATGAGGCCCAGCGCGACGTCCTGCGCGAGCAGGCCCAGGTAGCCGAGCGCCTCGGACCCGACCTTGTTCTCCGCCAGGGATTCATCATACGCCGAGACGGCGACGATCCTGTCGAAGTACCGCTCGCGCTGGTTGAGATCGGCCAGCGTGCCGTACGCGGCCTTGAAGGCATCGTCGTAGAACACGGTCGCATCGGGTACGGCGCTGGCGGCGTTCATGTCGCGGGCCGTCAGTTCGTAAACCTCCGGGTAGGGCACCAGGAAGGTCGTCAGCGTGCTGCCGGCGACGGCCCCGTCCTGGTTGGACCACGCCAGGTTCACCGATCCGGCGTCGGAGGTATTGAAGGCGAACCCCCCCGGGCCGATCAGGAGCCGGAAGTTCAGGAAGTCCGACAGCGTGTTGTCGTACAGCGCCTCCCAGACCTGCGCGCCCCAGTCGGGCACGGCGAACGGCGAGCCGTGATGCGGCGTGCCCAGGGTGATCAGCCCCATCACGTCGTCGCCCTGGAGGCGGCCCAGCGCGTCGTTCCAGGTGTTCATGAACGCGCGGGACACCAGCCCGCCCTGGCTGTGGCCGACGAGCATCACCTGCGTGTCGGCGTAGGCGGTGCCGCTCACGCCGACCTGCAGGTCGCCGTAGATGTACTGCGCCAGCGCGTCGGCCTGCGACATCGCCGCGGCGGTGAAGCCGATCGGCAGCGCGGTGGTGTGCTTCCAGACGTAGACGTCGTACTCGGCGAACGCCTGGGGATGGGCGGCGATGTAGTCGACGAAGGTCGCCCAGCGGTACAGGTCGTCGGGGTGCTTGTCGGAGTTGTTGCCGTGGATGAGGATCAGGGGGACGCCCGTCCCGGCGGTGTGCCGGCGGACGGGGATGCCGAAGCTGGCGCCGAAGGCGACGTCGATCGTGTCGGACTCGAGGCCGAACCCGTCCAGGACGAAGTAGTAGTCGGGGTTGTCGGTGAACATCTCCCCGGGCAGGTTGTCGTCGGTCCAGTAGGTCTGCCACGCGCCGCGCCACTCGTTGGCCGCGTGGTGGGTCAGGACGATGGAGCCGGCGACGTAATCGTCGTCGGTGACCGGCCAGTCATCCTCCCAGACCGCGGCCGTGAAGGTGTCGGCGGCATCGAAGGCCAGTCCGTCGACGGAGAGGCAGACGAAGGTTCCCTCCTCCACGACGTCGTCGGCGCTCAGCGGCTGGCCCGTCTGGGTCTTCCACTGCAGCGCGGGGGTCGACAGTTCGATCAGCCGCGTGCAGACATCCTCGAACACGTCCTGGGATGCCCACAGGCGGTACTCGGGGGCGGGGTCCTGGATGGGGTTCCACTCCTCGCCCCAGTCGCTGTCGGTATGCCACGCCGCCCGCCACTCGACGCGGCCGGTGTCGCCGTCGGGCGGGACCGGCACGGTGATCGGCAGGATGAAGTCGTCGGGGCACCAGGGGCCGTCGTCCTCGTAGAGGTAGACCGTGGCGTCCGACCCCCGCATGCCGACGGTGTCGACGGCGATGAACAGCGCCGCACCCGGCATCACGTGTTGGCCGTCCGCCAGTTCGTGCCCCGCGGCGTCCTCCCAGCGGATGGCGGCGACCTGGCCCGCCCCGCCGCTCAGCAGCAACCGCCGCTCGAGCGGCTCGAAGGCCTGGAACGTTCCGAGACGGCTCACGGCGCCGGACGACGACATGGGTTGACCCTCCACCCTGGGACGAAGCGCCAATTGCACCGTGCCATCCTAAGGCGACACGAACCGGGCGTCAAGGGCCAAGCGTCCCCGCAATGGCGGTGCGGGCCGTTGCGGGGCGGCCCGCGCCATGGTACCATGAACGTCCCGAGGAGGACGACAGATGAGACAGGCGGCGGCCCTCGCGTTGACGGCGTTGTGCATCGTCCAGGCCGCCGCGGGGGCGGTTCACTGCATCCGCGACGGCGCCGCCGGCGATGGAAGCAGTTGGAGCAGCGCCTGGGACGACCTGCCCGCCCCGTACGACCTCGACCTGTTCGGCCGTCTCCGCGGCGCCGACGGCGTCTGGGACCGCGGGGCCGTCGAAGCCGCCGCACCCGGCGACGCCGACAGCGACGGCGACGTGGATCTCGATGACTTCGTGCGCCTCAAGCAGAACTTCGGCGCCGCCGCCGGCGCGACCTGGTCCATGGGCGACTTCGACAGCGACGGCGACGTCGACCTGGACGACTTCGTCATCCTCAAGCAGCGCTTCGGCACCTGAGCGGCCTGCAGGCTGTTCCAGAACCCCTTCGCGAGCGGATGCTCTCTGGAGAACTCCGCCGGTCAGCGGTGCTCAAGCCGCCTCTCAGCGGCCGTCCGGATCCACCCACGTCGGGGCGGCCAGGACGACGGAGGTCTCGACCTGCCGGTCGGAGATGGTCCAGTAGCGCCGCAGCAGGCGGTCCTTCTGGGCGGGCGTGACCTGCCGGAAGCCGTGCTTGCGGTAGAAGGCGACGGCCCAGGTCGCGGCGGCCCATGTGCCGATGAGGATGGGGCGGCCGGTGAGGGTCTGCAGGTGCTTCAGCAGCGCCGAGCCGATCCCCGAGCCCCGCCGGTCGGTCCGGACGTAGGCGTGGCGGATGAGCGTCACGTCGCGGACGTCCTGGATGCCCATGACGCCGATCAGCTCCCCGCCGTCTGCCCACCCCCAGAACCGCACCCCCGCGGCGATCTCGCCGGCCAGGTGCTCGGCGGTCATGTACGGCTCGCTCCAGCAGTCGTCGGGGATCACCCCGCGGTAGGCGACGGCGGCATCGTTGATGATGGCGTAGATCGTGTCGACGTCCCCGGCGGTGCACGGGCGTATCATGGCGGTTTCCTCGTTCTGTGACCGCCCCCCAGCATAGCAGAGTGGCCCCGTCCCGGGAAGCCGCCCCTGCGCCCTTGCATGAACCGGACGACTTGATAGGATGGCCCCACCCGTCGCGGCGGCGGTCGGACCGCAGCGGCGACGGGCGAGCAAGGAGTCGAGGCATGGCGATCAAAGTGGCGTTCATCGGGGCCGGAAGCGTCGGATTCACGCGGCGGCTGGTCCACGACATCCTCACCGTGCCGGAACTGCAGGACACGCAGTTCAGCTTCATGGACATCTCCCGGCGCAACCTCGACATGGTCTACAAGCTCTGCGAGAAGGACATCCGCGCCAACAAGCTGCCGGCCACGCTGGCCAGGACCACCGATCGCCGCGCCGCCCTCGCCGACGCCGACTACGTCATCAACTGCACGCGCATCGGCGGGCTGGAGGCCTTCACGCTGGACATCGACATCCCCCTGAAGTACGGCGTGGACCAGTGCGTGGGCGACACGCTGTGCGCCGGCGGGATCATGTACGGCCAGCGGAACATCCCCTGCATCCTCGACTTCTGCCGCGACATCCGAGAGGTCGCCGCCGAGGACGCCCTGCTGCTGAACTACGCCAACCCCAACGCCATGAACACCTGGGCCGCCAACGAGTACGGCGACGTGCCCACGCTGGGACTGTGCCACGGCGTGCAGGGCGGGCACCAGCAGCTCGCCCAGGTCATCGAACTGCTGGTCAACAAGGGCAAGAAGCCCTCCAGCCGCGGCTACAAGCCCGTCCGCGTCGAGGACGTCGACATCGTCTGCGCGGGCATCAACCACCAGACGTGGTACATCCAGGTGATCTACGATGGGCAGGACTGGTGCGACCGCCTGCTGGAGGGCTTCCAGGCCCATCCCGAGTACAGCCGCACCGAGAAGGTCCGCATCGACATGCTCAAGCGGTTCGGCTACTACTCGACGGAGTCCAACGGGCACCTGTCGGAGTACGTGCCGTGGTACCGCAAGCGGCCGGGCGACATCCGCCGGTGGATCGACATGAGCTCCTGGATCCACGGGGAGACGGGCGGGTACCTGCGGGTCTGCACCGAGGGGCGCAACTGGTTCGCCAGCGACTACCCCGCCTGGCTGGAGAAGGCCGGCTCGCCGATCACCGCCGAGAGCCGCAGCATCGAGCACGCCAGCTACATCATCGAGGGCCTCGAGACCGGGCGGGTCTACCGCGGGCACTTCAACGTGATGAACGACGGGTGCATCGCCAACCTGCCCGACGAGTGCGTGGTGGAGGTGCCCGGCTACGTGGACCGCAACGGGGTGAACATCCCGCAGGTGGGCGATCTGCCGCTGGGGTGTGCGGCGGTGTGCGACGTGTCGATCAACGTGCAGCGCCTGGCCGTCGAGGCCGCCGTGCAGGGCGACGTCATGTTGCTCAAGCAGGCGATGATGATGGACCCGCTGGTGGGGGCGGTGTGCGATCCGGAGGAGATCAGCCAGATGACCGACGCCATGCTCGTCGCCGAGGCCAGATGGCTGCCCCAGTACGCCGCCGAGATCCCCGCCGCCCGCAAGCGGCTCCGCGCCGCCAAGCCGCTCGGCGTCCGCGGCACCCGCGGCGCCGCCCGCAAGACGACCCGGACCGTCGCCCAGATGAAGCGCGACCGCAAGCAGACCGCGCGGCCCTCCAAGGGCAAAGCGGCGAAGAAGGGCCCCAGCAAGGGATGACAGGCCCCGCGGCCGGGGCCCTCACGGCTTGGCGGCGCGGAGCATCCGGCGGCCGGTGGGCGTGTCGGGGGCGCGGACGACCTCGAAGGACGAATGGGGCCCGCACCGCGTGCAGTAGTAATTCCGGTAGACCCGCCGCGAGATGAAGTACGTGCGGCAGTGCGTGCAGCAGTGCAGGTACAGGTACCGCCGGCGGCGGAGGCGGTACTGGTCGACGTCCAGGTCGTGTGTGGCGTCGGCGGGCAGGTTGACGGCCCGCATCAGCGTGCGGAACTGGGTCCCGTGCGGGCGGACCCGGCCGTAGCGCCAGAAGACCACCAGGTGGGCCAGCTCGTGGATGAGCGTGGCGACCAGTTCGCCGGGGTGGTCGGTCAGCAGGCGGGCGTTCAGTTCGATCAGCCCATCCTCGAGGAAGGCCCGCCCCAGGGTGGTTCGCAGGCGCGTGGAGTAGCCCATGCGGGCACGGCGCCTGAGGTCCGGGATGTCCCAGGCCCGCCCGCAGCGGTCGGCGATGGCGTGCAGCACCGGCTTTCCCGGCAACGGCCCGCCGGGGGCGGGCTTCCACAGATCATCGAAACGAATCGACCTCATGATCGTGAATATGGCCAGAACGTACGAAAAGGTCAAGCTTTGCGGGCCTGACGGCTACGAAAATCGCCTAACGGGCCCCCTGGGCCCCCTACAGCAGGGGGAGGATGTCGATGACCTCCTCCATCGTCGTCTGGCCGTTCAGGGCCGCCAGCTTGCCGGCCTGGTCGAGGGTGAGCAGCCCGCGGCTCCGCATGACCTCCTCGATGTCGGTGGCCGGGCAGCGGCTGAGGATGAGCTGCTTGATCGCGTCGTCGGGCGTGAAGACCTCGAAGATGCCCTGGCGGCCGGCGTAGCCCGAGCCGAAGCACCGGTCGCAGCCGGTGCCCTGGTACAGCCCCACCGTCGGGCGCAGCAGGCGGGGGCGCAGGACGTCGTCGATGACCATGTCGGCGGTCTCCGGCAGGGCCTGTTTGCACTTGGGGCAGATCGTCTTGACCAGCACCTGGGCGATCACGCCCCGCAGGGCGATGGCCAGGAAGTACGGGTGCACCCCCAGGCTCAGCAGGGTCTCGACGGCGCGGCTGGCGCGGATGGCGTGAGTGGTCGCCAGGACCAGGTGGCCCGTGGTGGCGGCGCGGACGGCCGTGACGGCGGTCTCCTCGTCGCGGATCTCGCCGACCATGATGATGTCGGGGTCCTGGCGGAGGATCGCCGTGAGCATCATGGAGAAGTTCACGCCGATCTTCGGGTTCACCTGCGTCTGGTTGACCCCGTCCAGGTCGTACTCGACGGGGTTCTCGATGGTGAGGATCTTGCGGCCGGCCCCGGTGAGCCGCCGCAGCATCGCGTACAGCGTGGTCGTCTTGCCCGAGCCGGTCGGGCCCGACACGAGGATCAGCCCATGGGGCCGCTGGATCATGTCCTCGAGGATCTCCAACTGGTCGTCCAGCAGGCCCAGTTCGCCCAGGTCCAGCAGGCTGATCGTCCGGTCGAAGATCCGCACGACCAGGTCCTGCCCGTGGATCGTCGGCACGGCGCTGACCCGCAGGTCGACCGACCGCTCGCCCATGTCGATCCGCATCCGCCCCTCGGTCGGCCGGCGGCTTTCGCCCAGGTCGATGTCGGCCATGGTCTTCACGTGGCTGATCATCCGCCGCGCGAAGTCCTCGGCCAGCACGCCCTGGCGGAGCATCTCCCCGTCCAGGCGGAAGGCCAGTTCGGCCCCGCTGCGCAGGCTCAGCACGTGGATGTCGCTGACGCGGGCCTCGATGGCCCGGCTGACGATGGCTTCCCAGACGAGGATCGGGTCGGCGTCGGGGCCGACGCCTTCGGAGACATTGAACACCGGTTGCATCGGGGGTGGGTCCTTTCGTCGTCGTCGTCGCGGCCGGTCAGGTCGGCTTGCTGATCACGTCGTTGAGCCGCTGGCGCGCCTCGCCCAGCGAGGGGACGACGGGCATGAGGGCCTCGAGGTTGATCGTCGTGAGCAGGCGCTGGATGCTGATGGACGGCCGCGCGACGACCATGTGGCCGCCGAGGCTCACCACGTGTTTGCGGAGCATGAAGATCCCCCCCAGGCCCGCCGAGCTGATGGACGCGACGTTGCCCATGTCGAGGATCACGCCCCGCACGGGCAGTCCGGCCGACGCACGCACCAGGGCGTTGAGCAGGTCCTCCCGGGCCTTCCACTGCATCTCTTCGGGGCAGATTACGACGAACCGGCCGTCGCCGTCGGGGATCACGGAGACATCCATAGGGTACCGTCCTTGTCAGGCGCTGCTTGTCTTCAGTCTAGTCATCGGCGTATCAGGCGCTGCGCTGCAGTTCCCGCGAGAGATTCTCGAGCATCGCGTTCAGCTCGGCGTCCTGCCCGCGCCGGGCGGCGATGGTGCGGTTGGCGTGGAGCACCGTGGTGTGGTCCCGCCCGCCGAAGTAGCCGCCGATCTCCTCGAGGCTGTGCTTGGTCAGCGTGCGGGCCAGGTACATGCAGACCTGGCGGGGGAAGGCGATCGACCGCGAACGCTTCTTGCTCTGCAGGTCCGCCAGGCGGACGCCGAACCGGCTGGTGACCGCCTCGAGGATCAGGTCGATCGTGATCTCCCGACGCGCGGAGGGCTCGTGGGCCCCCAGGGCCTCGGCGGTGAGCTTCAGGTCGATCGGCCGGTCGTAGACCTTCGCCAGCATCGCCACCTTGGCGATCGCCCCCTCCAGCTCCCGCGTGTTGGAGTCGACCGTCGCGGCGATCAGGCACACCACGTCGTCGCCCAGCCGGATCGACCGCAGGGCCGCCTTCTTGCGGACGATCGCCACCCGCGTCTCGTAGCTGGGCTTGTCCACCCGCGTCACCAGCCCCCAGTTGAACCGGCTGACCAGCCGCTTCTCCAGGTCGGGGATCTCCGCCGGGCCGCGGTCGCTGCTCAGGACGATCTGCTTCTGCATCTGGTAGAGCGTGTTGAAGGTGTGGAAGAACTCCTCCTGCGTCTGCTCCCGCCCGGCGAGGAACTGCACGTCGTCGATGATCAGCGCGTCGGCCTGGCGGTAGCGGTAGCGGAACTCGTGCAGCTTGCCTTCCTGGACCGCCTCGATGAACTGGTTGACGAAGGCTTCGCAACTGAGCATGACAACGCGGCTGTCGCCGTGGCGGCGGACGATCTCGTGGCAGATGGCGTGCAGCAGGTGGGTCTTGCCAAGCCCGACATCCCCGTGCACGAACAGGGGGTTGTACGCCTGCCCCGGCGACTCGCACACCGCCTGGCACGCCGCGTGCGCCAGGCGGCTGCAGGGGCCGGCGACGAAGGTCTCGAAGGTGTAGTCGGGGTTGACCGGCACCTCGTCCGGCACCGCCGCGGCCGCCGGGGCGTCCTCATCGTCGGCCGTGACGGCCGTCGCCGTCGCCACGAAGCACACGCCCACCAGACGTCCGGTCGCCTGCTGGGCCCCCTCGGTGAACAGCCGCGAGGCGTGCTGTTCGAGATACCGCTGCTGCGCGGGACCGGGGGCCTGGATCTCCAGCAGCCCGTGGTCCATCGCCACCGGTTCCAGGTCGCTGAACCACGGGCGGATCAGGCCGCCGCCGTGCGAGATGACGTGCTGGATGATGCTCTGCCAGATGCCTGCGTCGACCTGTGCCACGATCCCGATCCTCGTGTCCTTGCCGGCAGCCCGGCGCGTTGACGAGTGTACCGGCCGGCGGCCGGGCAGTCAAAGCGAAAGACCCCTCC
>JAAYZK010000361.1 GCA_012514895.1 Planctomycetota bacterium | reverse complement strand
GTCGGTGCCGATGATGCGGACCGGCAGGGCGGGGGCGATGGCGTCCCTGGCCTGCCGGCGCTGGGCATCCCACAGGGCCGCCGGCAGGGCGGGCCACTGCTCGGCGTCGAAGCTTCGTCGCAGCCCCGGGGCGATGTTCCGCCCGATGAGGGCCGCCTCGATGGGGATCGTGCCGCTGCCGCAGAACGGGTCGATCAGCGGGCGGTCGGGGGTCCAGAAGCTCAGGTGGATCATTGCCGCCGCCAGCGTCTCCTTCAGGGGCGCCGGCCCGGCCGCCGCCCGGTAGCCCCGCTTGTGCAGGCCGGGCCCGGTGGTGTCGATCGTCAGCAGGGCGCGGTCGTCGCGCAGGGCGATCTCGACGCGGAAGGTGGCCCCCGTCTCCGGCAGTTCGCCGACGCCGTGCGCGGCCCGCAGGCGTTCGACGATGGCCTTCTTGACGACCGCCTGGCACGCCGGGGCCGACGCCAGGCGGCTCTTGACGGTGCGCCCGCGGACGGGAAACGCCCCGTCGGGGGGGATCCACCGCTCCCACGGCAGGGCGGCCGTGCCGTCGAAGAGGGCGTCGAAATCGCCGGCCTCGAAGTCGCCGACGACCAGCAGCACGCGGTCGGCCGTGCGCAGCCACAGATTGGCCCGCGCGACGCCCTCGGCGGCCGCGTCGAAGGCAATCCGCCCGGGCGAGTGGACGCGGGCGCCGTCGAAGCCCAGGGCCTCCAGCTCGTGCCGCACGCACGTTTCGAGCCCGCCGGCGGCCGTTGCGATGAGTTGGAGCGTCGTCGTGTCGTTCATAGGGCTGCCACAGCCAGTACGCCCCGGCGCCTCGCCGGTTCGTCGGGCGGCCGCCGACGATACCGTCGCCGCGGCCGTTCCGCCAGTGCCGGCCCGCGGCCGCCGGACATTGCAGGCTTGGCGCGGGGCCGCCCGGCCGGTATGGTCGCGGGGGCGGCGGGCCCGCGCGAGGCCCGTCCGGACAAGGAGGCGTTCCATGGCAGCACCGAGGTTCACCAAGGTCACGATCGGGCGGCTGGAGAACGACGTCCCGCCGGCCGCGATGAACACGTTCCACGCCGTCGGCGACATCAACGGCGACGGACGGCCCGACATCGTCGTCAGCGGCCGCAACGGCCGCATGGTCTGGTTCGAGAACACCGGCGACCGCGGCAACTGGCCGGTGCACCCCGTCGAGGACGTCGAGGCCATGGAGTGCGGCGGGCAGATCCGCGACCTGACCGGCGACGGGCTGGGCGACATTATCAACGGCAACGACTTCCGCGGCCACCAGATCTTCTGGTGGGCCAACCCCGGCCCCCGCGGCGGCGCCTGGCAGCGACGCGCGATCGCGACGACCGACCTGTCGCAGTTCCATGACACCACGCTCGGCCGCCTCGCCGGCGAGGACGCCGACTCCCTGGTGTTCACCAACCAGGTCCGCGGGACCAACATCTACCGCGTGCCCCTGCCCGCCGACCCGACGCAGGCCCCCTGGCCCAACCTGCAGGTGATCGCCACCGCCCGGGGCGAGCCGTTCGTCAAGGCCGACGGCACCGACAGGATCCAGCCGGAGGAAGGCCTGGCCATCGGCGACGTCGACGGCGACGGGGTCAACGAGATCGTGTGCGGCACGCACTGGTACAAGCTGGTCGGTGGCCGCTGGTGCGGGCACAAGTTCGCCTCCGGCTACATCACCACCAAGATCGCCATCGCCGACATCGACGGCGACGGCCGCAACGAGATCCTCCTGGCCGAGGGCGACCCCTGCGTGTACGGCAAGGCCCAGGGGGGCAAACTGGCCTGGTTCAAGCGAGGCCCCGACGCCAGGGCCCCCTGGACCGAGCACGTTCTGCTGGAAGGCCTCCACGACGCCCACTCCCTGCAGGTCGGCGACCTGTGCGGCAACGGGCGGCCGGACATCCTCTGCGGGGAGGTCGGCGTGGCCAACCGCGCCGACGACCGCTACGTCCGCCCCCCGCGCCTGATCGTCCTGGAGAACGAAGGCCGCGGCCGCTTCACCCCCCACGTCATCGACGAGGGCACCGGCATCCACGACGCCGTCCTGGCCGACATGCTCGGCCGCGGCGTCCTGGACATCGTCGGCAAGCCCCTGCACGGCGACGAGAAGTGGCACGTGCACGTGTACTTCAACGACACGGCCCGGCCGTAGACGGAGCCGTGGCGAGACTGGAGACCTGAGACTGGAGGCGCGGCAGCGGCGGACGGCAGAGGCGCCTTCGGCCGTCCAGCCATGCCGTATCTCCGGCCAGAGGAGGTGCTCCGTGGTCACGGTGGTGCGCAGGCTGCTCATCGTCGTCCTATGCTTCAGCGCAACGCTCGTGCTGCTGCAGGTCCTGCTGACGCGGGACGACGCCGCGGATCGGGCGGCCGTCGGCGAGGGCGCGGCGCCCACGAGGGCCGTCACCGTCGCCGACGTGCTCGCCGAGGCCCGCTCCGGCCGGTTGCCCTGCCCCACGCGCAGCCGCGTCTCGCTGCCCGGCCTGTCGTTCGAGCAGGCCTTCCCCGGCGACACCTTCAGGGACTGCTTTCCCGATCCGACCGGCGAGCCGGGCGAGGGGATCGTCGAGATCTCCACGTTCAACGAAGCGCCCATGCTGGCGGCCATGGACGATCCGGCCTGCATGGACCCCGAGTTCCGCGGGCACTTCCCCCGGACGCTGCCGCCGGTGGCCGATCGCCTGCCGGTCAATCCCGCGGTGGTCGTCGGCCCCGACGGGATCGGCACCTACGGCGGCACGTGGCGGCGGTGCACCAACTCGATCTGGGAGTTCACCCGCAAGCTGTGCTACGAGAGCTTCATCCGCTTCGACCCGGCCGGCCGGATCCAGCCCGGCCTGGCGTACCGGTGGGAGGTCGCCGACAACAACCGCGTCTACACCTTCTATCTTCGCAAGGGCCATCGCTGGAGCGACGGGCACCCGTTCACTACCGAGGACATCCTGTGGGTGACCGAGAGCATCATCGGCCAGGGGTACTGGGGGGAGATCCCGAGCTGGATGATGGGGACCGACGGGCGGGCCGTGCTGTACGAGGAGGATGTGCTCGACTGGCCGGCGCTGGCCGGGGCGATCCTCGACGAGGCCGCCTCGCCGGCGCCCTCGATGGGCCGGCGCCTGGCGACGGTGCTCGGCGATGAACTGACCGTCCCGCTCCAGGCCGTCGCCGGCGGCCGGACGCCCGACGCCTCGGACCAGGCCCGGATCGTCAAGGCCCTGAACCAGGCCTTCCGCAACCCGTCGTTCTTCGACGCCGAGGCGATGGGCGGCGACGATCGGACGGCCGAACTGGAGGCGATGCGGGCGGCGGGGCTGTCGCGCCTGACGGAGGAGGAACTGGACCGCGCGATCCTGCTGATGACGCGCAACGACCTGTTCGGTCGCGCCGCCGCCGGCGAGGAACTGGCCGCGACCGAGCGGGCGCAATTGAACCTGCTGCTGTTCCGCCTGCACTACCGCCGGTGCGTCGACAGGGCGCGGGTGAAGCAGGTCCGCGTCGAGGCCGTCGACGACGGCACCGGGGACACCAGCCACATCATCCGCTTCACCTTCCCGCGGCCCAACGCGCTGTTCCTGGCCCAGACGGGCACCTTCATGACTTACCGGGGCCTGTTCTCGACCCCGAAGCACTACTCCGCCCCGTATCACGTGGCCGGCACGAACCGCCTGGCGGCGACCGACATTCTCGACTGGCAGGGCCTGTTCGAGCGGATCCGCCGGCAGGCGGAGGACCCCCGTCCGTCGGTCGGCAGGCAGGTGTGGGAGCACCTCGACCCAGAGGTCCGCCGGCTGGTCGAACAGGCGCCGCAGCAGCCGGCGGAGGCCGACAAGGCGCGGATCGTCGAGGGCCTCAACGCCGTGTTCGAGTCGCGCGACTTCTTCTCCGCCGACGCCTGGGCCGGCGTCCCCTGGGATGCCGAGCGGCAGGCCATGGTCGCCGGCGGCGTCTCGGCGCTTCGGCGGGATGCGGCCAGGAGGCGCCTGTTCCGCGAACTGCTCCTCCGCGCCGACTGGATGGCCCGCGTCGCCGCCGAGGGGCCGGGCAGCCTGGGCGACCGCGAGCGGTTCGCGTTTCACCAGTCGATGTTCCGCGCCGCCTTCGACGAGCGGGCGCTGGAGGCGCCGCTGGTGGCGGTCAACCGCGAGGACGGGCTCAACCACGCCGCCCGGAACCACCCGGACCATCTGACCGGGTGGGGCAACCTCTATCGGCAGATGATGACCTATCATCCCGTCAAGAGCCCCGATGTTCCGACGCTGGGGGCCTGGCGGCTGGTGTCCGACCCGATCGACAGGACCCAGGTCGCCGTGCGCAACCCCTACTACTACCGGGTGGATGCCGCGGGCAACCAACTGCCCTACATCGACGCCGTCCTGACCAAGATCGAGCCGGAGAAGTCCAACATGCTGCTGGCGATGGCCAGCGGCAACGTGGATTTCCAGGTCCGCGACCTGACGTTCGCCATGTTCACGTTCCTCAAGGCCCACGAGTCCCAGGGCGACTACGAGGTGCGGCTGTGGGCGCAGGACTACTGCGGGGAGATGAACTTCTACCCCCTGCAGAACCACAAGGATCCCGAACTGGCGAAGGTCTTCCAGGACCCTCGCTTCCGCCACGCGCTGTCTTCGGGGCTGAACCGGCAGGAGATCATCGACGTGGTGTTCGGCGGGCTCGGCGAGCCGGCCCAGTGCGCCCCGCCGGTCGGGTCGCCTTACTACAGCGAAGCGCTTGCCGGTGCGTCGGTGGCCTACGATCCGGCCCGGGCCGACGCGCTGCTGGACGCGATGGGCCTGACCGGGCGAAGCCCCGACGGGGTCCGCCTGCTGCCCGGCGGGACGCCGCTGATCGTCAACGTCGACGTCGACGACACCCTGCCGCTGGCGGCGGTCCAACTGGCCTGCGCCCACTGGCGGAGGCTGGGCATCGAGGCCCGCATGCAGGTCCGCGGGGCGACGTTGATCAACCGCATGATCGACATCGGCATCCTCGACATCGGCCTGCGGAGGGAGGGCGGCAACTTTCACGCCCCGCTGCAGCCGGGGTTCTACGCCCCGACCCATCCGGCCGAGTGCGGGCACTGGTCGACGTGGGTGACCTACCTTCGCAGCGGCGGGCGCAGTGGGACCGAGCCGCCCGACTTCCTCCGCGAGATCGACCGGCTCTGGGACATCATGGTGGCGGCGCCGGACGAGCAGCGCAAGCTGGACGCCTGGCAGGTCCTCGCCGAGCGGCTGGCCCGGGATCTGCACGTGATCGGGGTGATGACCCCGCCGGGGCAGGTAGTCTACGTCCGCCGCGGCTTCAAAAATGTCCCCCGGCTTTCGATGGCGGGCTGGATCGCCCACGAGCCGGGCAACACCTGTCCGGAGTCGTACTTCTTTGAGCGGCCGTCCCGTTAGGAGAGGGATGTCGTCCGCAACCGCGCGTCCGCCCGTAGAATGAAGTGGAATGCAGGCCGGCGTCCGCGGACGCCGGCGCGGAGGTGCGAGCAATGCGGACGATCATGCGCGATGAACTGAAGCGGCGGCTGGACCATCGCGAGGACGTCGTCCTCGTGGAGGTGCTGGCGCCCGAGTATTTCGACGAGTACCACCTGCCCGGGGCGATCAACGTCCCGATGGACGAGAGTTTCGAGGAGAACATCCAGGACGCGATTCCCCAGAAGGACCGCCCGGTCGTGGTGTACTGCTACAGCGCCGAGTGCTCGGCCTCGTCGGAGGCCGCGGCGAGGATGGCGGACCTGGGCTACACGGACGTGTTTCATTACGCCGCCGGCAAGACCGACTGGCACCGCGCAGGCTACCCCGTGGCCTCCGGCCATGCCGGAGCGCACCGGTAGGGGGGGGTGGGCCGGCGCAGCGGACCGGACGGGCCAGACCCCGCCCCGCGGGGAGAGGGTTGCCCGACGGGCTTCTTTTCGCTAGGGTTAGGGCGCTGATGCGCCGCGGTGCGGCGCCCAGATGAAGACCCTTTGCCCATGAGCGGAGAAGCCATGACCAGCGAGTCTGTCCTGCAGCGGCTAGCACAGGTGGGTGTCGTTCCCGTGATCGCGATCGAGTCGGCCGACGCGGCGGTCGGCCTGGCCGACGCCCTGATCGCCGGCGGCCTGCCAGTTGCGGAGATCACCTTCCGGACGGAGGCGGCAGCCGAGGTGATCCGGACCCTCAGCCGCGAACGCCCCAACCTGCTGGTCGGGGCCGGGACGGTCCTGACCGTTGAGAACCTCCAGCGCGCCAAGGCCGCCGGCGCGAAGTTCGCGGTCGCGCCCGGGTTCAATCCCGCCGTCGTCCGCCGGGCCGCGGAGTTGGACCTGCCCTTCACCCCCGGCGTGATGACCCCCAGCGACGTCGAGGGCGCCCTGGCCTGCGGGTGCAAAGCCCTGAAGTTCTTCCCAGCCGGCGCCGCCGGCGGCGTGCCCATGCTCACCGCGATCGCGGCCCCCTACAGGCACACCGGCGTGAAGTTCATCCCCACCGGCGGGATCAAGCCGGCCAACCTGGCCGACTACCTGGCCTGCGACGCCGTCCTGGCCGTCGGGGGCACCTGGCTGGCCACCAAGGAGGCCATCGCCGCCGGTGACTGGAAGACCATCGCCGCCAACTGCAGGGAAGCCCTGGCCATCGCGGCGAAGGTGAGACATGGCTCGTAAGCGATACGCACAGGTCGGCATGGGCGGGCGAAGCTGGATGTACACCAAGGCGCTGGTCGACGGTTTCGCCGAGCACGCCCAACTGGTGGGGATCTGCGACAGGAACGCCGGGCGTCTCAAGCTTGCCGCCGATCGCATCGCCGCCGCCGGCGGCGGCGACGTGCCGGCGTACCCCGCCGAGCAGTTCGAGCAGATGGTGGCCCGGACGAAGCCCGACGTGGTCGTCATCACCACCGGCCCGGACGTCACCCACGCCGACTACGCCTGCCGCGCGATGGAACTTGGCTGCGACGTCATCAGCGAGAAGCCCATGACCGTCAGCGCCGATCTCTGCCGCAGGATCCTCGCGGCGCGGCAGCGGACGGGGCGGAGCCTCCGGGTGACGTTCAACTATCGCTATTCCCCGCCCCGCAGCCAGGTCAAGCGGCTGCTGGACGCCGGCGCGATCGGCGAGGTGCTCAGCGTGGACTTCACCTGGATGCTCGACACCCGCCACGGCGCCGACTACTTCCGCCGCTGGCACCGCCGCCGCGAGAATTCCGGCTCCCTGCTGGTCCACAAGGCCACCCACCACTTCGACCTGGTCAACTGGTGGCTGGGCGACCGGCCCGCCGACGTCTTCGCCCGCGGCCGCCGCGCGTTCTATACGCCCCGGACCGCCGACGCCCTGGGCCTCAAGCGGCGCGGGGAGCGCTGTCACGGCTGCCCGGAAGCGGCGGCGTGCCCCTTCTACCTCGACCTGGCGGCCTCCGCGGGGCTCAGGACGCTCTACCTCGACTGCGAGCAGTACGACGGCTACTTCCGCGACCGGTGCGTCTTCGCCGAGGAGATCGACATCTGGGACCACATGGCCCTGAACGTCCGCTACCGGCGCGGCGCCCTGCTGAACTACATGCTCACCGCCCACAGCCCCTGGGAAGGCTACCGCATCGCCTTCAACGGCACCACGGGCCGCCTGGAGCACCAGGCCTGCGAGAACACCTACATCAACGGCGACGGGTCCGTCCCCGGCGAACTGGAGAAGGGCAAGGTGTCGATCACGCTGATCGAGCAGTTCTCCCGCCCGCGCCAGATCGAGGTCGAGGTCGGCGCCGGCGGGCACGGCGGGGGCGACCCGGTCCTGCTGGCCGACCTGCTGCACCCCGCCCCCCCGGCCGACCCGCTCAACCGCCGCGCCGACCACCGAGACGGGACGTATTCGATCATGATCGGCATCGCCGCCGCCGCCAGCATCGACTCGGGGGAGGTCGTCGCCATCGACGACCTCCTGGGCGATGCGCCGGTGTGAGAACGGCCCGCTGGAGGCTGCAGCCGAGTGCGGGAGGGATGCTTGGCCCGTTGTGCCGGAAGTGCTAAGATGGATCGACGTTGCGGCGATCCGCCCGAGGCGGACGCCTGAAGGTGCAGAAAGAGGATGAACCCATGAATCGTCTGTCCGCATCCGTCCGTGCCGCCGTGATGATCGTGTTCCTGACGGCCGTGGCGGCCGTCGCGGCCGCCGCCGACGCGCCGGCGGTCTGCCCGACCGACCCGCCGAGCCTGGCGGTGAAGGTGGGCTCGACGACGCTGACGTTCGACGCGCCGGAGATCCGCGACTGGGCCAGTGACGGCGCCGTCGCGGTCCCGCCGAATTACGACACGTGGTTCGACCCGTGGGATCCCTGGCCCGGCCAGGGCAAGCCGATCGTCCTGGGGCCTCGCCGCGACCCGACCGGCACGCAGATCCTCGGCGGGCTGTTCCGGGCGGTGCTGGGCGAGTCGGTGGTCGTCACCTCCGAAGACGGGTCCAGGACGTTCGCGGCCGGGACCGATTACCGGCTCAACGCCGACTGGGGCCAGATCGCCAACCTCAACGGCGGCCTGGGCAAGGAAGGGGAGGCGAAGGTCCGCCTGGCCTGCCGCTACGCGACCCAGCGGCTGGACCTGATCCAGCGCGACGCCCAGGGGAACTACAGCGTCAAGAAGGGCCAGGCGGCGATCGTCTGCCCGGATCTGCCCCAGGCCGATGCCGGCTGCACGGCCGTGGCGGGCGTCTACGTCGCCCCGTGGCGCCAGGGCGGCGCGTTCGCGATCACCGCCGAGAACATCCTGCCCATCCGGCCGGCTCCGCCGGTCGCGCCGATCAACCCCGAAGGCGTCGCGTCCACCCTGGCCGGGCTGCGGGCCGGCCGGGAGGTGAAAATCGCCATCATGGGCGACAGCATCACCGAGGGGGCCGAATCGACGCGGTGGTGGGACAAAGCCAAGCTGTTCACCGAACGCGACCTGGCCTACCGCGGCCGCGTGATCCACGCCCTGCGCGAGCGCTTCCCCAACGCGACGGTCACGCCGGTGGAGTGCTACAAAGGCGGGACGACCACGCAGTACGGCCTGGAGCAGTACCGCAAGGTGGTCGTCCCGGCCAAGCCGGACCTGGTGCTCATCGCCTTCGGCGCCAACGACGCCGCCAGCTCCATCGGCGGCCAGCCCCGCAACTCGCCCGAGCGGTTCAAGGAGCTCATCGGCGAACTGGTCGCGGCCGCCCGGGCCGACGGGACGGAGGTGATGCTCATCACGACGATGCAGCAGAACCCCTGGCTGAAGAACGAGGTCGCCCGGCGCCTGCCGCGGTACCGCCAGGTGCTGGTGGAGATCGGCCAGGAGCAGGAGGTGGCCGTGGCGGATGTCTACACCGAGTGGATGAACATGGCCACGCGGGGCGTGCCGCCGTTCTCGATGCTCCACAACTGGATCAACCACCCCGGCGACGCCGGGCACAAAGTGTATGCCGATACCATCCTGCGGTTCTTCCCGGCCGAATAGGAGACGACCCATGCGAACGGCTCTTGCGGCAGGCGCCCTGATCCTGCTGACGGCGTCGGCCGTCCTGGCCGAGCGGCCCGGACCGGTGGTTCAGCCGACGGAGACCCCCGGCCAGTGGGAGTGGCGGGACAGCCCGCTGCCGTCCCTGGAGGGGATCCTGGCCCGCGAGCGGTCGGCGCGGCCGGTCTACGGGCTGTATACCTGGGCCGGGGAGTACCGCGGCCACCGCGACAGCATCCGCAAGGCCGGCTGGCGCACCGTCCGCGTCGCCGGGCCGATGGACGACGCGACGATGGCCATGCTGGCCGCCGACGACATGGAAGTCATGATGACCGTCGGCCTGTACGGCGGGGGCGACAAACGGAACCGGACGAGCTTCGATACCGACGAGGCGTTCCTGGATCACTATCTCAAGGGCCTGGAGGCGTTCGTCCGCCGGTACGGGCCCGGCGGGACGTTCTTCGCCGAGCACCCTGACGTGCCCGTCCGGCCGATCCGCCACGTCGAGGTCTGGAACGAGCCGAACTTCCAGTACATGATCCCGCCCCGCGAGGGCGTCGACCGCCTCGTGATCGAGGCCGAGCGCGAGGCCCTCTACGCCAGGGTGCTCCCGGCGGCGTACCGGACGATCCGGTCGGTCTCGCCAGAGGTGACGGTGGTGGGGTTCGGCGCCGGCGGTGCGTCGGCCGGCGACGTGCGGTTCATCCGGAACGTCCACGAGGCCGACCCTGCGGTCGGCAGAAGCTACGACGTTCTCTCGACGCACCCGTACATCAGCCCGGCCCCGCCGGAGGCCTTCTCCGTGCGATCCTGGGGCGGGTACACCGTCGCCGGGACCCTGGCCGAGATCCGCAAGGCCATGGCCGCCGCCGGCGCCGCCGATAGGCCCGTGTGGTACACCGAGGTGGGCTGGCCCATCTCCCAGGCCGACGGCGGGCATTTCCCCGACAAGGAAAAGGTCCTGGTCAGCCCGCTGCTGCAGGCGGCCTACGTGGTGCGCCAGTACGCCTATTCGATGCGCCTGGGCGTCGAGCGCGTGATGATCATGTTCGTGACCGACTCGGACGGCTTCAACGGCGGCTTCTTCCTTCGCGACGGGAACTGGCGGCCCAGCGCGTACGCCGTCCAGACGATGATCCGCCTGATGCCGCACCCGAAGCTCAAGGAAGCCCTGGTTGACGGCGCCGACGGCCTGTTCGCTTACCGCTTCGAACCGGCCCCCGGCAGCACGTCCGACGTCGTGATGGCCTGGAACGTCGCCGGCCCGCGGAAGGTCCGGCTTGCGCTGGGCGACCTGGCCCGCCGGGGCGTGAGGAAGGCCCAGGTCATTGACCTGTTCGGCCACGCCGCCGAAGTGGAACTCGCCGGCGGCGCCGTCGAGGTCGAAGTCGGCCCCTGCCCGGTCTACGTCGTGCCGGCGATGCCGGAACGGTGAGGTCCGCCATGCACCCCGGGTTTCGGGTAGAAAAAAAAGAGGCGACGCCGGGGGAAGGAGACGGAACCCTCGGCGTCGCCTGACCAGTCACCGCGACGCGAGGCAGGGAGGAGACCTCGTGTCGCTGGGGTTACAGGCCTGTCACCTTACGATACGTCCATCAGGGCGGGGGGGTTCGTGCCGGAAGGACGGATTCCAAACAAAAAACGGCAGGCTGCAGATTTCACGCCACAGGGGCGGCTATCGCCGTCCTCCCCCCTCGCCGCCGCCTCAGCCGTCGTCGTCGCCGTAGTCGTTGCTGTTGCTGTACCTTCAGCCTCCAGCCTGCCGTTCTCACAGCCTGACGATGGGCCGGACGATCGTATCGAGCATGTCCAGATCGAGTTCCTCGCCGGCGTCGAATTCGGCGATCGTGCCGTGCGGGTGCTCGCTGGCGAGGATAAGTTGGCGGTCGTTCAGGAGATAGCCGCAGTCCTGGGGCTGGTGGCCGTTGATGAAGATGCCGGCGCCCATCCGTTCGATGAGCCCCGCCAGCGACTGGGGGGTGTGGCGGCGGCCCCAGACCAGTTCGTAGATGCTCCCGCCGCGCCGGAGATCCTCGTCCTGGTACGGGCGGGTGAAGACGGCCGGGTCGAAGAACGCCTCCCGCCCGGGCGAGGGCAGGGAGTGGGTGATGAGCACGCCGTTGGGGCACCGCACGGCCAGGGGCAACGCGGCCAGCAGCGTGCGGATCGCCTGGTGGATCTCCGCGGCGTCGTCGCCGTAGGCGTGGTCCAGCCCGCACCGGAACGCCTTGCAGGCCCCGCAGCCGTCCTTGGAGATCTCGTTGCCGGTCATCTCCGACAGATCGTGGTTGGCCAGGATGAAGTGCACCTGTGCGGGGTGCTGCTGCTTGAGCCGCACCGCACGCAGAAGCACCTCGAAGCTGCGGTCGCCGCCTTCGGCGTCGGTGGGGCCGCCGTGGATCAGCTCCTGCAGGACCAGCACCCGCCTGGGGTCGGCGCCCAGGGCGGCGTGTTGGATGATCTTCACGAGGTTGGGGCGGTTGCCGTGGATGTCGCCGGTGACGATGACCCGCGCGTCGCCGGTGAGCCCCACGACGTTCCCCTGGCGATGGTCCTCCGTGCGACAGTGCTCGGCGGCCTCGAGCAGCATGTCCGCCACCGGATGAGCCATGCGGCTAGTCCTCCCATTCGGCCAGGTCCGGCCCGTCGTCCAGGTCATCCAGATCGTCGTCGAAGTCGTCGTCCAGCGGCTCGTCGGTCTCCTCGGCGACCAGGGTGTCGCCGTTGGGGATCTGGCGGGTCAACTGCTTATGGATCAGCGCCAGCTTGGTCAGCACCGGCTCCATCGACACGGGCCGCTTGGAGGCCTGGAAGGCCACGCAGTCGGCCACCAGGGCGGCCAGGGCGGGCGGAACCTCCGGGTTCAGCTCGCTGGCGGACTGCAGATGCAGTTCGTCCTTCAACTGGATGCTGTCGGCCTGCTTGGGCATCACGGTCTTGATCGCCTGGCCGGTCAGCGTCCAGTACAGGGCCGCACCGAAATTGAACACGTCGGTTCGGGCATCCAACGGGTAGCGGTTCACCTGTTCGGGTGCGATGAAGTCCGGCGTTCCCTGGATGCGTTCCTTGACCGTGCCGATCTCGCAGCCCTGGCCCAGGTCGATGATCTTCACGGTGCCGCTGGGCGCCACGATGACATTATTGGGCTTCATGTCCGTGTGGAGCCAGCCGTTGCGGTGCATGTGGTTAAGCCCCTCGGCCACGGCGGTGAAGATCCGCAGCACCTCCATCAGGTCCGTCGGGCGGTTCTCCTGGACGCTCCTGCCGGGGCAGTACTCCATGATCAGGTGTACTTCCCGCGTTTTGAACCACTTGCGGACCCTGCGGATCTCGTGGCACTGGCGGATGACGGGGTGGGACAGGCGCGAGGCGATGAGGAACTCGTTCTCCGCCTGCTCGAGGAACCGCTCGTCGGCCTCCTCCCGGCGGACGACCCGCTTGAGGGCGTACATCTCGCCGCTGCGGCGCTGGCGGATCGACCAGATCGAGCTGCGCGCACCGCTGCCCAGGTATTTCACGACCTGGTAGCCGGGGATATCAAGCGTTCGCGTCGATGACATTACATATTTATTTCACAGGAGTTACAGGGTCATTCGCGGCAACGCCCGTTCGGCTCGCCCGCATTGTACTCGAAGGCGGAGCCATTTCCATAGATACGGCGCCGGTTCAACGGCTCAGCGGCAGGGAGGGCGTCTTAAGGTTCGTCGGGGAGCAGGCCGCTGCGGAACGCTTCGAGCGGGAACCGCCGCCCGGGGCAGTGGGTTCCGGACAGATCGCTGTGGAGGTAAATCCGCTCGGGGGCGATGGAAAGCCGTCGCTGCAGGGCCTGCGTCAGGTTGGCCAGCGCTTCGATCTGCCTGGGCGAGGGCGTGGCGGCGACCAGGTCGCCCTCCAGGCAGATGCCGATCGATACGGCGTCATAGTCATGGCCGGGCACGGACACGTGGTTTCCCCGGGCCTGCTGGTGCCACCGCGGGGTCGCCCGCACGGTCCCGTCCAGGGCGCCGGACGCCGGGCCGTAGATCACGAAGTGGCAGTCCGCCGTCGGATTCATGTCCATGCTGCAGACGCTGTCGTGGATCACGATGTTCCGCCAGCGGTCGCGCGGGACCGCCACGGCAGTCGAGGCGATTTCCGACAGGATCGCGCCGTCCCGGGGGAGGAGCGCCGTCAGGGGGGGCAGGCTGCCGGGCTGGGCGGGGCGGGTCTCGAGGGCCAGCAGGACGAACGTGCCAACCGTCAGAGCGGCAAGCAGTGCGGCAAGCGTCTTGATCGTCCGTGACCTGTCCATGGTGCGCTCGTAAGTCCTACACGGTCATCCTTGAAACCGAACTTATGGCATGTCTATCGGCCCAGGGCAAGAGATTTGTTCGACGAAAACGTCAAATGCCCGGTTTTCGGCCCTCAAGGTCCTGTCAGGCAAGAGGTAAGCCTCTCACGGGGCCGGCGGGCCCGCCGCTGCCGTCCGGCGCTGCTGGAAGAGCCAGCGGAGGGTGGCCGGGTCGCCCCAGCCCCGCGATGCGCTGGGCAGGTGCTCGGCGCCGGGAATCTCCACGAAGCGGCTCGTGCCGCCGGCGGCCTCGATCGCTTCATGGACCGCGCGGCTGCCGGGATTCATGGGGTCCTTCTCGCCGGCGAAGATCAGCACGGGCACGCGGGCGTACCTGGCCGCCTCGCGCGCGAGCTGCTCCAGGCCGGCCCCGATGGGCTTGCTGTACGCCGGGCCGATCGCCCACCCGCCCCCGCAGACGGCGGCGGCGAACAGGTCCGGGTCGGCCTTGAGGAACTCCCAACAGGCCTTGCCGCCGTACGAGAAGCCGCTGAAGTAGACCCGGTCCGGATCGATGTGCAGCCTGGGGTTGGCCACCAGATCCCGAACCAGCGCCAGCGTCGCCTGGACGAACCACCCCTCGGCGTTGACCGTCGGCCAGTCCGGGTGCCAGCGGTCCGGCGCCCCGCGCGGGCCGGCCGGGTGGTACGGCGCCGGCACGGCCTGGTCGGGCGGGATCTGCGGCACCAGCGAGAAGCAGTCGAACTCCTCCTGGTCGTAGTACTGCGTAAACAGGTGGCGCGCCAGGATGCAGCTCTCCATGTTCTTGTCGTTCTTGGTCCCGATGGAGCCCGACCCCGCCACGGAGATCACCAGGGGGTAGGTCTTGTCGGGGTCGTAGTTTCGCGGCAGCATGATGCGGAAGGGCAGCGTCGCTCCGCCGAAGGAGTACTCCATCGGCATGTGGCCGTACAGCGTCCCCTTGCCGCGGTAGCAGGTATGCGTCACCTGATCGATTCTCACCTTGCCTTCGGTGTGCAGGAGGATCCAGGCGAAGCGTTCCCCGCGGTGGAGCGAGACGATCTTCATCGCCTCGCCGCGCGTGGCCTTGCGCCAGCGGCTGTGCAGTCCCCTGTTGCTGATGGCCCTATCCCACTGCTCGTCGGCGGAGTGGGCCAGGGAGATCCAGACGTCGCCCTCGCCGGTCCACTGGACGGTGATGCGGTGGTGGTTCAGCTCGTCCCCGTCGGCGGTGATCATCGGCGACAGGAGGCAGGGCCGCTCGTCGGCCGTCTGCGCCCGCCATTGGCTGATCTGCTCGCCGGTGAAGGTCGTGGTCATCTCGCCGGCCGCCGCGGCGCCGGTGGCGATGAGCAGGGCCGCCAGGGCGATGGTCTGTCTGACTGTCATGAGGGCACTCCATTGTCGTTTCAGTGCAGCACCTCCAGCCGTGCATACTGGAGGATGAGCGTCTTGCGGCCGGCCTGGTAGAAGTCGACGACGACTTTGCCGTAAGCTCCGGCGCGTCCGAGTTTCTCGACGCGTCCAATGCCGAACATCGCGTGGCGCACCCGCACCCCGGGCCGCAGGGCGCCGCCTGCGGTCTGGTCGGCGTGCTCGTCGGGGTCGTAGAAGTCGTCTTCCTGGAGGGTCTCGGCGTCGGGGTGGTCCCAGGGCTCGATCTCTTCGGCCGGTCCCGGTGCGGGGGCCTCGGGCGAGTAGGCCGGTTCACACAGGTCCTCGCAGTCGACGTGGTCGCCGGCCAGTTCCATCAGGAAGTTGGAGGGGATCTGCCGCTGGCGCGCCCCGCGGATGCCCCGGTAACGGGCGTGGGTGAGGACCAGGGCCTCGCGTGCCCGCGTCATGCCCACGAAGCACAGCCGCCGTTCCTCCTCCTCGTCGCCGTCTTCCAGCGCCCGCTGGAAGGGCAGCAGTCCCCGCTCACAGCCGACGAGGATGACGGCGTCGAATTCCAGGCCCTTTGCGGCGTGGAGCGTCATCAACGTGACGGCCCCGGTGGTTCCCTCCAGGCGGTCGACGTCGCTGACGAGTGCGACCTGCTGGAGATAGTCGGCGAGTGTGCGGCCGGGTCCGAGGCGGTCGAAGTCGGCCGCCGAACTGACCAGTTCCTCCACGTTCGCCAGTTCGCTGCCATCCTCGCTGCCGTGCGCCCGCAGGTCGGCCTCCAGGCCGGTCTGCTCGATGACCGCCTCCATGAGGGCGGCGACGGGGTCGTCGAGGCGGCGCCTGAGTTCGCCGATCAGCTCGGCAAAGCGTATCACCTTGCCGACGGCGGACTTGCCCAGCGCGTCGACGCGCCCGACCTGGCAGGCTGCCTCGTAGAGGGAGATTCCGTGGTCGTCGGCGAAGGTCCGCAGGCGCTGGATGGTCGTCGCGCCGATCCCGCGGGCCGGGACGTTGATGATCCGCTCGCAGGCGACGTCGTCGCGGGGGTTGACCAGCAGCTTGAGATAGGCCAGCAGGTCTTTGATTTCCTTGCGCTGGTAGAACGCCACACCGCGGGCGACGCGGTAGGGCACCCCGTGGCGGCGGAAGGCCTCCTCCAGCACGCGGGAGAGGCTGTTGAGCCGGTAGAAGACGGCCATGGCGTCGTGGCGGACGCCCTCGGCGGCCCAGGTGCGGATCTGATCGACGACGGCGGCGGCCTCGGCGTGCTCATCGCTGGTGGTCAGGACGCGGACGTTCCGGCCGCCGGCGCGGCGGGTGTAGAGCTCTTTGGGCTTGCGCTGGACGTTCCGCGCGATCAGCCGTCCGGCGGCGTCGAGGATCGGCGCCGTCGAGCGGTAGTTCTCCTCCAGGCGGACGACGACGGCCTCGGGATAGTCGCTCTCGAAGGCCAGGATGTTCCCCACGTCGGCGCCGCGCCAACTGTAGATACTCTGGTCGGGGTCGCCCGTGGCGCAGATGTTGGTGTGGTCCAGGCCGATCCCGTGGGCGATCACGTACTGGGCGTGGTTGGTGTCCTGGTACTCATCGATGAGAATGTAGCGGTAGCGCTGGGCCAGCAGGCGGCGGATGTCCGGGCGGTCGCGGAGCAGGTGGGCCATCCGCATGAGCAGGTCGTCGAAGTCCAGGGCGTTGGATGTGCGCAGGAACGCCTGGTAGGCCGCGTACGCTTTGGCCAGGTTCCGTGTGGCGAAGGTCTCGGCGGTGGCCTCAAACTCCGAAGGACCAAGCAGTTCCATCTTGGCGCGGCTGATGCCGGCCAGCACCTTCGCCGGGGTGAAGGCGGTGGCGGTGACGGCGGCCTTGGCCAGGGCGACCTTGGCGACGCGCATCTGGTCGGTCGTGTCGTAGATGCTGAAATTCGGCTGGAGCCCCGCCTCGGTGGCGAACTCCCGCAGCAGGCGGGCGCAGAGGCTGTGGAACGTGCAGACGGTCGCCCCGCGGGGGGTGCCCAGCGACGCCACCCGCTCGGCCATCTCGCCGGCGGCCTTGTTGGTGAAGGTCAGGGCCAGGATGTTCCACGGCGCCACGCCCTGCTGCACCAGGTGGGCGATCCGCCGGGTGATGACGCGGGTTTTGCCCGACCCCGGGCCGGCCAGCACCAGCAGCGGGCCGTCCACGTGGGTGACCGCGGTCCGTTGCGGCTCGTTCAGATCGGCCAGATAATCCACCTTGCACGGCTCCTCACGGACGATGAGCATCGCAAAGCCCCTACTCTACCACCACCGCCCGGCTGAGCCAAGCCGGGATTGGCCGGGAACGGCGAATCTCCAATAGCCACCAAGGAACACCCGCTATGCAAGTGGCGGCACTGGCCAAGCTTGGGGCGCCATCGCGTCATTGGTCCTTCCCTTGGGCAGTGGCTGGTAGGTCCTGGCCGCTTCCGTGCCTGAACCCTGGCGCCTGCCGTTCTTACTAAAGCCGGTCCCTTGGATTCCGATGAATGAGGCATGAGCCGCTGGAGACGGTGGAGGCCCGAGTCGGGGGCGCCGGCGGAAGTGAGGACTGGAGGACGTTGCAAGAGAGGGGCCTGGCACGATGAAACGCAAAGAGGTGCTGACAACCGGTGAAGTTGCAAGAGTTTGCAATGTTGCGCCGCGCACCGTAAGCAAGTGGTTCGACACAGGAAAGCTCCGGGGTTACCGCATCCCGGGCAGCCGCGACCGGCGGATTCCCGTCAATCAGTTGGTCAAGTTCATGCGGGCGCACGGCATGCCCCTGAACGGCCTGGACGGCGGGGCCCTTCGGGTCCTGGTCGTCGACGATGACGCCGGCGCCCTCAAGATGGTCGTGGACATGCTCGCTACACGGGGCAACTACGAGGTCCAGCCGGCGGTGAACGGCTTCGAGGCGGGCATGCTCGCCGAGCGGTTCAATCCGCACGTGATCCTGCTGGACCTGATGCTTGGCGACGTGGACGGCCGCGACGTGTGCAGGAACATCAAGCAGAATCCCGCCTTGGCCGCCACGAAGGTTGTGGCCGTCAGCGGTCAACTGACCACGCGCCAGGGGCAGAAGCTGCTCAGCGAGGGCTTCGACGCGTATCTTTCCAAGCCCTTCGAAACGACCGACGTCTTCAACGTCATCGAAGAAGCCAGCAACCTGGTGCGCTGATCCACCGCTTCGGCCGAAGGCCGGAGCCCCGATCGTGCAGCGGACACTTCGCCGCCACCGCGGGCGAAGACGCCACGGGCTCGTTCCTGGAACGGGCCCGTGGCGTGTTTTTCTGCGCCCGGCCGTCGGGGACGGGGGGCCTCAAGCCTCTGTCCGAACCAGTCCTTGCGATCTGCGGCGGCGGGGGGTATTCTACGCGGCTCGTGTGTTGACCTACCGCTACTGATGGTTCTGCAAGAGGAAGGACATCCGATGGCTCACCAACTGTGCCTGGTTCGCGGCGACGGGATCGGCCCGGAGATCGCCGAGGCGACACGCCGCTGCCTGGATGCGGCGATCGCGACCACCGACGGCGCTACCGAACTGGTCTGGCAGCAGGTCGAGGCCGGCGTCGACATCATGGAGACCGAAGGCACCCCGCTGCCCGACGCCACGATCGAGGCCATCCGCAAGGCCGACGCCGCCATCAAGGCGCCGATCACCACCCCGGTCGGCACCGGCTTCCGGTCGGTCAACGTCCACCTCCGCCAGGCGCTGAACCTCTACGCGTGCGTGCGCCCCTGCAAAAGCTACGCCGGCGTCCGCAGCAAGTACAGAGACATCGACCTGGTGATCGTCCGCGAGAACACCGAGGACTGCTACGCCGGCATCGAGTTCCAGCGCGCCACCGACGGCGCTGAGAAGATCATCGACACCATCAACGCCCTGGCGATCGGCAGGAAAATCGCCACCGGCCGCGACAGCACCGGCATCACCATCAAGCCCATCAGCGTCGAGGCCACCGAGAAGATCGTCCGCTACGCCTTCGACTACGCCCGCGCCAACGGGCGCAGGAAGGTCACCTCCGTCCACAAGGCCAACATCATGAAGTTCACCGACGGCCTGTGGCTGGAGGTCTCCCGCGAGGTCGCCAAGGACTACAGCGACATCGAGTTCGAGGACCGCATCGTCGACAACATGTGCATGCAACTCGTGCAGAAGCCCGAACTGTACGACGTGATCGTCCTGCCGAATCTCTACGGCGACATCCTCTCGGACCTCTGTGCGGGGCTGGTCGGCGGGCTGGGCGTGGCCCCCGGCGCCAACATCGGCGACAGCGGCGCCGTCTTCGAGGCCACCCACGGCTCGGCCCCCAAGTACAAGGGCCTCAACAAGGTCAACCCGACGGCCCTGATCCTCTCGGGCATGCTCATGCTCCGCCACATCGGCGAGCGCCGGGCCGCCGACCGCCTCGAGCAGGCCGTCGCCGCCGTCATCGCCGAGGGCAGGGACGTCACCTACGACATGAAGCCCGACCGCAACGACCCCACGGCCGTCGGCACACGCGAGATGGCCGACGCGATCATCCGCAAGCTGGAGAACGGCAGGCTGTAGAAACGGCAACGGCGGCGACGACCGTCCCCGCAGCCCGCAGTTGCCCTCCGGGCATGGGGGCTTTTTCGCGCGGCCGCGATGGGGTAGCATGTACGGCGGATGCCCATCGACGAGCACTACTGGCGCGACGTCATCCGCGGCGAGCGGGAAGGCCGTACGGCCGATCTGCTGCGCGGGGCGCTGCGGGGCCTGAGTGTGCCCTACGGTGCGGCGATGACGGTGCGGCGGAAGCTCTTCGCCCACCGCTGGCCGCGCCCCCGCGCCGCCGGCGTGCCGGTGATCTCCGTGGGCAACATCACCGTCGGCGGGACGGGCAAGACGCCGCTGGTGGGGTGGATCGCCTCCCACCTGGCGGGCCTCGGCCGGCGCCCCGCGATCCTCACGCGGGGCTACAGGGCCGTCGACGGCGTCAGCGATGAGGCCGCCGTGTTGCGGCAGGCGACCGGTGTGCCCGTCGTAGTCGACCCCAGCCGCGTCAGGGGCGCCGCGACGGCCGTGGCCGGCGGCGCCGACGTCCTGGTCATGGACGACGGCTTCCAGCACCTGTGGCTTGGGCGGGACCTGAACCTCGTCACGCTGGATGCCCTCTGCCCGTTCGGCTACGACGCGGTCGTCCCCCGGGGCCTGCTCCGCGAGCCCCTGGCGGCCCTGCGGGACGCCGACGCGTTCATCCTTACCCGCTGCGACCTGGTCGAGAGTGCGGCCCTCCGGGCCATCGGTGAGCGCCTGGCCGCCCTGGGCTGCGATCAGCCGGTGCTGACGTCGGCGATGCGCCCCGTCGCCGTCGAGAGCCTGGACGGCCGGTCCGAACCGCTGGCGTCCCTGGCCGACCGCGGGGTCTGGGCGTTCTGCGGCCTGGGCCACCCGGAGGCCTTCTTCAGGATGGTCCAGCCGCTCGTCCGGCGGGTGCTGGGGCGGGAGGTCTTCAACGACCATCACGCCTACAGTGAAGAGGACATGCGCCTCCTGCAGCGCGACGCCCACCGTGCCGGCGCGGACATCCTGTTGACGACGGGCAAGGATGCTGTCAAACTCACCCCGCCGGCCGCGGGGGTGCCCCTGCGGTGGCTTCGCATCGACGTGGAGCTTGGCGACGACAATGCTGTGCTGGCCGGCCTGATCGCCGGCACGCTGGCGGGAGCATGACCTGATGAGCGAGCAACGCCCGGAGCGGACGGCCCCGGCCGACCTGTCGAACCTCAAGCGGATCAGCGTCCGCGACCGGGCCACCAAGGTGGCCGCCGATCGCGTGGCGATGCTGCCCGCGCTGGATGCGACGATCTCGGACTACCTGGACTGCCTGCCGGGCTACCTGGGCGTCGAGCAGCTTCGCCGGCTGGCCAACGCCATCGCCCTGGCCCACGCCGCGAGGCTGCCGGTGATCTTCTTCGTCGGCGGGCACGTCGTGAAGGTGGGCTGCTCGCCCATCCTGATCGACCTGATGCGGCGGGGGGTCATCACCCATCTGGCCATGAACGGCTCGGTGGCGATCCACGATTACGAGATGGCCGCCGGCGGCGCCACCAGCGAGGACGTCGCGGCGGCCCTGGGCGAAGGGATGTGGGGCATGGTCCGCGAAACCGCCGAGGCCCTGGCCATCGGCGCCCGCGCCGGCGCCGACAGCGGCATCGGGTTCGGCGCCGCCCTGGGGCGCCACATCCTCCACAGCGATCTGCCCTGCGGCGACCTGAGCCTCCTGGCCGCCGCCTACGAGCACGCGCGCGGAGCCACCGTTCACGTCGGGATCGGCTGCGACACGGTCCACATGCACCCGGAGGCCGACGGGGCGGCGGTCGGCCAGGCGTCGCACATCGACTTCCGCATCCTCGTCTCGGCGATCCTGGAGATGGACTGCGACGACCCGGACGTCGGGGGGGTGTTCGTCAACTGCGGCTCGGCCGTCTTCGGGCCGGAGGTGTTCATCAAGGCCTACAATATCGCGCGCAACCAGGGCTGCAACCTCGACTCGATCACCACCGCCAACCTGGACATGATCCAGCACTACCGGCCCGGGGTGAACGTCGTCGCCCGTCCCGCCGCTCCCGGCCGCGGGCTGGCCATCACCGGCCAGCACGAACTGACGCTGCCGCTGCTGAGGATGGCGATTCTCAAGGCGCTGCATTAGAATACGCCCCATGCAAGACCTGATACAGTGGATGCAGGCCCTCGGCCGTCCGCGGGTGGCGCTGATCGGCGATTTCATGCTTGATCAGTACGTCTACGGCGACTGCGAGCGGATCAACCCCGAGGCCCCGGTGCCCGTCCTGCGGGTCGTGAGGCGGGAGAGCTTCTGCGGGGCGGCCGGATCGGTCGCTGCGGACATTCTGGCCCTCGGCGGGGCCGTCCGGTGCGTTGGGATCGTCGGCCAGGACGCCCACGGCGACGAACTGCTGTCGATGCTGATGGCCCGCGGAGGGGAGATCTCCACGCTGCTGCGCCTGCCGACGCGGCCGACGATCATCAAGACCCGTCTGGTGGGCCTTGCTCAGCACCTGCGGCCCCAGCAGATGCTCCGCGTCGACGAGGAAGACACCTCGCCGCTGCCCGACACCGTCCACAACGGCCTGCGAGCCGCGGTGCGCAGCGCCCTGAGCGACTGCAGGGTGCTGGCGATCGAGGACTACAACAAGGGCGTCCTGACCGACGCCACGACGCCGCAGATCATCGCTGACGCCAGGGCCGCCGGCGTGCCGGTGATGGTGGACCCACCGCTGATCGCCGATTACGGCCGCTACCGCGGCTGTACGCTGCTGACGCCCAACCGCTACGAGGCCCAAAAGGCCAGCGGCGTGACGATCACCGACGAGGCCTCGATGGCGCGGGCCGCCGACCGGATCATCCACGCCGCACAGGCTGACGGCGTCGTCATTACGCTGGACAAGCAGGGCGCCTACCTCAAACCGGCCGGGCGGCCCGGCCGTCTGCTGCCCGCCCAGGCGCGGGAGGTCTTCGAGGTCAGCGGCGCCGGCGACATGGTCCTGGCGATGCTCTGCGTGGCCATCGCCGGCGGGGCCGACTGGAACCAGGCGGTCGCGCTGGCCATGGTCGCCGGCGGGTTGGCCGTCGAGCGGTTCGGCATCGTGCCGGTCACGAGGCAGGAGGTGCTCGACCGGCTGGCCTTCGAGAAACGCCAGCAGCACGGCAAGGTGGTCTCGATCGACGAACTGCTCTCGGAGGTCCGCCGTCTGCGGGCCGGCGGCAAGCAGATCGTCTGGACGAACGGGTGCTTCGACATCCTTCACGCCGGCCACGTGCAGTACCTCAACTTCGCCCGCCGCCAGGGCGACGCGCTGATCGTCGGCGTGAACGCCGACGCCTCGGTGCGGAAGAACAAGGGCCCCGACCGGCCGATCGTCGGCCAGGACGACCGGGCCGAGGTGCTGGCGGCCCTGGAGTGCGTGGATTACGTGGTGGTGTTCGAGGACGAGACCCCGCTGGAGATGATCCAGGCGGTCGTCCCCGACGTGCTGGTCAAGGGTATGGACTGGAAGGGCGCCGTCGTGGGCCAGGTGGAGGTGGAGGCCGCCGGCGGACGGGTGGTGCTGGCGGACCTGCGGGAGGGGCGGTCGACCACGGACATCATCAACAGGATCACGGAAGTCTATGGAAACGGTCATCCGTAAACGGATCGCCGAACACGCCGCCGCCGTGGCGCGGCTCGACGACGCACAGGTCGCCACGCTGGCCGCCGCCGCCCGGCTGCTGGACGCGACGCTGGCGGCCGGGAGGCGGGTGTACGTGTGCGGCAACGGCGGCTCGGCCGCCGACGCGCAGCACATCGCCGGCGAACTGGTCGGCCGCTACCTCCGCGAACGGCGCGCCCTGCCCTGCATCGCGCTGAACGCCGACACCGCCATCCTGACCTGCGTGGGCAACGATTACCAGTTCGACCGCGTCTACGCCCGCCAGGCCGAGGCGTTCCTGGGCCCCGGCGACACGCTGTGGGTGCTGTCGACCAGCGGCAACAGCCCGAACATCCTGGCCGCCGTCGAGGTGGCGCGTTGCCGCGGGGCCAAGGTGCTCGGCTTCACCGGCGGCGACGGCGGCAGGCTCGCACCCCTGGCCGACGTGTGCTTCATCGCCCCGGCGACCGGGAGTTTCGCGATCCAGCAGTTGCACCAGGTGGCCTACCACGTGCTGTGCGAGCTGGTGGAGGCCGCCGCAGCCGAACGCGAAGGATAGCCGACGTGGATCGAGCCGTCTTCCTCGACCGTGACAACACCCTGATCGCTGACCCGGGCTACCTGAGCGAGCCGTCGGCGGTCGAGCTGCTGAGCGGCGCCCCCGAGGCGCTGCGGCTGCTGGCCGAGGCGGGATTCAAGCTCGTCCTGGTCACCAACCAGTCCGGCATCGCCCGCGGGCTGCTCGACGAGACGCAACTGGCGGCGATCCACGCGGAGCTGTCGCGGCAGTTGGCCGAAGGCGGGGCGCGCCTGGATGCCGTCTACTACTGTCCGTATCACCCCGACGGCACCGTCGAGCGGTTCGCCCGCGAGTCCGACGAGCGCAAGCCCTCGCCGGGCATGCTGCTGCGGGCGGGGCGGGAGATGAAACTGGACCTGGCGGCCTCCTGGATGATCGGCGACCGCCCGCGCGACATCCTGGCCGGCCGCAGCGCCGGCTGCCGGACGGTCCGGGTCCTGACCGGCGGCCAGGAGGCCGGCGAGGAGGAGGTCGAGGCGGACTTCACCTGCCCGACGCTCCTGGACGCGGCCCGGCTGATCGTCGCCAGGGCGGAGCGGACGGCCCCGCCGGCCCCGGCGGCCCCGGCGGCGACGCGGTCGGTGTCCGACAGCGAGCTGCTGGCCGAGCTGGTTCAGCTCACCCGCCAGCAGGCGCGCCGGGACAGCCAGGAGGAGTTCAGCGTCACGCGCCTTCTTGCCGGCGTCTTCCAGGGCGTGGCGCTGCTGTCGCTGGCGGTGGCGATGTTCCGATTCCTGCCGATCGACTCGCCCGGGCGGGAGCCGGACGCCTTCTACGGCGCCATGGGGTGGTTCTCGATGGCGGCGGTGTTGCAACTGGCGGCCCTGGGGTTCCTCCTGGCCGGCCGGCGCTGAGGCCGCGCCGGCGATAGGGCCGCCTGAACGCCCGGCTTGCGCGCGGTGATTTAGCCTTGACAGGCCGCAGGCGAGCGGATAGGTTTCCATCTCTTTGTGGACAGGATTCCGGTGCGCTTGGGCTCCGCCAAGCGTAGTACCCCAAGAGGGACGACAACCCGATGCCGAAGGCATCCGTGAGCAAGGAGTGTAAGATGGCCGTAAATGTGGGAATTAACGGATTCGGGCGGATCGGACGACTGGTCTTCCGGGCCTTGGCGGCCGAGCCTGAGCGTTTCAACGTCGTGAGCATCAACGACTTGGGTGACGCCGACATGCTGGCGTACCTGCTGAAGTACGACTCGACGCAGGGCCGCTTCAACGGCAAGGTCGTCGCCAAGCAGAACGCCCTGGTCGTCAACGGCCGCGAAGTGGCGATCACTGCCGAGAAGAACCCGGCCAACCTGGGCTGGGGCGCCAAGGGCGTGGACGTCGTCGTGGAAGCGACGGGCATCTTCACCGCCCGCGCGACGGAGACCAAGGGCGGCTACGACAGCCACTTGGCCGCCGGGGCCAAGCGCGTCATCCTGTCGGCGCCGGCCAAGGACGCCGTCGACGCCACGATCGTCCTGGGCGTCAATGACAACGTTCTCAAGAAAGAGCACAAGTGCGTCTCGAACGCCAGCTGCACCACCAACAGCCTGGCGCCGGTCGCCAAGGTGCTGCACGAGCAGTTCGGGATCGTCAAGGGCATGATGACGACCGTTCACGCCTACACGGGCGATCAGAACCTCCTGGACGCGATCCACAAGTCCAAGACCCGCGCCCGCGCCGCGGCGGTGAACATCGTCCCGTCCACCACCGGCGCCGCCAAGGCGATCGGCCAGGTGCTGCCGGCCCTGAAGGGCAAGCTGGACGGGTACGCCCTCCGCGTGCCGGTGCCGACCGGGTCGATCACCGACCTGACGATCATCGTCGAGAAGTCCACGAGCATCGAAGAGGTCAACGAGGCCGTCAAGGCCGCCGCCGAAGGCCCGATGAAGGGCATCGTCGAGTACATGACCGATCCGGTCGTCTCCAGCGACATCGTCGGCAACCCGCACTCGAGCATCTTCGACAGCAACAACACGCTGGTGCTGGACGGCAACATGGTCAAGGTCACCATGTGGTACGACAATGAGTGGGGTTACAGCTGCCGCACCGCCGACCTGGTCGAGATGGTCGCCAAGCTGTAACGGCGAGAGCCGCGGACGTGGAAGGCTTATCCTAGGGCGGGCTCGCCAGGCCGGTGGGCCCGCCCTTTTTCTGAAAACGACAGGGCGGCCTCCAGCGGCCGCCGGGGAGGACGTGACATGGCGACGAAAACCATCCGTGACATCAACGTCAAGGGCAGGAAGGTCCTGGTCCGCGTCGACTTCAACGTGCCCATCGAGGGCGGGAAGGTCACCAACGACGCGCGCATCGTCGGCGCCCTGCCGACGATCAAGGCGCTGCTGGACGGCGGGGCGGCGCTGGTCCTCATGAGCCACACCGGCCGCCCATCCGAAAAGGGTTACGAGCCGGAGTACTCCAACAAGCCCGCCGCCGACCGGCTGGCCGAACTGCTGGGCAGGCCGGTCAGGATCGGCGACGGCGACGTCGGCGGGGCGGCCGACCACACCACCGTCGCGGCGATGAAACCCGGCGACGTGCTGCTGCTGGAGAACGTCCGCTTCAACCCCGGCGAGACCATCGCCGACAAGGCCAAGAAGAACCCCGACAAGAAGCTCACCGCCGAGCAGGAAGCCCTCCAGAAGCGGTTCACCGATGCCCTCGCCTCGCTGGGTGAGGTCTATGTCAACGACGCGTTCGGCACCTGCCACCGCAAGCACGTGAGCATGTACACCGTCGCCAAGGCCATCCAGGCCAAAGGCGGTCCGGCCGTCGCGGGGCTGCTGGTCGAGAAGGAGATCAAGTACCTCCACGAGGCCGTCTCCAAGCCGGCGCGGCCCTTCACCGCCATCCTCGGCGGCGCCAAGGTCTCCGACAAGATCCAGCTCATCTCCACGCTCCTGGACAAGGTCGACCGGATCCTCATCGGCGGGGCCATGGCCTACACGCTGCTGAAGGCCAAGGGCGTCAAGGTCGGCAAGAGCCTCGTCGAGGCCGACCAGGTCGAGGCTATGAAGAACCTGCTGGGCAAGGCCGGCGACAAGATCGTCCTGCCCGGCGACCACGTGGCGACCGACGACTTCGCCAACGGCAAGCCCGTCAAGGTCGGCGGCGTCGACATCCCCGACACCCTCATGGGCATGGACATCGGGCCCAAGACGATCGCGGCGTTCGCCAAGGTCATCGCCGGCTCGAAGACCATCGTCTGGAACGGGCCGATGGGCGTGTTCGAGAAGAAGGACTACGCCACCGGCACCCGCTCGGTCGCCGAGGCCGTCGGCAAGGCCACCTCCGCCGGCGCCACCAGCGTCATCGGCGGCGGCGACTCGGCCGCGGCGGTCGAGGAGATGGGGCTGGAAAGCCGGATGACCCACATCTCCACCGGCGGCGGGGCCTCCCTGACCTACCTCGAAGGCAAGGCCATGCCCCCGATCGAGATCCTCGACAAGAAGTGATCCCTGCTGCCGCGATGGATCGGCGCCAAGGCCCGCGGATTGGAGTCCGCGGGCTCTGGCGCCGGGGCAGGGCGCTGCGGCCGCCGCGGCCGCACGGAGGTGCGACGCACGTGAAGAAGACCGCGGGCAAGAATCCCTGGGCGCGTTTTGCCGGCAAGCCGCTGGTGGCGCCGTCGCTGCTGGCGGCGGATTTCATGCACCTGGCCGACCAGATCGCCACGGTCATCGGCGCCGGCGCCGAGATTCTCCACGTCGACGTGATGGACGGGCACTTCGTACCCAACCTGGCCATCAGCCCCGGCGTGACCCGATCGATCCGGCGGGGCTGCGGCCACTTCCTCGACGCGCACCTGATGGTGACCGACCCGCTGTTTTTCGCCGAGCCGTTCATCAAGGCCGGCGTCGACAGCATTACCTTTCACGTCGAGTCCGACAGCGACCCGCGCCGGATGATCGCTGCCCTTCGCCAGGCCGGCGTCGGCGTCGGCATCACCGTCAAGCCCGGCACCTCGGCCGAGACGGTCCGGCCCTACGCCGGCGAGGTCGACCTGGTGCTGGTGATGACGGTCGAGCCGGGCTACGGCGGCCAGGCGTTCATGGCCGACCAGGTCGACAAGATCCGCGCCGTCCGCGACATCGTCGGCCCGTCGGTCCGCGTGGAGGTCGACGGGGGCATCGACGCGGACACCGTGGTCCGCTGCGTCGAGGCGGGGGCCGACACCTTCGTCGCCGGCGCCAGCGTCTTTGGAGCCGACGACATCCCCGCGGCCGTCAAGGCGCTGAAGCGGTCGATCGCCTCGGCGAGGGCGCGCTGAGCGATGGCCACGCTCTATCTGCTCCAGGCGGGCGGGGCCGAGTGGACCGAGTCCAAGCGGCTGCAGAGCGCCGCCGGCGAGCCCCTGACCGACGGGCAGGCCGCCGCCGCCCGGCAGGCGTGCGAGGAACTCGCAGCGGCGGGCATCCGGGCGATCTACGCGGCCGCCCACGACCCGGTCGAGCCGCTGGCCGCCATCGCCGGCGAGGCCCTGGACCTGCGGCCGGTCGTGACCGATGAGCTCCAGGAGGTCGATTTCGGCCTGTGGCAGGGGCTGCTCGTCGGCGAGATCAAGCAGCGTTACGCCAAGCTCTACCGCCAGTGGCGCGCCGGCGAGGCCTCGGCGTCGCCGCCGGGCGGGGAAACCTACGACCAGGCCCTCGACCGCGCCTGGGCTGCCGTCTGCAGGATCGTCAGGAAACATCGCGGGCAGGATGTGCTGATCATCACCCAGCCGCTCCTGGCCGGCCTGCTCCGCTGCCGCCTGACCGGACGCGCCGCCGACGCCGTGTGGGACCTCGTCGAGTGGTCGACCCGCTGCACCGGGTTCGACCTGGACCGGATCAGTCTGCTGGAGGATGCCCGATGAGTGCCAACGCACCCTATCCCGCCAACGGCGGGCCGCAGTTCCGCGAGAAGAAGCTCGACGTCCCGGCCGGCCTGTGGATGCGCTGCACCGGCTGCGAGGCGATGCTCTACCGCAAGACCGTCACCGAGAACCTGGAGGTCTGCCCCGAGTGCGGCCACCACTTCCGCGTCGGCGGGCGGGTCCGCGTCGAGCAACTCTGCGACCCGGCCAGCTTCGAGGAGCTCGACGCCGACGTCGCGCCGTGCGACCCGCTGAAGTTCGAGTGGGACGGCAAGCGGTTCGCCGACCGGATTGCCGCCGAGCAGTCCCGCACCGGCGGCACCGAGGCTGTCCTGACCGGCGTGGCCTACGTCCAGGGCCGGCGCCTGGCCCTCGGCGTCATGGACGGCGACTGGCTCATGGGCACGCTGGGCTGCGTCGTGGGCGAGCGGCTGACCGCCCTGATCGAACACGCCACCGCCCGCAGGCTGCCCCTGCTGATCGTCTGCGTCTCCGGCGGCGCCCGCATGCACGAGGGCGCGCTGAGCCTGATGCAGATGGCCAAGACCTCGGCCGCCCTGGCACGCTACGACGAGGCCGGCGGGCTGTTCATCTCGCTGCTGACCAACCCGACCACCGGCGGCACGACCGCCAGCTTCGCCATGCTCGGCGACGTCATCCTGGCCGAACCCGAGGCCCTCATCGGCTTCGCCGGCCAGCGCGTCATCGCCAACACCATCAAGGCCGAACTGCCCGAGGGGTTCCAGCGGGCCGAGTTCCTCCTCGAACACGGATTCATCGACCGCATCGTCGCCCGCAAGGACCTGCGGGCCGAAATCGCGCGGCTTATCGACTACTGCGGCCTGTAAGACGCCGCCACCGGGGACAACCATGAGCATTCAGGACGAGATCAAGGCCAAGCATCAGCGTGTCAAAGAGGCCCTGGCGGCCTGCGAACTGGACGGCGTGCTGCTGACCCGCCGGTGCAACTTCAGTTGGTATACCTCCGGCGCGCACAACCACGTCAACACGGCCGTCGACGCCGGGACGGCCTCGCTGCTGGTCACTGCCGACGGCGCGACGCTGCTGACGAACAACATCGAAGCGGTCCGCTTCCGCGGCGAGGACCTCGCGGGCCGCGACATCGCCGTTGTCGACGTCCCCTGGCACGACAACGCCGCGCGGATCGGCGCGTACAACGATCTGATCGCCGGCCGCGCCGTCGCCGCGGATGTGGCGATTCCCGGCGTGAAGACCCGCCCATGGTCGGCGGTACTCGACGAAATGCGCTGGACGCTGCTGGATGCGGAGATCGAGCGATACCGCCAGTTGAGCGTTGACGTCGCGGCATCGCTGGAAGAGGTCGCCACGACCGTCACCCCCGGGGCGACCGAGTGGGAACTGGCCGGCCTGCTCAGCGCGATCCTTCATCAGCGCGGGTGCCTGCCCCTGGTGGTCCTGGTCGCCGGGGAGGGCCGTGTGCCCAAGTACCGCCACCCGCTGCCGACGACGGCGCCGGTGAACAAGTACGGCATGCTGGTGACCTGCGCCGAGCGGGACGGGCTGATCGCCGCGGTGACCCGCCTGTTCTACTTCGGCAAGCCGCCGGCCGAGCTGGCCGCCAAGCACCGCGCCGTCGTCACCGTCGACGCCGCCATGATCGACGCCACCCGCCCCGGCGCCACGCTCGGCGGCGTGCTCGACGCCGGCATCGCCATGTACAGGGAGATGGGTTTCGCCGACGAATGGCGCCTCCACCACCAGGGCGGCTCGTGCGGCTACCAGCCCCGCGAGATCATCGCCACCCCCGGCGATACCACCGCCGTTCTCGCCGGCCAGGCCTTCGCCTGGAACCCTTCCATCACGGGCACCAAGAGCGAAGACACGATCCTCTGCCGCCCCGACGGCCCCGCCGAGATCCTCTCGGCCACCGACGACTGGCCGGTGTTCGACGTCGAGATCAACGGCACTGTGTACCAGCGGCCGGATATCCTGGCGCGGTAGGACGACAACGGGAACCGTGCCGGCGCGGGGGCGCATTAGGTTCCTCCCTCAGGGGAAGGGGCTTAAAGGGGCCGCCGGTAAGAACGCGTGTACGCCGTGTCCACCGGGACAACGCCCTTGACGGCCGCCGCCCTAAGTCGGGATACTCTTCTGCGATCCGCCGTCACCGACGGCACCGTCTACTCGCGCCTGGGCATCCCGGCGCGCCAGAACGACAAGGAGACCCCATGGGGGCTGCACACACCCGCTGTCTGGTGGTCGTGGCCGTCCTGCTGTCCGCCGGCGCGGTCGCGATGGCGGATGGGAAGTTCTTTTCGCTGCCGGCGTACCCGGCTGTCCCGTCGATCCCGTCGCAGGCAGCATTGATCGTCTACCGGGACGGCGTCGAGACGCTCATCGTCTCTTCGAGCGTCCGGAGCGACTCGCCCGAATTGGGCTGGGTCCTGCCCCTGCCCGCCCAGCCGCTGGAGATGATCGAGGCGGACGCGGGGATCCTGCCGTCGCTGCGGTGGTGCCTGCGGCCGGGGATCATCACCGATCACAAGCGATGGGTGATGGCCGGCAAGCTGGGTCTGCTGTTCGGCGCCGTGCTCCTGGGCGTGGCGCTCCGACGCCGCTGCCTGGTCCGTCGCCGGGACGCCCAGCGGCGGCCCCAATGGGTGGGGGGGCTGGCGGAAGCCGTGCTTGTGACGCTGGTGTTCCTGCTTGTCTACTCCCTATTCTCGCCAACGCTTGGCGTGCGGACGCTCGGCCTGGCCGGAGGCGTCGCGGGCGTCGACGTCGTGTCCGAGCAGCGCGTGGGGATCTACGATGTGGCCGTCCTTCAAGCCCGGGGCGCCACGCCGCTCGATGAGTGGCTGGCGGCCAACGGGCTGCAGACGCTGGATGAGGCATCCCTTCCGGTGGTCAACGATTACGTCGCCCGGGGCTGGTGCTTCGTCGTCGCCCGCCTCGCCCACGAGGCCGGGACTGCGGCGGCGCATCCGATCGCCGCGCGGTTCAGGGCGGATCGGCCGGTCTTCCCCATGAAGCTGACCGCGCTGGCCGCATCGACCACGCAGGTGGACCTCTACGTCGTGGCGGATCGGCAGGCGAAAGCCCCGGGGTTCCGGACGATCGCCGCGGACAGGTATGTGCGGGAGTCCAGCGGGATGGAGGGCTACGGGGATTTCTGCGCCGCCGGTTCGACGCCTCTGCACGTCGGCCAGCCGGACGTAATGGCCTTGATGTGGGATGGCTGCGTCCTGACGCACCTGTCGGCGGAGCTGACGAGCGACCAGATGGATCGCGACGTGTTCTGCGACCTGGTGCCGCTCCGCCCGCAGCGCGTGGCCTATTACACGCCGGAGGCACGGGCCGACCTGGTCCGCGCCATCGGGCTGCTGGGTCTGGGCGTGTGCTGCGCCCTGCCGGCGGTGGGGGGGCTGGCCGGCGCGGCGTTTCGGTGGTGGCATCTCGGCGTGTTTCTCGGGGCCGCCGCGGCGGTGGGCACGGCCGTCCTGCTGACGCACGCGCTCATCGAGACGCCGCCGTTGGGCGGGAGCTGGGGGACGATCCTGAAACACACCTCCGCCATGAGGCGTCTGGTCGACCCCTATGACGACGCGGGGAACCCCAGGGACATCACCGTCGACGAACTGGAGGCCGCGCTGGCGGGGGCGTTCGCCGCCGATTACGTCAACCCGATGACGGGCGGGGCGGTCCGTCGCGAGCGGAGCCCGGGGAACTACGATTGGCAGGAGATCGATGGAAGAATCTGCGTGTCTGTCTATGATGCGATCGCACGCCGGCACTATCTGACACTACACCCGACGGAGATGAGTGAGGAACAGGAATGATGGGCGCCGGGATGACACGCTGCCTGGACGACCTCGAGGCTCGGATCGACGAAGCTCAGGAGGAGGCCTACCGGGCGCAGTGGGTAGCGTTCCTGGAGGGGGGGCTGACGGAGGGCTTCTTCTCGCCGCCGTCGCGACGGCCGGCGCCGGCGAAGGCGGCGTGGCCGGAGATCCACATCAACGATGCGCTGGACGACATCGACCTGATGGTGTGGCGGGAGTTGGCGGCGGTGTCGCGGATCCTCGAGCGGGGCGGGAACGAGGCCCTGAACGTGCGGAGCAACTACGGCGTGGGGATCATGGCCAGCCAGCTCGGCTGCCGGATCGTGCAGATGGACCGCTCGCAGGGCGACCTGCCGACGTCGCTGCCGCTGGGGGCCGGGGCAATCGCGGGGGTGCTGGACGCCGGCGTGCCTTCGCCGCGGGCGGGGCTGGGCGCCAAGGTGCTGGATACGGGCGAGCGGTTCCTGGAGGTGTTTGAGGCGTACCCGAAGATCGGGCGGTGGGTGAACCTCTACCACCCGGACCTGCAGGGGCCGATCGACAACCTGGAACTGGTGTGGGGCAGCGAGTTCTTCTACGCGGTGTACGACGATCCGGCCCTCGTGGGCGACTTCATGCAGTTGATGGCGGATCACTACGCCGCGTTCATCGGCGCGTGGTTCGCGATGGCGCCGCCGGGCGGGGCGTACTGCTGCCACTGGGGCAAGATGTTCAAGGGACGGCTGATGATCCGCAACGATTCGCTGATGAACCTGTCGCCGGCGACGTACCGCGATCTGGTGTTCCCGCACGACCAGCGGCTGCTGCGGCAGTTCGGC
>JAAYZK010000360.1 GCA_012514895.1 Planctomycetota bacterium | reverse complement strand
GCTGCGGGAACTCTACGGCGAGTCGCTGGCCGTCGAGTTCGGGCCGCGAGCCCTGAAGGCCGTGCGGCAGCGGATGGTCGACTCCGGCTGGTGCCGCCCGTACGTCAACAAGCAGATCAACCGCATCGGCCCTGCCAGCCGACTTCATCCGCGTCACGGAGGTCCGGGATGCGGACAAGGACGCGATCCGCAAGGCACTTCAGTCCGGGCGCGACGTCCCCGGGGCCGAACTCGGCGCCCGCGGCACGTGCCTCACCATCAGGTAACCACGGAGGAACCCCATGAAAGCCAACAGGGAACTCAGGTGCTGCAAGGGCTGCGGACGTGACACCCGCAGCGACTACTGCCCGCGGTGCATCGGCCACGGCGGCGCAGGCCTTCGCCGAGCGCAAGCAGCTCGCGCGGCCGAGCTGCCGCTGGAGGACGACTACGGCGAGGAGTCCGACGCCAACAGCGTATGCCAGGACGACTCGGGGTCGGTGCCTCGCGTGTGATGTATCCGGCGGGAAAGGGCGCGCCGGAGCCTTTTCATCCAAAGGGCCTCGAGAACGTGGGTTCGACTCCCACGCCCGCCAATGGCCGGCCGGCCGAACGTGAACGACATCCAGGAACCAGTAACGCGAAAGGAACACAGCGAATGACGCTTCCATCTGAAGTCCTGACCCGGGCGCACCTCCGCGCGCCCAAGGGCATCCTGTACGGCCCGCCGGGCATCGGCAAGACGACCTTCGGGGCGGGCGCCGACAACCCGCTGATCGTCGACTGCGAGAACGGCGCGGCCCACGTGACATGCGACCGCACGCCGTACCTGTCCAACTGGCCCGCGATCCGCCAGTGGCTCGATGCCCTGGCCGGCGGCGGGCACGGCTACGGGACGGTCGTCATCGACTCGGTCGACTGGCTGCTGCGCCGGCTGGAGGAGTTCGTCAGCGGTGTCAAGGACAGCGACCACGGCATGTCGCAGACGATGAATCGTTCGCACGGCGGGTACGGCAACGGCAAGCAGGTGCTCAAGAACTACGTCTACCAGTACCTGCTGCCCACGCTGGACCGCATCGTCAACAGTGGCGTGGCCGTGGTGCTGCTGGCGCACGCCACGCGGCACGAGGTCACGTCCATCGACGGCGCGACGGCCGAGAAGTCGGCCCCCGACATCCACCCCGACCTGGTCCACGTGATGATCGAGTGGTCGGACTTCGTCGCCGCCGCCCGCAAGGATGCCAACAACGTCCGCGAGATGGTGCTCAACGAGACAGGCCAGCAGCTCGCCAAGAACCGCTACGGCATCGACACGGCGCTGCCCATGAACTGGGGCGCCCTGTACGCCGAGATCGTCAGATCGCAGCCGACCACTTCCGCCACCGAAACCCCAACTACAGGAGCGAACAACAATGCCTGATCTCAATGGATTCGACGCCAACACGGTGGAGCCCGTCCCGAGCTTCGACCCGATCCCGGCCGGGCAGTACGTGGCGATGATCGTCGCCAGCCAGGACAAGACCAGCAGCAAGGGCCACACGTTCCTGAGCCTGGAGTTCGAGGTCCTGGACGGCCCGTACAAGGGCCGCAAGCTCTGGACGAACCTGAACCTCAACCATCCCAGCCCCGAGACAGTGAAGTTCGCCCGGGCGGAACTGGCCGCCATCTGCAAGGCGGTGGGCGTGCTCAAGCCGACCGACAGCGTTCAGCTTCACAACCTGCCGCTGCTGATCAGCGTCAAGTGCGTCAACCGCAAGGACACCGGCGAGCTTCAGAACCGCATCAAGGGCTACGCCCTGAAGGCAGCGGCCACGGGACAGCCCCAGCAGGCGCCGGCAGCCGCGGGCTCCACGCCGCCGTGGAGGCGCTGATGGTCACGCTGGAGTTGCCCTACCCGCCCAGCGTGAACCGCTACTACCGCCACGTGGGCTTCCGCACGTTGATCAGCCGCGAGGGTCGCGCATACCGCCGAGCGGTGTGCGCAATCCTCCGGCGGGCGGGCGTCCGCCCGCTGGATGGCACCTTGGCGGTCGGGCTGGACCTGTATCCGCCCGACGGCCGGCGGCGCGACTGCGACAACGTGCTCAAGG
>JAAYZK010000359.1 GCA_012514895.1 Planctomycetota bacterium | reverse complement strand
CTCGGCGGACTGGACTGGCATGCCGCCCAGAGCATTTTTCCCGCGGTCACCTGCTCGGTGCAGGCAGCCATGCGAACGGCGTCACCTGCAGCCAAACACGGAATGATCTCCAACGGCCTGCACTTCAGAGCGCTGCACCGCCCGGCGTTTTGGGAGCAGTCGGCCGACCTCGTCGCCGGCCGGCGAATCTGGGACCGTTTCCGAGCCGCCGGCCGAACGGTCGGACTGATGTTCTGGCAACAGTCCCTCGGCGAACGAGCCGACCTCGTGCTCTCGCCGGCGCCCATCCACAAGCACAGCGGGGGGATGGTGCAGGATTGTTACAGCCAACCGGCCGACCTCTACGCACGCCTGCGGTCCAAGATAGGCCGACCCTTCAACCTCATGCGATACTGGGGTCCGCTCGCCTCCCCATCCGTCGGCGACTGGATCGCTGAAGCCGTCGTCGCCGTCCTCCGAGATGACCATACCGCCCCTGACCTTCTCCTGGCGTACCTGCCCACACTCGATTACGACCTCCAGCGATACCCGCACGACCACGCCCGCGTAGCCAAGGCCCTGACGGCTGCGATAGGACAAATCGAGCGAATCATCCACGCCGCACGCGATCAAGGCTACCACGTGCTCGTCTACGGCGACTACGCCATCACACCAACCGCGCCCGGCGACGCCGCCGTCTTCCCTAACCGCGAACTGGCCCGGGCGGGGCTTTTCACCACGCGCCGAGTCGCCGGCAGAACCTACGGCGACTTCCACACCGCCCGAGCCTGGGCCATGGTCGATCATGAACTGGCCCACGTCTACGTTCGCGACGCGCACGATCTGCCCGCGGTCGGCGAGGTGCTGCATGCCCTGCCCGGCGTGGCTGAAATCCTCGATCGCTCCGCACAGGCGGCGCTCCACTGCGACCACCCCAACGCCGGGGAACTGCTCATCCTGGCCGAGCCCGGCCGATGGCTGGCCTATCCCTGGTGGTCCGGCGCCCGGGAGGCGCCGGACTACGCCCGGCACATCGACATCCACAACAAGCCCGGCTTCGATCCCTGCGAACTGCTGTTCGGGTGGCCCCCCTGGACCGTCACCCAAAACACCGCCCGCATCCGCGGCACGCATGGCCGCGCGGGATCCGACCGAAAGGTCGCCTGGGCAACCACACTGGCATTATCCGCTGCGCCGACGAGCCTGCTGGAACTGGCCGCCGCCGTCGCCCAATGGCTGGATTCCCAATGATAAACTCCCACTGCCACAACCAGATATTCGCCGTCCCCTTCGAATACCCCCTCCACTTCGCACAGGACGTCTTGGCCGAGTCCTCGCCTGTCTTGGTCGACGTGCTCGACCGGGTCGAACAGCGCCGACACCGCTGCGCCGTCTACCTCGACGCCGGCCTGGCTGCGGCCCAGCCCGATCTCGTCCGCCGAATCACCGAATACTTCCACGCACGACCCGACCGGGTCGAGCTGGTCTGCCCGCCGGTGATCGTCCCCGGAGGCGAGGCCGTCAAGACAGGCTGGCAAACCGTGCGAGACGTCATCTGGACACTCGGAAACCTGCACCTCGACAGGCAAAGCTTCGTCCTGGTCGTCGGCGGGGGGGCGGTGCTGGATATGGTCGGCTTCGCAACATCCATCGTACACCGAGGGCTGAGACTCGTCCGAATGCCCTCCACCACGTTGGCCCAGGCCGACGCCGGCATCGGCGTGAAAAACGGCATGAACGAGCACGGCATGAAGAACTTCGTCGGCACGTTCGCACCGCCCTTCGCCGTCATCAACGACCTGGACCTCCTGGTCAGCCTCCCGTTCCCCCATTGGATCGCCGGTGTCGCCGAGGCCTTCAAGGTCGCGCTCATCAAAGACGCCCAACTCCTCGATCTGCTCTGCACCACCGCCGGGGCGCTCAGAAGCCGGAATCTGCACGCCATGGCCGAAATCGTTCGGCGAACCGCCGTGCTCCACGCCGAACATATCGCCCGCAGCGGCG
>JAAYZK010000358.1 GCA_012514895.1 Planctomycetota bacterium | reverse complement strand
GGGCGTCGAGCGGGTCTTCGGCGCCCTGGCGTCGTCCGGCTCCATCGGCAACCGACGAGGTTGCCTGCTTCGCCGTCCTGGCCAGGACGGCGAATCCCTCGCTCTTGGGCCGCGCCAGCATTCTCAGATACTGCCTGGCCCTCCCGCCACGAGCCTTCCCAACGGCACTTTTGCCGGGCCCTGAGTCCGCGCCTGATGCGCTGCCGCCGGCGGGGAGTGTCCCCGCGCTGTCGGGCATGCTCCGGCGGCCGCAGCGCCGCGGCACCGGCGAACGGCCGCATTGCCCGCCTCGGCGGGGATGGTTACACTGAACGGCGTCAGGAGGTGGGATCATGACTCCCGCACCGGTAGGCTTCGCTGATGACGGTCCGGCCGGCATGGCGCCGGGCCGCACCTGTCGTCTCCTGCTGGTGGTCACCGAATCGCGCCAGGAGGCCTACCTGCGCCGGTACGCCGGCGCCCTGGCCGCATTCCAGTCGGCCCAGATCGGCGTCCTGCGCGACTGCCGGGGCGCCGGCGGCGCGGCGGAGTGCTGCCAGGCCGAGTTGCCCCTGTGCGGCCCGGACAGCCCGGGGGCGAAGCGCGTCCTGCCGGCGGGAGCGCCGCTGGGCGCGTGCATCGGAGCGATCGCGGGCCGTTGGCCCTTCGACATGCTCATCGCCGAGTGGCCCCAGGCGGACGAGCACGTGGCCCTTCACGCGCGGCTCGTCAGCGAACTGGGCGTGACGGCCGTGCTGGTGCGCCACAGCGACGGCGCGCTGCGGCGGGTGGTCGTCCCGGCCGGCGGCGGCGCGCACGCGCTGGAGGGGATCCGCGTGGCCGACGCCCTGGCCAGGGCCTGGTCGCTCGACAGGCAGGTGCTCCGCATCGTGCAGCCGGGCAGCAGCTTCTGGCTGCACCGCGCCGACCTGAAGCGCCAGTGCCGCCACATCCGCGACGCCACGCGCCTGTACCTGGACGTGGCGGACGTGGCGATGCCCGTCAAGGTGCGTCTGGGCGAGGATGTCGCCGACGAGATTCTCAGCCGCTGCGCCAGCGGGGATCTCATCGTGATCGGCGGATCCGGCCAGTGGCTGATGGAGAACAGCGCGTCGGTTTCGATCCCCAGCCGCGTGGCCTGCGGGGCCCCGGGGCCGGTGATGATGGTCCTGACCAACCGCGGGCAGCCCGCCGCCCTCGCGGATGTCTTCTGGGACCGCACCATTCGCGTCGGCCTGAAGGCCGGCGGCAAGCTGGCAGCCGTCGAGACGCTCGTGGATGCGCTGATCGAGGGGCGCCAGGTGCCCGCGGCCCGCCGCGATGAGATCATCGGCGCCGTCATGAGCCGCGAGCAGGCCGGGACCACGTACGTCGGGAACCAGACCGCCATCCCGCACGCCGCCCTGCCGGGCTTTCGCGGGCTGATCGGGATGCTGGGCGTCTTCGCGGAGGGGGTCCCGTTCGGGACCACCCAGGACGAGAAGGCGCGGTTCGCGTTCCTGCTGCTGACGCCCAAGGAGAGCTACGAGGTCTACCTGCCGATCCTGGCGCGGATCGCCCGGTTCATGCAGGAGGCCGACAACCGCCGCGGCATGGCCGAGGCGCTGAATCCCGCACAGGTCGCTGAGCTGCTGTCGCAGGCTGAGCGGCGGTGGCGGGCGGAGGGGCGCTGACGTCCGGAACGTCAGAGTTTGCGCAGCGCTTCCTCGACGGTGCCGGCGGTAACCTCGTAGGTCCGCCCGTCGATGGCGCGCACGCCCTCGCGGGTGACCGGCACGGTGCCGCGGCTGACCACCTCCAGCGTCATGGTGACGGGCTTGGAGACGACGACTGGAAGCTTGGTCCGGCTCAGCTTCAGAGTGTGCTTACGAGTGGAAGGTTGTTCTGAGGATATGACTATGACGCAAGATGAGATTGCGATGAGAATCAGCAGGAACGAGGCCTTGGTGTTCTTTGAGTGGCTTGCGAAGGTCGAGCCTATGGGTACGACCGTCTTCCAGCACCCATCAGAGGAGAAGGTGCTGTGGAAGCTTCAAGGGCAACTGGAATCAGTCCTGGAAGAGTTGTTTGCTCCAAATTACACCGAGATCGTGGCCGAAGCGAGAACGGCGGTGGCGTCAGACGAAACATGAGGCAGTATTTCTATCTTGGGCCGCTTGCCCCGCCCCGAGTTCGAAATCACTCCAGCCCCCAAAGCCAACAGTTGCGTTAACTTGGCTCAAACCGTTGACGAGAGAATTCGGGAGTTCGCGTCCGTTCTTTCGGCCTCCGGGCGGAACCGGGGTGGTTGGTTTTGGACCCCGGCGTCTCGCCCGCGAACCCAAGAATCTTGGTGCGCGGCGGGGAGCGCCGTAAGTCTTTGCCACAAACGGGATACGAGAACGCCCGGCCGGGGGTCCGGTCGGGCGTTTTCGTAAACTGTTTCTGCCGCGTAAGTTCGACAGAAACGTTTTGCCTCCCCGGGCCGGACTCGAACCTGGAACCTGGCAGTGAACGCCACCCTTGAGAACGCCGTTGGCGGCTGCGGGCGGGCAGCCGCCTCCGCCGTGCCTGCGCTGAAGCTTCCGCGGACAAGTCGGCGGACTTCGGCCTCCCAGGCACGGCCTGCCCCTGACGGCCTGGCTTTCGCCTTGCCGTTCCTGGAGCCCGGAGGCTGCCGTTCCGGCCGTTCCTTCACCGTTGCCGTTCCTCCGGCCTCCAGCCTTTCATTCCGACACATTGCGCGCTGTGCTCAACAAGTCGCAGCACGAGTTCAACAAGGTGAAGCTCGGGTGCAATGAAGTGAGAAGAAATGAAGGGATAATTCTCCCGGGCGCGTCACCCGCTACTAGGGACCGATAAAGATTCAGAGTATTCCGAGTATTCCCAGTATCTGGATTCTCGGGCACATCCTAGAACTCCGGCGGGATGTCGATGCTGAGGCGTCCGGCCTTGGCCTCGGCGGCCATGGTGTAGGCCTGGTGGTACTGGTTGGCGACGACCTCCCAGCTGACGACGTGGTCGAGGTAGCGTTTGAGGTTCTCGCCGAGCTTCCAGCGGGTCTTCTCGCTGGTGGCCAGGCGCATGACACCGCGGCGGAGGGTGGCCTTGTCGGTGAACAGCAGCCCGCCCTCGCTGGAGACGGTCTGGCTGGAGAGGCCTTCCATGGGGGCGGTGGTGATGTAGGGCTTGTTCAGCGCGATGATCCGCGCCAGCGTGCCGGACTGCGTCTCGTCGATGCTGGGCAGGATGACGAAGTCGCAGATGGCCATGACCTTGTAGTAGATGTCCCCGCGGGGGATGAACGAGAAGAACCGCGCGTGGCCGCTTGCTTCGAGACGCTTGATCTGGGCGACGTAGCGGTCGTAGTCCTTCTTGTGGTTGGGGTCGCGCCACTCGCCGGCGGCGAACAGCAGCCAGGAGTCGCCGGTGGCCTCGAAGATCCGCTCGTGGAGTTCTTCCCACATCTCGGTGACGATGTCCCAGCGCTTGTTGTTCTGGATCCAGCCGACCAGCCCGACCATCTGGCGGCCGATCAGATTCTCCAGGCCCAGTTCGCGTTTGAGGTCGTCGATCTCGTGGGCGCCCCAGCGCTTGTCCGGCCGCGCGCCGTGGGGGACGATCATGATGTTGCGGGGCATGGTCCAGCCGTGTGCGGCGAAGTTCCAGTCGAGCCGCCATTTCTGGTACTCGCACTTGAACAGCAGAATCGTGCACGCCTGGGCCAGATCCTTGATGAAGACCTCCTCGTCGGGCTTCATCCGTCCGTGGACGGTGTGGGGCTCGACGATGGTGGGCCAGTCGCTCAGTTCCCTCAGCATCTTCAGGAAGCCGGCGTTGTGGTCGCTGCGGCCGTGCGGGTCGGTGTAGTTGTACAGCCCGTACTCGTGCTGGATGTGCACCACGCCCGGGTCCAGCCGCCGGACGGCCTCGACGACGGGCGCGTACCAGTCGGGGCGGGACAGGTCGATCAGGGGCAGGACGTTCTCGCCCTCACCGTCCGTGTGGCTGATGACATACGTCTGGCGCGCCGGGTCGTGCGCGCGGATGAACTCCATCGCCTCCTCGGCGAACGTGGCGATCCCGCACAGGCGGGGCGGCCAACTGGAGATCATCACGATGGGCTTGGGCGCCGGCGGGTCACTGGGGGGGCGGGCGGTCTGCGGATCCATGGCCTCACTGTCTTGGTCTTGGAGGTAAGCTTCAGGTCCCTGTCTTCCAACCGCATCGGGCAACACAAGCCGCGTCTGCAGCCGGCGCTCTCCATGGCGCGCCTGGGAAGAAGGCCATTATACCGGTCTTTCGCGCCATCCATGCAAAGTTTGGCGCGCAGGATTTCCGCGGGGCGGCTACAGCACCTGCGGATTGGTCGGGTCGGTCATGAGGCTGATGGCGCGGAGGCAGCACAAGGTGCTTTCGGCACCCTGGTTTAGGCTGACGCCCGCCGCGGTCAGCCCGTCGGCGCAGCCCCCGTTGCCGAAATCGTAGAGGCGCATCCGCAGGTCGTTGGCGCCGAGGAACCAGTCCAGGGCCTTGCGGGCGAGCTTGATGTACTGCTCGTCCTGGAGCACCAGCGAGGCGGTCCGGTAGGCCGAGACCAGGGCCGCGGCGTCGATGGGCTGCTGGTCGAAGGGCGCCTTGGTGCCCCCGGGGGTCAGCCAGCCCTGGTTGCCGATGAGGCTGAAGTGGTCGTGCTCCAGCACGATGTCGGTCAGGAACAGCAGGGCGCTTTCGCCGATGGAGCGGTACTCCCCGTTCTCCAGCAGGCTGCCCGCCATGAGCATGGCCTCGGGCAGCTTGGCGTTGGCGTAGGTGAGCACGGGTTCGAACCAGAGCCACCCGTCGGTGTGCGTCTGGGCGTACAGGGCGGCCAGGGCGGCGGCGTGCTCGGCCAGGAGGCGCCGGACCTCGGCGTTCTCCGGGCAGGTCTGCAGGTAGGCGCCCAGCCCGAGAATGGCATACGCCCGGGCGCGGGGGGAGGTGATCTTGTGCAGCACCGGCACGGCCCGGTCGAACAATTGCTTGGCCAGCAGCCGATCCAGCGGATCGTGCATCGCCGTCACCGCCGAGCCCAGGGCCCAGACGGTGCGGCCCTGGCAGTCTTCGCTGCCGATGTCGTCCAGCCACTCCCGCTTGTAGCTCATGAAGTTGTGGAACCAGCCGTCCTCGCGCTGGGCGTAATGCAGGAAGCTGAGGTAGCGGCTGGTCAGGTGGCCCATGGCCTGGTCGTCCAGGCGGTCCTGGTTCATCAGCGCCACCTGCAGCGCGCGGGCGTTGTCGTCGACGCAGTAGCCGTGGAACCGGTTGGGCATGCGGAAGATCGCGTGCTGGAGGATGCCCGTGTCGTCGGTCAGCCGCCGCATGTGGGCGAACACCGGCTGGACGCCCGTCTCGGTCGTCACGATGGGCCTGGCGGCCTGTTCGATGCCGATGGTCTCGGAGAAGACCGTGTGGATGCGGCTGAACAGGCCGGCGTACCGCTTGCCGATCTCCGGCCAGGTCGTCGAGGCGCCGAACTGCAGGGCCCGCTGGCGGAGCTGCTCGATCCGCTCGGGGTCGCGGACGACCTCGACGATGGCGTCGCTCATCCGGGCCGGGTTGTTGGGGTCGACCAGCACCCCCCGCCCGCCGTCGAGGACTTCGCGGGCGTGCAGGAAGGGCGTGGAGATCACGGCGCAGCCCTGGGCCAGCGCGTAGCTCAGCGTGCCGCTGACCGACTGGCCGAGGTTGGGATAGGGCACCAGGTAGATGTCGCACATCCGCAGCAGCTCGACCAGCTCGGCCTTGTTGACGTACTGGTTGTAGAACGCGACGTTGTCGCGGATGCCCAGTTCGCTGACCATCCGCTGCAGCTTGAGGCGGTAGTCCTCGCCGAAGCGGCGTTTGACCTCCGGGTGCGTGGCGCCGACGATCAGGTAGGTGATGTTCGGCTGCTTGGCCGAGGCGGCGGCAATGGCCTCGATGGCGGTCTCGATCCCCTTGCCCGGCCCCAGCAGGCCGAACGTGAGGATCACGTGGCGGTCGGTCAGGTCGAAGCGCTTCTTGAGATCCTTGCGGGCGGCCTGGGGCATCGGGGGCGCGCCGTGGGGGATCACCTCGATCCGCGACGGGTCGATCCCGTAGTTCTCGATCAGCAACTGGCGGCTGTGCTGGGTCATCGTCACCAGCACGTTGGACCAGTTGGCCACCGCCATCAGCCCCCGGCGGTAGTGGGCCTCCGGTTCGGGCAGGACCGTGTGCAGCGTCACCACGGTGGGCTTGCGCAGGTTGCGCAGCAACTGCATCAGGTGCATGCCCCCGTCGCCGCCGAAGATGCCGAATTCGTGCTGGACGCAGACGATGTCGACGTCGCTGAAGTTCAGGAAGTCCGCCGCCCGGCGGTAGTCGTCGGGCCGGTCCCGGTGGATCTCGAAGGCCACTTCCTTGGGGTACTCGAACCGCTGCGAACCCGGACCGTTGATCGCGATGACCGCGTGGCCGTTGGAGCCGGTCGCGCCGAGCACGGCACCGTACAGGTCCTCGGTGAACGTCGCGATGCCGCACTGCCGCGGAACGTACGTGGCGAGGAAGGCGACGGATACCGTCGATTCCCCCGCCGGCTGAATCATGGTCTCGACAACGGCACGCTCTGTGGTCATGGTCATACCCGCCGCATACCTCCTGCACAGGCCCCGATATGATCGTATTGTCTCACCTTGCGGCACATCCGCCCACCCGTCACGGCCGCCGCCCGGCCCCGGACCGCAGCCCGGCCGGAGGCGCCCCTGGCGACTTACACGAAACCGCACCGGACGGTTGTCCGCCCTAACGCCATGATCTACAATCGCTGCGGCGCCTGAACGGCGACGGACCGCAAGGAGCCCCGCGATGGCCCGACTGGATCGTTCCCGACTCGATGCAATCCGTACCGGCGGCACCGTGGACGTCGGGCCGTCCCCCACCGGACCGGAGAGAATCCTCCAGATCGGCGAGGGAAACTTCCTACGCGCCTTCGTCGACTGGATGGTCGACCGCGCCAACGCCGCCGGGGTCTTCGACGGCCGCATCGTCGTCGTCCAGCCCCGCAACCGCAGACAGGGGACCGTGTCGGTCCTTCAATCCCAGGAGGGGCTCTACACTGTCTTTATACGCGGCTGCCAGGACGGAGCCCTCATCGACCGCGCCGAAATCGTCCAGGCCGTCAGCCGCGGGATCAACCCCTACGAGCACTGGGACGCCTTCCTGGCCTGCGCCGCCAACCCCCATCTGCGGTTCCTCGTGTCCAACACGACCGAGGCCGGCGTCGTCTACGAACCGACGGGCCGGCCCGACGGCGCCTGCCCCGCCTCCTTCCCGGCCAAGGTGACGGCCCTGCTGCTGGAACGCTGGCGCCGCTTCGACGGCGCTCCCGACAAGGGCCTGATCCTCCTGCCGTGCGAACTGATCGACCGCAACGGCGACACCCTGCGCGACATCTGCCTGCGCCACGCCGCCGACTGGGGGCTCGACGGGGCTTTCATCGGCTGGATGACCGGGGCGAACCACTTCCTCAACACGCTGGTCGACCGCATCGTCCCGGGCTTCCCGGCCGACCAGGCCGACGCCCTGGCCGCACGGTGCGGCTACGAGGACGCCCTGATGGTGGCGTGCGAGCCCTACCACCTCTGGGCCATCGAGGGACCGGCCGCCCTGGAAGCCGAACTGCCCCTGGCCCGCGCGGGCCTCAACGTCGTCTGGACCGACAACCTGACGCCCTACCGCTACCGCAAGGTGCGGATCCTCAATGGCGCCCACATGGCGCTGGTGCCGACGGCCTTCCTGGCCGGGGCCGACACCGTCGGCCAGAGCGTCGAGCACCCCGTCATCGGCGGCTACCTGCGGGCGACGCTCCGCCAGGAGATCCTGCCGACGCTGGCGATGGACGACGGCGAGCGGCAGGCCTACGCCGCCGCCACGCTGGACCGGTTCGCCAACCCCTTCATCCGCCACGCCCTGCTGTCGATCGCCCTGAACTCCGTGGCCAAGTTCCCCGTCCGCCTGCTGCCGACGCTGCTGGAGTACGTCCGGCAGCGCGGCTCGATCCCCCGGCGGATGGCGCTGGCCCTGGCGGCACTGCTGGCGATGTACCGCACGACCGAGATCGCTGACGGGCTCGGCCGCGGCGTGCGCGGCGGCCAACCCTACCCCATCAACGACAGCGGCGAGGTGCTGGCCTTCTTCGTCGGGGTGTGGAAGCGCTACGACGCCGACGGCGACGCCGGCGCCCTCTGCCGCGCGGCCCTGGCCCGCAAAGCGTTCTGGGGCCGCGACCTGAACGAGGTCCCCGGCCTGCATGCGGCCGTCGCCGAAGCATTGAGCGGGATCCTCGCCGGCGATATCCTGAAGCAGATGGAAGCACTGGGGTAGGAGTCCTCTGGATGGCAGCCGTGATCCGCATTCATCCCGCCGACAACGTAGCCGTCGCCGTCGAGGCGATCGAGGCCGCCGGCGAGGTCCGCGCCGGCGGCGCGACGGTGACGGCCGTCGAGGCGATTCCCCCCGGCCACAAGGTGGCGATGGCGCCGGTCGCCGCGGGCGACCCGGTCGTCAAGTACGGCTACCCGATCGGCCACGCGACGGCGGCGATCGCCCCCGGAGCCCACGTGCACACGCACAACGTCGCGACGAACCTGGCCGGGCGGACGGCACTGAAGTACGCCCCGGCGTCCCCGGCCGACCTGCCGACGCCGTCGGCGACGACGTTCGAGGGCTTCCTCCGCGGCGACGGGCGGGTGGGCATCCGCAACGAGATCTGGATCGTCCCGACGGTCGGCTGCGTGAACGGCGTCGCCGAGGCCCTGGCGGCCGCCGCCCGGCAGCGGTTCGCCGACGCGGGGATCGACGGCGTGTACGCGTTCACCCACCCGCTGGGCTGCTCGCAGGTGGGCGAGGACCACCGCCGGACGCAGCGGATCCTCGCCGGCCTCGTCCACCACCCCAACGCCGCCGGCGTGCTGGTGCTGGGGCTCGGCTGCGAAGAGAACCACCTGGCGAGCTTCGCCGAGGTGCTCGGGCCGGCCGATCCCGCCCGGGTCGCCATGGTCAACAGCCAGGACGTCGACGACGAGATCGCCGAGGGCCTGCGCCGCCTCGACCCGATCGTCCGCCGCGCCGCCGCGATGCGCCGCCAGTCCGTGCCGCTCTCGTCGCTGTGCATCGCGCTGAAGTGCGGCGGCTCGGACGGCTTCAGCGGCATCACCGCCAACCCGCTGGTCGGCGCCGTCGCCGACCGCATCGTCGCCGCCGGGGGCTCGGCCCTGCTGACCGAGGTGCCCGAGATGTTCGGCGCCGAGGCGCCCCTGCTGGGACGCTGCGCCGGTCCGGAGGTCTTCGACGCCGCCCTGCGGATGATCAACGACTTCCGCGCCTGGTTCGTCGCGCACGGCGTCAGCGTCGACAAGAACCCCTCCCCGGGCAACCGCGCCGGCGGGATCACGACGCTGGAGGAAAAGTCGCTCGGCTGCGTCACCAAGGGCGGGCGCGGGCCGATCACGGATGTCCTGACCTATGGGCAACGGGTCCGGCGCCCGGGCGTCAGCCTGGTCGACGGGCCCGGCGACGACATGGTCGCCGTGACCACTCTCGCCGCCGCCGGCGCCCACCTGGTGCTGTTCACGACGGGTCGCGGCACGCCGCTGAGCGGGCCGGCGCCGACGATCAAGGTGGCCACCAACGCCCGCCTCGCCGCCGCCAAGGGCCGCTGGATCGACTTCGACGCCGCGCCGATCCTCGCCGGTGAGCCCATCGACACCCTCGCCGACGCGCTGCTGGCGGACGTCCTGGCCGTCGCCGGCGGCCGTCGCACCGCCAACGAGCGCAGCGGCATCCGGCAGATCGCCATCTTCACCGATGGCGTGACG
>JAAYZK010000045.1 GCA_012514895.1 Planctomycetota bacterium | reverse complement strand
GGGGGGCGGGGCTGTCCAGGTCCGCCGCCAGCGCTGCGCCGGCCGCGACCAGGGCCGGCAGATCGCCGGCAAGACGGCCCAGGAGGTCTTCGACCTCCCGCTGGACCTGGCCGGTGGCCGTCGTCAGCCGCGACCCTCGCCAGGGATGCCCGTCGATCGGCCACACTGGCGCAAGCTGGCGGGCCAGTGCGCGGACCAGCTCGGTGAGTTCCTCGATCCGCTGGGGCGTCCAGTCCCCGTAGCCCGGCATCTGGCAGGCGACGGGCGGCACATCCTTCAGCAGCAGGATGCGGCCCATGGCCCGGTACGGCGTCAGGGCGGCCGGGCCGTACGGCTCGTGGAGGGCGGCGACGTACGCGTTGAGGCGCTCCTTCAGCGCCGTCAGTTTCGCCGGGAGGCCCTGATCGGCCCCGGCCCCGCCGCGGCCCTTGTCCATGACACGGCCCAGTTCGGCCGTCAGCGTCCGACGGTTGGCCTTGGTGCTGTGCAGTTCCAGCACGAAGTCGCCCAGGCCGACCCGGTCCAGGCGGCTTTTCACCACGTCCAGGGCCGCCATCTTCTCGCTGACGAACAGCACGGATTTCCGCTCGGCCAGGCACTCGGCGATGATGTTGGCGATCGTCTGGGACTTGCCCGTCCCGGGGGGGCCGTCGATGACGAGGCTCTGCCCCGTCTTGGCGTACAGGACGGCCTCCTGCTGGCTGGAGTCCGCATCCAGCACCTGGTAGACCTGCGCGGGGTCGAGCCGGCGGTCGAGGTCGGCGGCGTCCGGGGGGTCGGCCGCCGGCGGCAGGGCGCCGCCGTCCCCGCACAGCGCCCGGATCAGCGGATTGGCGTCGACGCGGCTGCCTTCCGGCCAGCGCCTGCCGTCCAGGTCCACGTACATCAGGTACTTGGTGAACGAGAACAGGCCCAGGACCATGTCCCTCGAAACCGCCCACCCCGGCTGGCCCGCGACGGCCCGCTCGACCTGCCGCAGGTAGTCCTCGACGTCGAACCCGTCCCAGTCCTCCGGGGCGGGGGGCATCGCGATGCGGAGGTCCTGGAGCTTGCGGACCAGGCACGGGTTGACGGCGGGTTCGTCGTCCAGGGCGCCAAGCCTGAACCGGGATCGCGCGGAGGAGCGTTCCAGGGCCGCCGGGATGAGCACAAGTGGAGCCCGGAAGACGCGGTCGCCGTGGGTGGCCGGCTGGGTCCACTCCAGGAAGCCCACCGCCAGGAACAGGACGTTCACGCCCCGCTCCTGGAGGGCGGAGACGGCCGCCTGGTAGATGCGGAGCAGATTGGTCTGGAGGTTCTCGCTGCTCAGCGCCGTCTGAAGGTTGCCGTCGCGGTACCGGACGGGGAGGCCCTCGTCCCGTGCGGCCTGCGCCGGCTCGATCTCCGGGAGGGTGAAGACCTCGTCGTACTCGGCCTCGATCGACGGGCCCCGCGCTTCGTCGTCGCCGTCCGTGTCCTCCGGCGGGGCCTGCCCGCTCGCCCCGGCCGTGCGCCCGTCGACCAACTCGTGTTCCTCCCGGGCCAGGAAGCCGAGCTTCTTGCCGTCGGCCAGCAGCAGCCGCCAGATCTCGGCGGGCAGTTCATCGACGATGGGCACGGTCTGCCGCCGTGTGGGCCTGAAGTTGAGCAGCCGGTTGCGCATCGTCAGGTCGAGCAGCCGCTGGCGCGCCTTCTCAAGCTGGGCCGGGACAGGATCATCGGCCACCCTGCACTCCGCCGTGTGGGCCGTTTCGAGCTGAGCTGGAACGGGATCATCGACCATCATGCACTCCGCCGTGTGTGTGCCTGGGCTGCAGGAAGGGATTGTATACCCGTCCGGGCGGAGGCCGCAAGCTCAGGCGCCGGCGTCAGGATTCTTCCCCACGGATGGCGTGTCTGCTGTACAATCGAGGCCGTGCCATGCCACGGCAGGCAGCGTGGCGGCAGCGGCACATGCATGCGGAGGACACCATGACGCGGAGGTTTCTCATCGCGGCTGCGGCCGCGCTGTGCCTGATTGGCGCCGGTTCGAGCCGTGCCGGGTCCCTCAGCGGCGACGCCAACGGCGACGGCGCGGTCGACCTGGACGACTTCGTCATCCTCAAGAACCACTTCGGGACCCCCTCCGGCGCGACTGTCGCCGAGGGCGACTTCGACGGCGACGGGGACGTCGACCTCGACGACTTCGTGGTGCTGAAGACCCACTTCGGCGCCGTCCAGCCGCAGGTTGAGGAACTGCTGGTCAACGGCGATTTCGAGATCGGGTACGGCAGCAGCAGCCAACTCGGGGCCGACGTGGCCTTTCCGGTGACCGTCGGGGACGACCCGACCGGCGCCTGGGAGGCGGTCTGCGTCGGCGACTGGGTCCGCGGGGGCCTGGGCAACTGGCAGGACCCGCCCAACCCGACGGGCAACGACTCGCGCCTGGCGGCCGTCGTCCGCAAGCCGGTCGGCACGCTGCAGGCGACGGGCAAGGGGGCGGTCCGCAGCGGCGACACGCTGACGCTCACGTGGGACTACCACACCGTGGCGGGCCTGGTCGTCGGCCCCACGTTCACCTTCCGCCTGTTCGGCGTCAACGAGGCCGGCTCCGGCCAGGCGCCGACGCAGTTCGCCAACGGTTCCACGACGGTCAACAGTCCCACGACCGTTACGGGCGAGCCGGGCAACTTCCGGGAGATCGGCAACGTCAGCCTCGCCGTCGCCGCCGACGACCCGACCAACGGCACCTGGCGGACGGCGGCGCCCTCGACGTTCCTGGTCGGCGAGGACTGGGACTACATCGTCCTGATCTTCGGCCGCTCCGCCGGCGACAACAACATTTCCGGCAACGAGATAGACAACATCTCGCTGGCCGTCACCCGCGGGGACGGCCCGCTGAACCGCTCTCCCCGGGCCGACGCCGGGACCGATCAGACGGTGGCGGACCTGGACGGCGACGGGTCCGAACCGGTCACGCTGGACGGGTCGGCCTCGTCGGACGCCGACGGGACGATCGTCGATTACGCCTGGGATGAGAACGGCACGGCCGTCGGCGCGGGCGCCGGTCCGACGGTGGCGCTGGCCGTCGGGTCGCACGTGATCACGCTGACGGTGACCGACGACGACGGCGCCACCGACGCCGACACGGTCGCCGTCGACGTCGAAGGCCCGCCGCCGGCCGACCCGCTCTATCCCGGCCCTGCCTGGGACGGCACCGCCGGCAGCGGGTACGCCGCCGAGCCGGTCGAGTCGACCACCCCCCTCGGCGCCGGGACCGCCCAGGCCATCGCGCGGTGGGACGTGGTGCCCCGGCAGATCATCGACCGCGACTTCGCCGTCGGCGTGGTCGCCTTCCACCACGAAGGGATCGCCCGCGTGGAGTTCCTCTGCGAAGGCAACCAGGTCGAGGCGACGGAGATGACCCTCAACCCGCGCACGGGCGTCACCGAGTACACCGCCGTCCTGGACGTCAGCGCCTTCGACAACGGGACCAGCGGCGACGGGGCGGTGAAGCTCTACGCCCGCGTCATCCCCGCCAGCGGGTACGAGCGGCTCATCAGCCTGGACCTGTTCTGCAACGTCGACGGGACGCTCTTCGGCGGGGACGTCGGCAGGATCATCTACGTGGACGGCACCGGCGGCGACGACAGCCGCTCCCTCGCCGAGGCGCAGAACCCCGCCACGCCGGTCCGGACGCTCGTGACCGCCATGAACCGCGCCGCCGGCCTGGCCCCCGACGGCAACTATGGCGGCAACGGCGTGATCATCGAGGTCCTCACGCCCGGCTTCTACCCGTTCAACCGCCCGAGTTCGAACTACGCCGCGTCGTGGATCACTGTCCGCCCGGCGGCGGGGCTGACCCGCCAGGACGTGGTGATCGGGGCGGCGGGCAACGAGACCGAGTGGCCCTCGCTGAACTTCAAGGCCCCGGTGAAGTTCGAGAACATCACGTTCGACCTGTCCTACCTGTCGAGCATGTCCAGCCACTGGGCCGAGAATTGCCTCTATACCGATGCGTACGGCGCCTGGCACGCCGGGGGTGGGGGCACGTGGGATGCCGAAACCCGGACGCTGACCGCCGGGAAACTGCTGAGCGGCTACGACCACGCCTACCGGGCCGCCCGGGGCCAGAACTACCTGCGGATCCGCGGGGGGGACGGCGTGACGCCCGGCATCTACGAGATCGCCTCCAAGGTCGGCGACGACGCAATCGTCCTGGTCGAGTCCTGCTCGCCGGTGGATGGCTCGGTCAGTTGGGGCCGCGGGCATGATATCCTGCGGACCGACAACACGGCCTACGCGATCAACTGCGACTTCATCGACATGGGGTCGGGGCCGTCCAAGTACGCCCTCGTGCGGGGCTGCCTGGCCGACACGATGAGCGGCGACTTCATGCAGGAGTGGCAGTTCGTGGTCAACACCGAGGTCCGCAACTTCCACGGCGAGTGGGACGGCGCCATGCACTCGGACATCTTCCAGCGCGTCGGCGGGGCCGAGAACTGCATCCTGTACGGGGTCAAGGCCACGGGCGTCGATAACCAGACGCAACTGCTGTTCTTCGAGAACAGCACCTCGACCATCGGCGGGGACGGACGGCACGACAACTGGGCCATGGTCAACTGCCTGTTCGTCGCCGCCTGCGACGTCTACGAGCCGCCCTACGCCCAGTTCTGCCGCCCCAACCATCACGTGGTGATGGTCAACAACGCCTTCCTCGGGCAGGCGACGGCCTTCCGCGGCGGGGACAGCGACGAGGCGTTCGTCCCGGTCAACGGCCTGATCGCCAACAACATCTTTCACCGGCTGCACTTCACCGAGGCGAACCTCGCCCAGGCCGTCGTCGACAACAACCACTATATCACCAACACCACACTGCCCGGCGGCGACCTGCGCGCCACGAGCGGCTCGACGCTCGCCGGCCTGTTCGCCGACCCGGCGGGGGGCGACTACACGCCGCTCCCGCCCGTCCTGGCCGGCCGGACGCCGCCCTGGACACCCACCGACCTGTACGGCACCCTGCGGAGCGATCCGACGGCCGTCGGGCCGATCGAGGAGTCCCGGGAGATCGGGCGATGACCGGCGGCGGTGCCGATCCACATCCTGACGTCGCTGTTTTTCCCGTGGCGAGGTCGGAAGTTATCTGCGAAATATTCCTTATTGAATGTTGGGGTGGTTCTTGACAGAACGCCCCTCGTGGCGGACAATACGCGTGAGTTCATGGGTCGACGGACGGTCGTGGGAAACGTATCCCATCAGCCGTCGACGGAGCCTGGGTGGCGTCCGGGCGCCTTTGCAGGTCGAAGCAGGTTGGATCACATTTCGGTAAGAGTCTCAGGCATGACCCCTTGGAGCGGGGTGCCTCCATTCTTCCAGATTCCGGCGGTTTTCTGTTCGCCGTCTGCGGGTGCTGCAAATCCGAATGCCGTAAGATGAGAAGGTCGTGAGCATGGCTGAAGGCAAAGTGAAGTGGTTCAAGGACGACAAGGGTTTCGGGTTCATCGAGGTGGATGGCGGCACGGACGCGTTCGTCCATCATTCCGATATCCAGGGCGAAGGTTTCAAGACCCTGTCCGAGGGCGAACGTGTTGAGTTCGAGCTCGTACAGGGCGAGAAGGGCCCCCGCGCGACGAAGGTCCGCCGGCTCGGCTAGCCCGTATTTCTGACGGCGTGCGGCACCGCCACGGGCAACCGTGGCGGTGCCGTGCCGGATTTCCTGGGGGGTCAGCTTCCATGGGGCCGTATCATGGAGGGGCGATGAAAGTCTGTTCTCGTTTTCTATCTCAGGCGGCAGGACATGGATGGAAGCTATCAGTCGGATCTGGAATGCCTGGTGAAGACTGCCATGCATCTGGCCGAGCGAACGGTGTCGCTGTGCGGACGACTCGATCGGCTCGATGAGTTCGATGAGGAGCAGCGCGCCGAGATGTATGCCATCCTCCGTGCGATGCAGCGCGAGTCGAACGACGACATCGGAACCCTCAGGGCCATGCTGGCCGGCGCCGGCCGGGAGAGTGGCGGTGTTTGAACGCGAACAGCTTCGCGATGAGTTTGCCGACATCCTCAACCGCCAGCGGCAGGTGGCCGAGCGGCTGGAGAAACTGCTCGATGCCACGCCCGACGCCGAACTCCGTACGCGACTGCAGGAAGTGCGGGACCACACCCTGCGCCACCTGGAACTGACCGAACGGCTCGTCGAGATGGTGAGCTGAGGCCGTCCCCGCCCGCCGTGCCGGTGGGGGGGGCTGGCATCGTGTCGCACGGCCTGTATACTCCCCTCGTTGTGTCGCCTCTGTTCTTCCCTTGTGGATTGGAGTGACGATGGATCTCTATGCCTATCGATCGGGCAGGCTATTCTGCGAAGACGTCGACCTGACCGCCTTGGCGGCTGAGGTGGGCACCCCCGCCTACGTGTACAGCGCCGGGACGCTGCGGCACCACTACCGCTCGTTCGCCGAGGCGTTCGCCCCGCTGGACGCGACGGTCTGCTTCGCCATCAAGAGCCTCTCCAACCTCAGCGTTTTGAAGCTCTTCGTCGAATGGGGCGCGGGGTTCGACGTCGTCAGCGGCGGGGAGGTCTTCCGCGAGCAGCGGGCCGGCGCCGACATGAGCCGCGTCGTGTTCGCGGGCGTCGGAAAGACCGACCGGGAGATCAACGAGGCGATCGCCGCCGGCGTGGGCGTCTTCAATGTCGAGAGCGAGGCGGAGTTCGAGAACCTCGCCCGCCTCGCCCGCGCCGCCGCCGCGCCCGTCACCGCCGCCCTGCGGGTCAACCCCGACGTGGACCCCAGGACGCACACGTACACGACGACCGGCAAGAAGGAAACCAAGTTCGGCGTCGACATCGAGCGGGCCGAGCGGTTCTTCGCCGCGTACGGCCGCGACGCGTACGCGCGGCTGACGGGGCTGCACCTGCACATCGGCTCGCCGGTCAACACGATCGAGCCCTACGTCGAAGCGATCACCAAGGCGCTGGCGCTGATCGAACGGCTTCGCGCCGCCGGCTCGACGATCGACACCCTGGACATCGGCGGAGGGTTCGGGGCCGACTATGAAACGGGCCAGGCGCCGCAGGCGGCCCGTTATGCCGAGAAGATCGTCCCGCTGCTGGCGAGGACGGGGCTGAAGATCATCGTCGAGCCCGGGCGGCAGATTTCCTGCAACGCCGGGGTCCTGCTGACGGAGGTCCAGTACCTCAAGGCCGGCGGCGACAAGCACTTCGCCATCGTCGACGGATCGATGACCGACCTGATCCGCCCAGCCCTGTATGACGGGTGGCATTTCATCTACCCCGTCGTCCTTCCCGACGGCGCCGAGCCCCCCGTTCGCAGCCGTCAGTACGCCCCGGCGGGGGCGATGAAGGTGGACGTCGTCGGCGGCGTCTGCGAGAGTTCCGACTTCCTCGGCAAGGAGCGGCGCCTGCCGGCGCTGCATCGCGGCGATCTGCTGGCCGTTTTCAGTGCCGGGGCCTACGGGTTCACCATGGCCAGCCAGTACAATTCCCGGCCGCGCACCCCCGAGGTGCTCGTCGAGGGCGACCGCTACCGCGTCGTCCGCCGCCGCGAGACCTACGAGGACCTGATCGACGCAGAAGCTTGAGACTGCAGGCTGCAGGAGCGGCAACGGCGTGCCTTGGGCCTATGGCCAACTTACAGGCCTGCAGCCTGCTTCTCCCGGAAGCGCAGGTAGAGCAGGATGTCGATGAAGACCATCGTCCCGTTGGCCGCGTAGAACAGGGCCACCCAGGCCACCGGCTCCTGGCGTGCGGCGGCGATGGCGAACTTCGCGCCGAGCCCGGCGAGGTAACCGATGAAGACCATGCACAGGAAGGGCAGGCTCTTGCCCGTCACCTTCCTGACGCGGAGCGTCTTGAGAATGGCCAGCGGCCAGGAGGCGCCGAAGCAGATGAGCATCGTGGCCTCCAGGAGCCCGGCGGTGTCCGGCGTTCCAAATGCAGGCAAGGATCGAGCCTCCCGTAGGAATGATCACGGTCGGCTCGCCAGTATACCCGAAGGCGGCGTCCGCCTCCATGCAGCAGGTCGGTTCGCCGGTCGGGAATGCGGGAGGCGGCTCAGGCGGCCTGGCAGGTCAGGCAGACCAGGCGGTGTTCGCCGGCGTTGGCCAGGGTGAAGGCCGTGCCCGGGGCGAAGACGTAGCCCGTCTGCAGGGTCACGGTCTGGTCGCCTGCCGAGACCTCCGCCGTACCGAGAATGATGTAGAGGACGGCGGCCTCGCTCTTGATCCTCAACTGCTGGCCGCCCTCCAGGCACAGCAGCTCGGCCGCAAGCCCTTCGCACTGGGCCAGATGCACGCGCTGAGCCTTGGCGGAACTGAAGCGGACTTTGGCAATGGCGTTCGTCGGCGTCATGACACTGGCCTTCTCGGATACTGCCTTTGGCGGCATCATCTCAGCGGTTCGCGTGTTCATGGTGATTGTGCACGGAACGCGCCCGTACGGTGGCAGGTAGAAGTCACTCCCGACACAGCACCGCCCCTGTTCCGGTGCGTCCGGATTCCCCTTTTCTGAAGCCTGCGTTTCGATCGTCCCTGACGGACCTGCTCGCACCCCGACGTTACAGTCCCGTCCATGGAATGTATCGGCTCAACCGAGGGGAGACTTCACTTCTGGGGCGGTCGGCGGGCCATGCTGACCTGGCTTTCAGGTTCCGCGGACGAATTGCCGGGCCGTCCGGCCGACCCAGATTCCCGCCACGATGAGGACGGCGGTCGCCCACCACACCAGCGTCGCGGCCGCCCATCCGTGGGGGCCTTGGCCGGTGGCAAGCCCGGCGGCATCGAGGGTGCCGTTCCAGGGGTCGACCGCCCCCAGGACCGTCTCGAGCGCGGACCGGGACGGTGCATCCAGGGCGGCCTTCAGACCCCCGACCCAGAAGGGGTGGGCGAGCACCGCCAGCACCCCCAGGGAGATTGCCGCCGCGACGGCCAGCCGACAGCGCCCCCGTCCGGCGAGCAGCGCCGGCACGACCGCCAGGGCGGCCCACAGCACGTAGATCCGGACGGCGCCCGCGAGGGTCAGCGAAGCTCCGCCGGCGAGGGCCAGGATCAGAAGGAGGACCACGGAGGCATCGGCCATGACACCGGCGCGACCGACCGCTCCCAGCCGCGTGCGGGCCGCCGATGCCAGCGGGGCCGCAGCCAGGGCGATCCAGACGGTCGTCACCCCCAGCGCGAAGGTCGTTCTCGCCTGGAGCGGCGTGCCGGCCACCGCCGCGACGGCGAAACCGGCCACACCCACCAGGATGGTAATGGCGGCGTTGGCCAGCATGGCCGCGCCGTCCTCACGCCAGAGGGCCTCCAGCGGCGGATGGATCACGCCGGCATCGTCTCGCACCATGATCGAACCTCCAGGCCCTGTGTCTTCGGCTAGGCGCAAAAAAGCGGGCCGCCCGCATTGTAGCGGACGGCCCGCGGGATCGCGAGTGCGGCTGGTTTACCGGGGGTAGAGATCCTCCTCGTACTCCCGGTTGATGATGATCGTCGGCTTGACCAGCAGCAGGGTGATGACCTCATCGCGGCTCATGGAGCGGTTGGAGAAGAGCCGGTTGATGATCGGGATCTTGTTGAGGATCGGCACGCCCATCTCGCGGGTGACCTCCCCGGCCCGGCGCTCGCCGGCGATCAGCAGGGTGCCGCCGTCGGGGACGGTGACGGTCGTGCTGACCTGGTTGATGGAGATCAGCGGCAGTTGGACCACGCCGCTGCGGGACTGCGAAGCCTCCGTGGTGGTCTCCTCGACGGCATACTCGAAGAAGTCGAGCACTCTGGCGCTGGTCGGCCGCAGCGTAAGGGTGACGTAGCGGCGGTCGTGCGAGACGATGGCCTGCACGTCGAGGACCTGACCGGTCGTCACGGTCGAGACAGTCACCTCGTAACCGAAGACGTTCTCGTTGGTGACGGTTTCCAGGTCGCTGACGTAGGCCTGCTCGGTGCCGATCATCATGAACGCCCGCTGCCCGTCGCGCAGGGACAGTCGCGGGGCGATGAACGACGTGCTCCGCTGGTCGGCCTGCGTGGCGCGGACGAGGAAGTCGACCTGGATGTCATCGAGGAACGAGCCCTGCAGGAACATCGCGCCCAGGCCGCTGGTGGCCGTCTGGGCCAGAGCGCCGATGGCGTTGGGCACCTCGGTCGAGGGGAAGCCCGTGAAGTCGAACGACCGCTGGGACGCGACCATCGGCGTCAGGCGATTGCTCCAGGTGGAACCGTTGGCCCACTGGGGCAGGGCCGGCGCCCCGGAGCCCAGGATGCGGGCGCCGGTGATGGGATCGATGCCGGTCTGCGTCGTTTCGCTGCCGATGTTCAGGAAGAAGTCCAGCGACAGCCCTACGTCGTTGAGGAAGCCGGTGGAGACGGTGATCGTGCGGTACTCGACGTTGACGGCGACGGCCTGGGCCTCGCGGAGCTGGTTGAACAGGTCTTCCAGTCGCTTGTGGTTGGCCGGCGTCTGCGTGACGATGACCTGCCCGTTGAGCTCGCGGATCGAAGCGGCTCCGCCGGCGCCGTTCTCGATCCAGGTCTCCGGGGCGATAGAGGCCCGCACGGTGGTGAGGATCTCATCGATCATCGCCTGGCGCTCCTGGAGGGGCTGGCCGCCGGCGCCGCCGGTGCCGAATCCACCTCCGCCGATGCCGCCGTCGCCGCCCCCGCCGCCGAATCCGCTGTCGCTGCTGCTGCCGCCGCTGTCGCCGCTGGCTTCCTGGCGGCTGATGCGGAGGCTGGGGCCGACGAAGTCGGGCACGGAGACCAGCAGGTCGCTGATCTGGTAGACGCGGGTGTCGACAATGCTGGCCAGCTCTTCTTCAGTGGAGATCCGGACGACGCCGCCGCTGATGATGTAGGCCAGGGGCACCACACCGCCGAGGGAATCGAGGATCTCATCGAGGGCCTTGGCGGCCGTGACGTTGTTGAGGATCAGCGTTACCGGGGTATCGCGGTCGACGCCGGCGCCGGACAGGGCGACCCAGTTGACCGAGAAGTTGGCTTCGGTCACCGAACGCAGGTAGGTGATGACGGCCTCGAACTCCAGCTCGTCGAACTCCACGGTGTCCTGGAGCTCGTCGAGCTTCTGGCGCGTCTCACGGTCGGCCGGCAAATCGTGCTCGCTGCCGGTGATGGAGCGCCGGCGGGTGATCTCATCCCAGTTCTGGGGGTATCTCAGCAGGTCATACCACGGGGTCATGTCGCCTTCGAGGGCGACGATGTGCTTCATCTCCTGGTCGAGCCGCTTGTCGTAGGACCGGGCCTGCTCCTGGACCTGGGAGAACTGGCGCCAGGCCTCGACCTTGGCCGCGGCCCACACGTGATGGGCGTCCAGCCGGAGGATCTCCTGCGCCGTCTCGATGGCCTGGTCCCAGTTCTGTTCCCGTGCCAGGGCCTGGGCGCGATCCATGAGGGTCTCGATCTTCGCCTGCCGCTGGTCGTCCTGGTCGCGGCGGTAGTCATCGGCGGACCGTGTGGCGTCGTCGAGCTTCCGGCGGACCTCCGCACGCTGCCACCGGTCGTACTCCTCGTCGATGCGGGCGCCGAGCCCCTGGGCCACCGATCTGCGGGCGGTGTAGTCGCCGGCGGGGAAGAGCTGCCTGTTGGATTCGAGGATGCTGATCGCGTAATCGGTCCGGTCGCCCGCGGCACGGAAGCTTTCATCGTCCCGGGCGGTGTCGAGCAGTTGGCGGGCCTCCCCCAGGGCCTTGTCGAAATCCACCTGGGCCTTCTGCAGGGCGATCTGCCGATTGCGGATCAGCGTGGGCAGCGACCCCTGGGGCGTGCGCTCCAGCAGCGCCGTCGCCTGGTCCAGGCCCTGCTGGGCCTCGGCCATGTCCGGCACGAGCTTCAAGGCCTCGCGGAACTTCCCGGCGGCCGCGGCGGCGTTGTTGACTTCCAGCGCCATGAGGCCCTGATCGACAAGCTGCCGGGCGTCAGCCTCGGCGCGGAGACGGGCGGCCTCGGCGGCCACCAGGCGGCGCTGGGCCTCAGGTTCGACAGCGGGCTGGACATCCTGGGCCGGTTCCGGCTCCACGGCCGTCTCGACCGCAGGGGCCGGCTCGCCGGCGGGCGCTTCAGCAGCCGGCGCTTCAGTCGCGGGCGCTTCAACGACGGGCGCCTGCTCCTCGGCCTGGCGGGGAGCGGCGGTGGCCATCGCTTCGGCGGCGCGAGTGTCCCCGGCGGCCTCGGCGCCGGCGGCGGCTTCCCTCAGCTCCGCCTCGGCGCCGGTGTTCCCGCCCTCGGCAACGGCCGGGGCGGCGACAACCGCGTCATCGGCGGGGGCTGCGGCGGGGGAGGGGGCTGCGGCGGGAGGGGCGGCCTGGGCGGCCAGGGACTGCTGACGCTGACGCTTGGCGACGGCGACCGTCATGAGCACCTGGGCGTCCTTCTTCATCGGGCCCGGAACGTACTCGCTGGCGATCACCCGGGCAAACAGCGCCTCGGCTTCGGCGAACTGGCCCTTGTTCAGCAGATCACGCGCCCTGGCGAACGCGTCGCGGGCGGCCCCCTGCTGAACCATGGCCACGTCGACGTTGTTGATGGCCGTCTCCAGTTGCGACCGGGCTTCGTCATCGGGCAACTGCGACGGGTCGATCTTCACCAGCGTCGTGTGCGCTTCGTCGTACTCCATGGCCTCGAACAGCTTCATGCCCTGCGAGAGCAACGCCTTAGCCGTGTCGGCGTCGGCGTCCTGCGCCGAAGCCGCAGCGGCGACGGTCATGAGGATGCCGAATGCGATCACGCTGCATCCGAACGTCTTGAGAAGTTGCAAGGCTTTCTCCTTTCAGCTCAGCCGGATTTCGGGGCCGTTCATCCCTGCAGCCCGCGCCGGACAAATGCCGTGGCGGACTGGACACCATGGGATCACTTGCGGCACCTCCGGTGTTACTCGCGCCGGGTGCAAAGAGGCCGTCTCCGCCCTGCATCGCACCGAACTTATGACTTCTAAAACGGGTTGGTAAGGCTCCGGGAGGCACCCGAGCCGTGAAGAAAAAGATAAGGGACGTCCCGGCTCCTTGCAAGCTAAAAGTGGGGCGGAATCTTCCCTAAGGCAATGGAAACGCGCAGGAAAACACCCCCCGCCCCCCGCCGGTCGGGCGGGGGGAAGCGGGGGGCGTCGGTCCGGGCGGAATCCTGCTTTCATAATGCCATCACAGCAACATCATCCCGGTCAGCCGGGCGTTACGGCCGTAGCGGCTGAGCGAGCTGCTTCAACAACTGCTCGGCTTCGCCGTTGGCCTTGTTCAGCTCGCGGTAACGCGACGTCGCCCGGTCGTCGGCGGCCGTGCGGACGACCAGGGTCCCGTCCGGCGACAGCAGCGTCGCCTGGGCGGTGGTGCGGCTGGTTCCCTTGGGGGCGATCTGCTTGTCGAGGTCGCAGTCGACCAGCACATACCCGGTCGAGAAGTCGACCTCCAGGGGCTGGGCGGCCGCCTGGCGCGTGAGGGGGTCGACGTACGCACACGATTCGACCGACCCGATCGGGTCGCCGACGGACACCGTCGTCTTCTGGGCGAGCACCTGCCCGTGCGTCCGCCGGAAGATCGTGAACCGCACCGTGCCGTTGCCGCCGTCGGTCACGAAGAACTCCGTCTGCCGGGGCGTCTCGATCGGTTCGGACCAGTCGCTTTCCGTCGCAACCACCACCGCCGGCGCATCGTCCGGACGCGTGCCGGGCGTGACGTTCATGAACAGGGGATTGCACACTTCCACGCGCAGCTTGTAGCGGTAGACCTCGCCCGGCTTGCACGTGGTGTCGTGCAGCCAAAGCTGGACCTGGCCCGCCAGGCACATCTGGGCCAGCACGGGAACGCGAGTGAGCATCGGCAGTTGCGCCCGGGCCTTCCCGTCCTCGATACGCTGGCCCAGGCCGGACGCGTTGGCGACGCTGGGATCCTGCTCGCTGGCCCGCGCCAGCATCACCTCGGCGGTGCGGTAGTGGTCCAGGGCCTCATCGGCCTGCCCGGCCTGCATCGCGGCCTCGGCCTTGTTCAGGGCCTCGGTGGCCTGCTGGACCGCGCGCTCGGCCTGGGTTCGACGGGTGTCCGTCTGGTCCACCCGCGGGGCGGCAGGCGTCCGGGGAGCCCCGGTGCCGGGTCCGGGGCCATACATGCCCGTGCCGGCGCCGGGTCCGTACATGCCCGTGCCGGGTCCGGGTCCGGGTCCGGGTCCGTACATCCCTGTGCCGCCGCCGGGTCCGTACATGCCCGTGCCGGCGCCGGGTCCGGGTCCGTACATGCCTGTGCCGGGCCCGTACGTGCCCGTGGCGCCGCCGGCGGGGCCGGCGGCAGGCGTGGGCGTCCAGGTGCCGATGGCCATGCCCGACAGGTCGGGTTCCTGGTCAGGCCAGGCGATGGCGCCCTCCAGGCCGCTGACGCTGGTCCTGGGAAGATGATGCATCCACCCCCCGAACCCCTTGGCCTCGGGCCAGTAGACGCGGGGATAGCTCGGCTGAATGACCGCCTGCTGCACCCCGGGCGCGCCCAGGGCGTCGATGGCCGCGCGGACCTCGAGGAAGTTGCCGTCCCGGTAGGCAGGCACCTTGGGCAGGCCGGCGCTCCCAGCGCCGGCGGCCTCGAACGGCGCGGAGGTCTCGATCTCCTCGGCGGGGCCCCACTGGCCGTCCGCCAGGCGCGCCTGGCGGAGAGCCACCACGCGGGCGAAGCGGATGTCCAGGGCGACGCCCGTGCCGTCCAGGGCGTCCTGCCAGGACTTGACCATGGTCTTGTAGTCCAGGACGGCCGTCACGTGAGCGGTGGTGACGTCTTTGGCTTCGCCGCCGGCCACCCCCATCATCCCTGCTTCGGCCGAGGAACTGGCGACGAACTCCTGGCCGACCCAGACATCCAGTTCCGCCAGCGAGGGCAGGGCGGGCATGTCGTCGAGCTTCCTGCCTTTGATCGGCCCGTCGGACAGCTCCCGCCTGGCCGGTCCTTCGGTAAGGGGGACCAGCGACGGGGCCACGGCCCGTCCGAGGGGGTTGTTCAGACGTTCCTGCAGTTCCCGGGCGGCCGGCCGTTCGGGGGCGGCCTCGGTGGGGAGGTTCTCGATCCGAGTCTGGACCTGCCTGGCGGTTCTCAGCAGGATATCGTCGATCTCGGCCGGCTGGACCGCCTCGCTCGAGGTGCCGACGTCGGTCGTGACGTTCGGGCTTCTGATCACCCACAGGGCCCCAACGGCAATCATGATCACCGCCGAGACGGCCAGCGCGATTTTCTCGGCGTGCAGTTCAATGAGTCCGGGCTGATCTGTCTTGGCCACGCGTCGGCCTCCTACCGCTGAAAAAGGGTGTCCCGCGGGACGAGCCACCCAGGGGGTTCGTGCTCCAACGTTCGCTCAGATGTCACATGCCGCCGTACGTTCCGCCGCCGTACGCGCCGGCCCCGCCGGCGGCGGTTTCCGCCGCCATCATGCGTTCCTGGTCCTGGGGGCGCAGGGCAGTGGAGGGCAGGCGCTTCAGCATCTCGACGGGCATCAGGTCGCGTTCCCAATCCGTGAAGAACAGCGCCTCCACGCGGATCACCGCCGTCACGACCGGCTGAGGACCGTAGTAGAAGTCCTGCGTCGCGCCGGTCCCCATCGCGGTGCGATCGGCGGTCGAGGCCCGGATCGGACTGGTCTCGTACACGTCGATCTTGTGGATCGTGTAGAACCCGCCGGACACCAGGTTCAGCAGGAACGTGTGCAACTGCTCCGACGCCACGACGACGGTCAGGTCGAAGTTGACCACGTCATACTGCATCGTGCAGGTGCGTTCGGTGAGGCTCTGCGGGACGGCCTGGCGCTCTCCCATGCCTCCGCCGGGTCCGTACGCTCCGCCGCCGGGCCCGTACATGCCGCTGCCGGGTCCGGGCCCGTACATGCCTGTGCCGGTGCCGGGTCCGGGGCCATACATGCCTGTGCCCATGCCGGCGTCGGTCCCGCCGGGTGCGGCCGCGGCGGCTTCGCCTTCATAGAGGTCCGCCCCGACAGCCTGCATGCCGCCGCTGGCGGCGGCCCGGCCGATGGTGACCTCGACGAGGCGCTTGACCACGGCGTTCTCGATGGTGGCATCCTTGCCGTTGGTCTGCAGGATGGTGTCGACCACGTACTTGTGCAGCCAGTAGTTGACCGTCGCCTTCCACATGTCGGCCACGTCGGCCTCGACGCCGGGGTTCAGGTAATAGTCATTGAAGGCGCTGCGCTCGGCATAGAGCGATGAGCCGCTCCTGCGGGTGCAGAGGATCTCGAGGTCCCGAACCGCCTGCTCCCGGGCTTCGGCTTCGCTGACGGCCGGGGCCGTGTTGCCCCCCGGTGTCGGGGCGGGGCCGTACGCGCCCGTACCGGGTCCGGGCCTGTACATACCCGTGCCGGGTCCGGGCCCGTACATGCCCGTGCCGGCCCCGGGTCCGTACATCCCCGTGCCGGCCCCGGGACCGTACATGCCCGTGCCGGCTCCAGGGCCGTACATCCCCGTGCCGCCGGGGGCGCCGGTGTACTCATCAGCCGGCTGGACGCCGGCCGGGAGCAACGCCGGGGCGTCTGCACTGTCCGGGCGGGCCTTCTTCTCCAGGTAGGTCCGCATCAGTTGGGTCGCCACGCGGATCTCCTCCTCGGTGGGGGGCGTGGCGGCGTTCAGCGTGGCGAACAGGTCGTTCATGGCGTCGGCGTACAACTCGGCGAACCGGAAGCGGACCTGCTCCCTCTGGTAGCGCGCCTCGTCGACCGGGAAGACAGGGAAGGGCTCGCCCGTGGCGGAGGTCATCTCCAACGGCGCCCGCCCGCGGCGATTGGCCTGCTGGGCGACGGCCATCATCTCGGCGTAGTGGTTCTTGATCTGGCTGACGTCGGCCCGCTTGGCCTCGACCTGCCTGGCGTTCTTGCCGCCCTTGCCGAGTTCCTGGATGTCCTTGGACTTCCCGATCTTCGCCTGGAGGCCCTTGGCGGAGCCTGCATTGGACGGACGGATCATCGTCACGTACAGGCCGCCGATGATGACGATCAGGGCGGCCGCCAGGGCGATGTTGTATCCGTGTCGTTTCAGGGAACCCATCGATCATTCTCCATTCTCGCCGGTGATGGCTGCATCGTTCCGGCGGGCATCGTTGTCGGTCGTCCCTAGTATGCCGGCATCGCCATTGCCGAGGGGTCCTTGAACCGCAGCACCCAGCCGATCTGGAACAGCGTATCATCGTCGGGCGACTGGCCGGTGGCGCCGTTGGTGGTCACCTTGGTCGCGGCTTCGCCCGTGCCGGTGCCGCCTCCGGGCCCGTACATGCCGGCGCCGGGTCCGTACATGCCGGTGCCGGCGCCGGGTCCGTACATGCCGGTGCCGGCGCCAGGTCCGTACATGCCGGTGCCGCCGCCGGGCCCGTACATGCCGGTGCCGCCGGCCCCGGGCCCGTACGTGGTGCCGGAGCGGTCAGCGACGCGGGTGGTCTTGCCGCCGGTGCCGGCCGGGGCCATCTCGCCGGGGGTCGTGGGGAACCACACGATGCTGGCGTCGACGTACTCGACGTAGTCCGGCAGCATCGTCTTGAACAGCGGCTCAGCCTCGCCAAGGACCGCCTGCAGCAGGGGCAACGTGTCGCTGGTCTTGGACTTCGGGCACCGCCCCGAGAGGATGATGCGGATGCCCCGGGTGGTCATGCCTGCAGCGGTGGGGGCTCCGCCGCCGGAGGCCCGGCCCTTCACGGCCGCCTCGCTGAGCAGGGCCGCCTTCGCGCCGGTCTCCGGGACGTTCACGTAGTCGCTTTCCATCCACGACACGACGATGTACGCGTGCTTCTCGGGCGGAACTTTTCCCAAGGCGTCGGCACGGTCGGGGGTGATCAGAGGCTGGTGGGGCAGGGCACGTCCGATCGCCTGGTGGACGACCTCGGTCACCGCGGGCCACAGGGAGGCGTGCTTGTTGAGCTTCAGCATCTCCTCGATCTGCTGCTCCTCGGTTGACACCTCATTGGCGACCTGCCTGAACTCGTTGACCAGTTGCTTGTACTGGTTGATGATGCGGTTGACCTCCCGCATGCTCTCGCTCAGGGGCGCGTCGGGCCGCAGGATCTGGTAATCGGCCCGCGCACGCCAGGTGACGCCGATCGTGGCGGCCACCAACATCGCCGCGGCGACGGCGAACCAGGGCCGCTTGGCCTTCCACCGTCGCGACGAGGCGATCTCGTTGGGCAGCAGGTTCGTGTCGATGCGCGTCAGCTTCAGTCCCTGGACCGCCAGGCCGTACGCCACCGCGAAGCCCAGCACGTTCTCGGTGAACTGCGGGGCGCTGATCGCCTCGGAGGCCTCCAGCGCGTTGAACGCATCGATGCGGACGACGGGGGTCGAGAGGTTCTGCTGGAGGAATTTCTGCAGGCCGGGCAGTCGGAAGCCGTTGCCCACGCCCACGATACGGCTGAAGCGGGCGGTGCGGTGCAGGCTGGTGTAATAGCCGATGGACCGCTGGATCTCCTGGACGAGGTCGGCGAACACCGGGCGCATCGCCTGGAAGACCTGGCGGGCGTACTTGCTCGTGGCGGCGGTCCGCTTGAGCTTCTCGGCCTTGGCGAAGCTGAGGTTGAACGACTTGACCAGCGCTTCGGTGAAGTTGTTGCCGCCCAGTTGGATCGTCCGCGTCCAGAGGCGGGGGCCTTCGGAGACGACCAGGTTGGTGCCGTTGGCGCCGATATCGACCAGCAGCGTGGCGCCCTCCGGGGCGACCTGCTGATCGTAGGTCATGAAGTTGTAGAGGGCCAGCGGCGCCATCTGGACGACGTTGACGCCCACCTGCAGGCTGGTGAACGGGTCGATCACCCCGTACACGTCGGCGCGCTTCATCGCGAACAGGCCCACCTCCACGTCCGGGCTGTCCGGATCATCGAAGGCCTGCCACCGCCAGATCACCTCGGAGATGTCGAAGGGGATCTGCTGCTCGGCCTCGAAGCGGACCAGTTCGGGGATCTTCTTGGGGTCGACCGGCGGCATCTTGACGAACCGGGTGAAGCTCGTCTGCCCGGGCACCGCGATCGCCAGGTCGCTCTCGGAGACGTCGTGGCGGGCGAAGAACTGCTCCAGCGATTCGTGAATCAGCGCCTCACGGTCCGCGTCAGGTTGGCTGAGAACCTTGGTGTGCTCGATGATCTCGAATGCCTCGGCCTGCAGTTGCCCGTCGTGTTCGACGAGCTTGAGCGCCTTGAGGGCGCATTGGCCGATGTCTATGCCCCAAACGCTCTTGGGTGCCGCCATGAGTCACTCCTCTTGCAGAGGGCCTTGCCGGGCTGGACATCCGCCCGGATCCGCCTGGGTCCGGCCTGGCGCTTGGTCTGTCGCCGACTGCCGACTATAGTGCTTCGTTGTAGCCGTTGAGCCCGCCCCGTGCAAGCACTGGAACGACGGCCGCAACTGTTTGTCAGGTCATCGTATGCCAACGTTTGTCGTGACAACCTTGGGCTGCAAGGTCAACCAGTACGAAGCCGCCGCTATCCGTCAGACCCTCCGCCAGGCGGGCTGGACCGACAGCGACGGGACGCAACCCGTCGCAATGTGCGTCGTGCACTCATGTTGTGTTACATCCACGGCCGCACAGAAGTCCAGACAACTCATCCGGCGACTGGCCGCGGCCCATCCCGGAGCCGCCATCGTCGTCACCGGCTGCTACGCCACGGCCGAACCGGACACTCTGCGGCACATCGCCGGTGTGACGGTGATTGCAGGGCACCGCGACAACGTCACGGAGCAACTCGTCCGCCTGGCGGGGAGCTTGCGGCGGGCCAACCCGCCCGCCGGCCCGGCGAACGCCACGGGGGGCGACAACTCAGCCGCCAACGCCGGGCCGGTTGCCTCGTCCGCACCCTCTATAAGAGCTTTTTCATCACAAAACGTCAAGGTCTTTCGCGCTGGGACGACCGCCAATCTTGCGCCTCTGCAGCGGTTTGACGACCACCACCGGGCCTTCGTCAAGGTCCAGGACGGCTGCGACGGGTTCTGCGCCTACTGCATCGTCCCCCATCTCCGCGATCGCCTGGACAGCCGCCCCCGCCAGGCCATCCTCGACGAGATCCGACGCCTCACCGCCGTCGGCCATCGTGAGATCGTCCTGTGCGGGGTGAACCTCGGCGCATACGGCCGCCCGACCGTGCATCGCGACCGCTGGGACGACGACGCCGACCGTCTGGCGGCGCTGGTCGATGAGGCCGCCCACGCCGCCGGCGATGCGAGGGTCCGCCTGAGCAGCCTGGGGCCGCTGGACGTGACCGACGAGCTGCTGGCGGTGATGGCGCGGCACGATAACGTCTGTCCCTACCTTCACCTCTCGCTGCAGAGCGGCTCGACGGCGGTGCTGGCGCGGATGAACCGGCGGTACACTGCCGCGCAGTACCTCGAGGCGGTCGGGCGTCTCCGTGCCGCCCTGGACCGGCCATCCATCACCACCGACGTCATCGTGGGCTTCCCCGGCGAGACCGACGACGACTTCGCCGCGACGCTGGAGGTGGCCCGCCAGGCGGGCTTCGCCAGGATCCACAGCTTCCCCTTCTCGCCCCGCAAGGGCACCGCCGCGGCCCGGTGGGACGCCGACCGCCCATCGCGGCAGGTCGTTCGCCGCCGCTGCGGGCAACTGGCCGCCCTGGAGGCCGAGCTGGCCCGCGCCCACCTGGCGAGCTTCGTCGGGCAGACCGTTCGCGTCCTGCTGGAAGGGCTTCGCGAGGGCGGGGGCGCGACGGGGCTGACCGACCGCTACTGCCGCCTGGACCTGCCCGACGCGCCCGACGACGCCCTTGGCTGCCTCGTCCGCGCCGAGATCACGGCCGTCACCGACACCGGCCTGCTCGGACGCCTGGTCCCGGCGGCCCTTGCGTAAGCGGCGGCGAACAGGTATGTTCTGAGTGGTTGGACGCATCGGGGATGAACATGACCGCGTCAGAGGACACGATCCGCCTGCACGTTCGTCTGCACCTGGCCCAGGGCGTGGGCTCGGTGATCTACCGCAGGCTCATCGAGCACTTCGGGGACGTCGCCGCGGTGTTCGAGGCCGGGCCCGCCGGCGTCTGCGCGGTGGAGGGCGTGGGGAGCAGGACAGCCGAGGCGATCTTCGCGGTGGACGATGACGCGGCCTGCGCCGAGATCGCCGCGGCCGAGGCCGTCGGCGCCCGCATCATCCCCTTCGGCGATGACGCCTACCCGGTCGCCCTGGCCAACATCCTCGATCCGCCGGCCGTGGTGTACCTCCGCGGCTCGCTCGAGCCTTCCGACACGGCGGCCCTGGCGGTCGTCGGGAGCCGCCGGTGCACGCACTACGGCGCCGAACAGGCCGAGCGGTTCGGCGGATTGCTGGGGCGGGTCGGGCTGACGGTCGTCAGCGGCGGGGCCCGCGGGATCGACACGGCGGCCCACCGCGGCGCGCTGAACGCCGGGGGCCGGACGATCGTCGTGACCGGCTGCGGGCTGGATCGCGTCTATCCCCAGGAGAACCGGCCGCTGTTCGACCGGATCATCGACGAGGGGCGCGGGGCGATCCTCAGCACCCTGCCGATGGGCACGGAGGTGACGCCCGCGAACTTCCCCCGGCGCAACCGGATCATCAGCGGCCTGTCGCAGGGGGTGCTGGTCGTCGAGGCGGCCCGGCGGAGCGGCTCGCTGATCACCGCCCGTTTCGCCGGCGAGCAGGGCCGCCAGGTGTACGCCCTGCCCGGGCGGGTCGACAGCCCGTTCAGCGAGGGCACGCACGAGCTGATCCGCGACGGGGCGGTGCTTGTGCGGAACCTCGACGACATCCTCGAACACCTCGACGGGCTCGGGGAGGTGCTCGGGGAGAATGCCCCGGCCGAGACACCGCCGGTGGTCCGCGTGGAGTTGGACGGCCTGGAGGCCGCCATCGCCGCCGCCCTGGGCGACGAAGCCCTTTCCATCGACCACGTGGCCGCCGCCGTCGATCGGCCCGCCCACGAGGTCATCGCCGCCATGACCACCCTGACGATCAAGGGCGTCGTCGCCTCCCGGCCCGGAAACGTCTTCGTGCTGAAGCGCCGCCCGCAGGGCGGCAGGCACGAGGCTTGAGGGATGAGCAACGGCAACGGCCGCGGGCCTGCGGCCTTCAGGCCGCCGTTCGCCGCCGCAGCAGCAGGACGCCCAGGGCCAGCACGGCCCCCGTCAGCGGTTCGGGTACGGCGGCCATGCCGAAGCTGAGCTTGAGCGTGACGAAGTCGTCCAGGTCGACGTCGTTGTCGCCGTCGAAGTTGCCGCCCGCCCAGCCGGCGGCGGCGAGGCCGAAGTGCGTCTTGAGGGCGACGAAGTCGTCGAGGTCGACGTCCCCGTCCAGATCGCTGTCGCCGTAACGGGTGGCGAGGTGATCGAAGACCAGGGCGTCCATGTCGCCGGCGCCGACGAGGTTGTCGTAGTCGACGTCGAAGGTGATGTCGTCCAGGGCGGCGGCGATCGCGGCGGCCAGGGCGTCGATGTCGACGGCGTCGACGGCGCCGTCGTCGTTGAAGTCGCCCCACGTGCAGGCCAGACGGTCGTAGCCGATGGCGTCCATCACCGTCAGGTCCAGTGCGGTGAGCCGCCCGACCGTCCCCATCATCGTGGTCGGGTCCATCAGGCCCAGACCCATGTCGGCGGCCCAGTGCGACGCCTGGTGGCCGTCGCCGTTGTGGCGGCCGCTGGCGACCGGGCCGAGCATCGTAGCGCCCGCATCCAGCGAGAGGTACGCGTCGGTCCCCACCGCCAGGTCGAGCACCGCCCCGGCGGCCGGCTGGTTGGGCTCGGCCAGGCTCACCGCCGAGTAGCGCAGCAGATCGCGCGGGCCGAACACGCGGTAACCCTGGAGGTTCAGCAGCCCGGCCTGCGGCCCGTCCGGGGCGGCGGCAAGGTCCACGACGTCCACGCCGCTGACGAACCCCAGCACGTGCCCCAGTTCGTGGGCCGCGACGCCGACGAAATCGAAGGCCCCGCGGCTGACGCCGTCGGCGGGGTCGAAGTCCCAGGTGAACCCGCTGGAGAAGATGACTTCCCCGTCCGTAGCCGAGTGGTGCGCCGCAATCAGCCCCAGGGCCTTGGCGTTGGCCCGGTTGACATCCAGGATCCGGTTGTTGGCGGTGCTGTCGTTGTCGCGGATGATGGGGGAGGTCGCCGGCGGGACCACCGGGGTCTGGCTGGTGATGAAGTCCAGGTAGGGGCCCGTCTGAAGATGGGCGACCACGATCTGGTCGTCAGGCGTGGCGGCGTCGGAAACCAGCGCCGACCTGACGCTGCTGTAGGTCATGGCGGGGCTTTCCACCGTGGCCGAATCAGTCGAGCCAAGGACGTTGGGGCCCAAGGGCTTATAGTCGACGATGATGTTGACGGTGATCGCGTCGGCCAGGCGGTTGGCCCACAGATCGCCGGCGGCGTGGAATCCGTTCATCACGTTGGCCGCCAGCGCCCGCTCGGCCGGCGTCCCGGCCGCCAGCGCCTGCAGGCCCGGGCCCTGCTGGAAGTTCAGCGTGATCCGCGTCAGCGGATCGGCCGATGCGCCCGCGGCCAGAGCGGCCAGCACGGTCACCGCGCACAGTGCAGCATGGCCGCGGACACCCAACATGCGTTCTCCTTTCATCATCGCCGGCCTGAACGGCGCACAACCTCCACACGGACACCAGTATACCACAGGAAGGCCCATTCGGGGACCGTCTTTTCGCCCCTCCGACTCGATCCGACCTGTCCGACTCGTCCGACGACGCCAGGCGCGCACAAAAAGACCCCACCTCCGAGGAGGCAGGGTCTTTTGTAATGCGAATAGAGGGCCATCGTTCGCCGCACGTCGCCGTGCGGCCATCCCGGCGGACCG
>JAAYZK010000357.1 GCA_012514895.1 Planctomycetota bacterium | reverse complement strand
GCCCCCGCGCGGCACAGCAGCCCGTTGGCCCCGATGGACTCGGCCGCCGCCTCGCCCAGGGCGCCGACCAGCAGGCTGTGGTTGTAGGTGCCCGGCGCCTCGGCCGCCATCATCCGCAGCAGCGGCTTGTTCGCGTCGCACCACTCCAGCAGCGTCATGCTGGTGCTGGTCTTGAAGGCCCGCTCGATGGCCGGCAGGATGCCCTCGACCACGAACGCCGCCGCCAGCGTCGCTCCCGCCGCCCAGCCGGCGATCCACAGGATGTACGGACCCGTCTGCGTCTGGATCAGCCCGGCCACTGCGGTCATGAAGCCCGCCACGACGGCCGCCACCACCCCCGCGCCGACGATCTGGCCCCGGTTGCGCACGTCCCGCAGCAGGGCCGCCAGCGCCGTGGCCGTCGCGAGCTGCACGAACAGGAACTCGAGGCCGCGGCGCGTCGAGATCGTGATCAGCAGCGCCAGCGTGATGATGAGTGGGTACACGAGCCCCGGCCGCCGATAGACGATGGCGAGCAGGGCGGCCGCCAGCGCCAACGGCGCGAGCGTGACCTGGGCCGGCAGCGTCTGGGCGTGCACGTAGACCAGCCGGGCCGCCAGCAGCAGGGCGACCATGGCCCCGGCCGTGACGACCTGCCGCACGACGTTGGGACGCTGCTTGACCCCCACCATGGCGAAGTTGCCGACGACACTCGCCACGACCACGAAGGCCAGGATGGCGCGTCCGAGGTCGGCGCCCCACGGCCAGCGCGAGTTGGCGGCGCGCTGCGCGATGTAGGCGGCGTGCTCGGCGCCGAGCAGGGCGTGCTCCTCGCGGCTGATCGGGCCCCCGTCGGCGAGGACGGCGTTGGCCGGGAACTCGGTGAACTGCTCGGGGATCGCGTCGCGGGCCTCTTCGCCCTTCTGGGCCGTCAGCGCGCGGTCGAAGCGGTACAGCCCCTGCGGGGCCGCCCCTTCGCTCAGCAACCGCGTCAGCGACTGCTGGATCGACGGTCGCAACGGGGCCGGCAGCGGGGCCGCCGCGGCCTCCGCGACGCTGGCGATCGTCTCCGCGTCCGCCACGCGCAGATTGTTGATGTGCACCGACTGCTCGGTCTGCCGGTCCGGGTCCATCAGGATTGCATTGGTCGACGTGCGGCGGCCGGCCAGGTCCGAGGCTTCGACCAGCGGCTGGGCCCGCAGCAGCTCCAGTACGCGGTCGACCGCCTGCTGATACTCGGTGGCGCTGTCGCCGGCGGCCAGCCGGGACAACTCGGCGCGGGCGGCCTCATCCAACACGATGCGGATCTTGGCCGCCTCGTCGGTCAGACGCTCCGGCTCGTCCGCGTAGGTGCGCGCCAGCGTCAACACACTGGTCAACCGGCCGCGCAGGTCCTCCAGCAGCGCCGCGTCCAACTGGTAGTAGTTCGGAGAGTTGTCGCGGGCCTGGATCCGGCGCGATTGCGTGAGCTGGGGGTCGGGAATGCGGAATGGAACGCGGGCCGTCACCGCCCGCCCCAACGTCTGACCGACCTTGTACTCCGTCGGGCTATGGCCCAGGTTGACGGTCAGGGCGGCCGCCAGCGCCACCGCCAACCCGAGGGCCAGCGTCGACACCGGGTGCCGCTCGCGGAGCGACTGCAACAGCCCCAGCCGCCGCTCGGCCATCGACCGGCGGATCTCCTTGCGGCGCGACGATGTCCGGTGCCAAGGCCACATATCCCATTAGGTTTCAGGGGCTTAGCCCCGAAGTCAAGCGTCGTTGCCGGGTCCGGATGGCGGAACCGCAGCCGTCAACGCCGGACAACAACATTATCGGGCGTTTGTCGACCAAAGCCCAGTCGATCGCCAATTCCGGCCGGCCCCGGTGTCACGATTCGGTCGGCTCGCCGGTCACTGGCTCCGCGGGCGCGGGCGGCGGCGCCTCCGGTCGGGCGGGCGTTGCAGACCGGCCGCCGGGCACGCGCCCGACACCGTCGCTCTGCGCATAACGGTTCACGATCTCCTGCACCAGTCGGTGCCGCACAATGTCGGCGTCGGTCAGACGGATCACGTCGAGCCCGGGGGCTCCGCGCAGCCGCTGCACGGCGTCGACCAGCCCGGACGGCTGCCCCGGCTCCAGGTCCATCTGGCTGTCGTCACCGACCACGATCATGCGGCTGTCCGTCCCGAGCCGGGTCAGGAACATGAGCATCTGGGCCGGCGTCGTGTTCTGGGCCTCGTCCAGGATGATGACCGAGTGGTTGAGCGTCCGGCCGCGCATGTACGCCAGCGGGATGATCTCGACGATGTCGCTGACCATGAAGCGCTTGAGCTGGTCGTACGTCATCATGTCGTGCATGGCGTCGAGCAGCGGGCGGAGGTACGGGTTGACCTTCTGCTGCAGGTCGCCGGGCAGGAAGCCCAGCCGTTCGCCGGCCTCGACGGCCGGGCGCACGAGGGCGATGCGCTTGGTGCGACCGGTGCGGAGCAGGTGGACGGCGACGGCGACGGCGAGGTAGGTCTTGCCGGTGCCGGCGGGGCCGAGGCAGAAGACCAGGTCACGCTCGAGCATGCTGCGGATGTAGCTCCGCTGCCCCGCGGTGCGCGGGCGGACGGCGCCGCCGCGGACAAAAGCGGTCAGCGTGTCGGGGTCGCGCTCGGCCTCCTTCTCGTGCAGTTCGGCCAGGGCGCTGTCGACGTCGTCATCCTCCAGATAGGCCCGGCCGCGGAGCCGCTGCTGCAGGTTCTCGATGACGGCGACGGCCTGGGTGACGCGTTCGGGGTCGCCGAGGACGCGCAGGTTGAGGTTGCGGGCCTCGATGCGGACGCCGAAGGTCTCGCGGATGCGGCGAAGGTAGCGGTCGCCGGCGCCGAACAGCTCCGTGCGGCGGTGCGGCTCCAGCAGGGTGACGGAGAGCTCCATGGGTGTAAGCGTAGCGACGGTGGGGCGGTCCGGGCAACCCATCGCAAAGTCGGCGGCCCCGGCGCGTTGCAGAACTTCTCACCGGCGCGCACAATGCGCGTTGCAAAGCGGCGGCGACCCTTTAGAATCCGCCTCCGCACGGCGCCCCAGCGGGGACGCTGCGACCCGGGGCGGAGCACGCCGCGAGCCCGGGGCGACAACACCCGCGAGACTCCCGGTAGTGGAGGAGTTCACACGTGAGCACCATCACCAAGGTCTTCGTGGTCCTGACGGCCGTTCTCTCGATCATTGCGTCCGTGCTGTTTGTGTCGGCGGCCGCCCAGTGGCACAACTGGAGGGAGCTGGCCGCCAGCAACCAGATCGCCCGGGACGCCGCGATCGCCGAGCGCGACCGCCTGTACGGCACGCTGCACGCGGCCCTGGCCATGAAGGACGACACCATCCGCAACCGGGATCGGCTGCTGGCGGACGCCAACGCGACCGTGCAGACGCTGACCGACGACAAGGCCCGCATGCAGAGCGAGCTGGTGCAGACCCGCAATGACAAGGTCGCCTTCGAAGCGAGCACGACCCGGCTGCAGGAGATCCTCAGCGTGGTCACGGCCGAGGTGACCGGTCTGCGCGGCCAGAACCAGGAGCTGTTCCTGCAGAACATCGCCTACCAGAACGAGATCGCCGGCCTGAACGATCGCGTGCTCGGGCTGACGGCCAACACGACGATTCTGACCGAGCAGGTCCGCAACCTGCAGGAGAAGATCTTCGCTTACGAACGGCAGATTGCCGACATGCAGGAGCGGCTCGCGGCGGCCCCGGCCGTGACGACGGTCGTGGCGGAGCGCAAGCCGCGCGTGGCGCCGAGCGTGGCGGGGCCGATCCGCGGCGAGATCAAGGACGTGAGCGGGCCGTACGCGAGCATCAACATCGGGGCGTCGTCGGGCGTGGTCGACGGCATGGTGATGATGGTATACCGCGGGACGACCTTCCTGGGCGAGCTGGAGGTGGGGCAGGTCTACCCGGACGAGGCGGGCGGCCGGCTGCGGACCGTGCAGGGCGAGATCCAGGTGGGTGACCGGGTCGCTTTCGACGAGCAGTCCTAGAGGCGGGCCACGGGCCACAGACGGGAGCCACCATGACGCAGATGAACACGCCCGGTGCCGGTCGGATGCGGCCCAGTGCCGAGAGCGACATCTACACGGTCCTCGTGCTGATCGGCTTGCTGAGCATGCTGATCGAGACCATCTACGTGGGTTACCGCGCAATGACCCTGTTCGGCTCCCTGCTGCCCCCGGGCGTCGGCTGAGCATCGCGCGGCGCGACGCCGCCTTCACGCAAGCACCCGCCACGGATGGCGGGAGTCGGCGATCGCGGCACCGGCTGGGATGCGCACATCGGAGTCCGCGGTGTTCTGGCGACGTCTGATCGGGCTTTTCAGCCTTGACATGGGGATTGACCTCGGCACCTGCAACACCCTCGTTGCGGTCCGGGGCGAGGGTATCGTCCTCAACGAGCCCTCCGTGGTCGCCGTCTACAAGGGCACCAACCAGGTGCTCAACGGTGGCACCGCTGTCGGCCTGGCGGCCAAGGAGATGCTCGGCCGCACGCCCGGCTCGGTCAGCGCCATCCGCCCCCTCAAGGACGGCGTCAT
>JAAYZK010000356.1 GCA_012514895.1 Planctomycetota bacterium | reverse complement strand
CCGGCAGCGTGACGTCGGTGACGGACTTGACGGCCTTGCCCGCCGCGCCGACGGATGCCCTGGCGCCGTCGTAGAGGGCCTGGATGGCGTTCTTGACCTCGTTGGCCCGCTTGCCCGCGGCGGGCTTTTCCTCGCGGGGAACTTCCTTGAGGCGGTTCATGGCGTCCTTGACGGCGCCCTTGGCCCCGAGGTACCGGATGCGGAACTGCTCGAGCGCCCCGGCGTCGCCGGCGGCGGCAATGTCCGCCTTCGCCTGAGCTTCCAACGCCTCCAACTCTTCCAGCAAACCCATGGGTCACCGTCCTGTCGTCCGTAAACAGACAAGGCCCGCCAACGGTGGGCGGGCCTTGAGGATACGTTGTGGGTGGTTCGTTGTCTACCGGCTCAGCCCGCCGCGCCGGCCGACTGGACGATCCGGTCGAACATGGCCGGGTCGGCCACGGCGATCTCGCTGAGCATCTTGCGGTTCAGCGTGATGCCGGCCGTCTTCAGGGCGTTCATGAACAGGCTGTAGCGGATCCCGCGCTGGTGGCACGCGGCCGAGATGCGGGTGATCCACAGGGCGCGGAACTCGCGTTTGCGGGCCTTGCGGTCGCGGTAGGCGTACAAGCCGGCCCGCGTGATCCCTTGCTTGGCGAAACGATAGTGACGGCCCTGGGCGCCGCGATGGCCGCTGACGGCCTTCAGCACCCGGTTGTGCTTGCGGGTCCGAGCCGCACCTTTGATGACACGAGGCATACCAACCTTCCTTTCACTTCCGACGGATGGACGGCCTTGGCGGCCTGTTCTGTCGCCGGCCCAACGTCAGCCGGCTCGCCCCAGGGGGCTCCCATCGCGTCATGTGTTCCTGTAACGTCCAGCCCGAAAACAACTCCGGGCCAGGCTCCGATGCCCGGCAGCGCCCGCACGGTGCGCGGCGGATCCTGTCCGCGCAGCCCGTTGCGGGGATCCGGGGCCGTCCTCAGATACCCAGCAGCGCCCGCACGGTGCGCGAAAAGCCCTTGCTCAACTGCGTGGGCCTGCGGCCGGCGCGGATCTGTTTGCCCGACTTGTTGCTCAGCAGGTGGCCCCGCCCGGGCATGCGCTTCATGATCTGGCCCGTCCCGGTCACCTTGAACCGCTTGGCCACCGCCTTGTTGGTCTTCATCTTCGGCATATCGTTAACCTTTGCACCTTCAAGACGCTCACCGCACACCACCCGACGCGCGGGGGGGCGAAAAGAGCGGCATTGTAGCAGGATCGGGCGGCGTGTAAAGAGTCTTTCCCCGCCGAAAAACGACGGGCCTCCGCAAGCAGTCCACGCGCAGGCAGCCGCGGGGCCTGAGGCCCTTCGGGGCCGCCCATCCCGCATCGGCCGCGGGTCAGGCCTGTTCGGACGGTGCCGGCTCAGCGGCTTCGGCGGCGGCCGGAGCGCCGGCCGGAACCGGCTGGGGCCTGGCGTCCTTCTTCTCGATCTTGCCCGCCGGCATGAGCACCATCGTCAGCCGGCGGCCTTCCATCTTGAAGTCCCGCTCGACCTTGCCGATGTCGGCCAACTGCTCCTTGACGGCGTTGAACGTGTCGCGCCCGAGGTCCAGGTGAACCATCTCCCGCCCGCGGAACCGCAGGGTGAACTGGACCTTGTGGCCCTTGGCCAGGAAGCCCCGCGCCTGATTGACCTTGATCATCATGTCGTGCGGGTCGGTCTTCGGCCGCATCCGGACTTCCTTGAGCGTCACCTCGTGGCGGTGGCTCTTGGCGACCTTTTCCTTCTTCTTCTGCTCATAAAGCCACTTGCCGTAGTCCATGATGCGGCAGACCGGCGGGCGGGCGTTGGGCGCCACTTCGACCAGGTCCATCCCGGCCTCCATCGCCATCTGGCGCGCCTTGTCGGTGTCGATGATGCCGACCTGCTGCTCATCCTGGTCGATCACGCGGATCGGCGAGATCCGGATCTGGTTGTTCCGGCGCAGCCGATCGACGTTGGGTGTAACCTTTCCTCTGCTGATAGCGATCCTTGAACCCTTTCCAAAGTTCTTTCCAGCGGGCCACGCGCCCGCATGACATTTCTCATCATCTCGGACAGCCAGTATCCGTTGTACGGGCCACGCGCCCGCGGGGCCATCGTTCCCGTCAGGCCGTCCCGCCCGCCGGGGCGAAGGCGACCTCCCCGCCGCGGCTGTCCCGCTCGGCGGTGAGGCGCTCGACCAGCACGTCCAGCGGCACGGTCCCGGCGTCGCCGGCGGTGCGGTGGCGCACGGAAACCGCCCGTACCTGCTGCTCGCGATCCCCTACGATACACATATAGGGGATCTTCTGCAACGTCGCCTGGCGAATCTTCGCGCCGATCTTGTCGGCCGATTCGACCAGGTCGACCCGCAGGCCCGCGGCCACGAGCGCGTCGCGAACGGCGCGTCCGTACTCATTATACTTGTCGCTGACCGGCAGCACCGCCACCTGCACCGGCGACAGCCACAGCGGGAACGCCCCGGCGAAGTGCTCGATGAGGATACCGATGAACCGCTCCAGCGAGCCGAACGGCGCCCGGTGGATCATCACCGGCTGGTGCGGGACGTTGTCGTCGCCGATGTACTCCAGGCCGAACCGCTCGGGCAGGTTGTAGTCCACCTGCACGGTCCCGAGCTGCCACTCGCGGCCGATGCAGTCGGTGACGACAAAGTCGATCTTCGGCCCGTAGAAGGCCGCCTCGCCCGCTTCTTCGCTGTAGGGCAGGCCGGAGCGGCTGACGACGTGGCGGATGTTCGTCTCGGCGCGGTCCCAGTTGTCCGAGGAGCCGACGTACTTGCTCGAGTCGGGGTCCCTCAGGCCCACGCGGACGCGGAAGTCCTCCAGCCCCAGCGTCGAGAGCACCAGCTTGACCAGGTCGATGCACGCGGCGATCTCGTCCTCGAGCTGGTCGGCCGTGCAGAAGATGTGCGCGTCGTCCTGGCAGAAGCCGCGCACGCGGGTCAGGCCGCTCAGCTCGCCGGACTGCTCGAAACGGTAGACCTGCCCGAACTCCGCCAGGCGGATCGGCAGGTCGCGGTAGCTGTGGTGCTCGGCCTTGTAGATCTGGATGTGGTGCGGGCAGTTCATCGGCTTGAGCAGGTAGCCCTCCTCGTCGCTCATCTGCACGGGGGGGAACTGGCTGTCGCTGTAGTACGGGTAGTGCCCGCTGGTGCGGTAGAGGTCCAGCCGTCCGATGTGCGGGGTGTAGACCACCGAGTAACCCCGCCGGATCAGCTCCCCGCGGATCCAGCTTTCCAGCTCCTGGCGGATGATGGCGCCCTTGGGCATCCACACGGGCAGCCCCGGCCCGACCTGGTCGCTCAGCAGGAACAGGCCGAGCTGGCGGCCGAGAACGCGGTGGTCCCGCTTGCGGGCCTCCTCGACCCGGTCGAGCTGGGCCTTGAGCTCCTTCTTGTCGAAGAAGGCCGTGCCGTACACGCGGACGAGCATCTTGTTGGCCTCGTCGCCCCGCCAGTACGCCCCGGCCAGGGTGATCAGCTTGAAGGCCTTGACCTTCCCGGTGCTCGGCAGGTGCGGCCCGCGGCAGAGGTCGACGAAGTCGCCCTCCTCGTAGAGGCTGACGGCGCCGACGCCCTCGGTGCGGGCCAGGTCGTCGATCATCTCGACCTTGTAGCCCTGCCCCAACTGGCGGAAATGGGCCTTGGCCTGCTCGACCGTCAGTTCGCGGCGGACCAGCGGGATGTCCTCCCGGACGATCGCCTGCATCTCGGCCTCGATCTTCGGCAGGTCCTCCGCGGAGATCGGCCTGGGCAGGTCGAAGTCGTAGTAGAAGCCGTACTGGAAGTCGTCGGTCAGCGCCGGCCCGATGGTGTACTGGACGGCCGGTCCGTACAGACGGCGCATGGCGTGGGCGAGCACGTGGGCGGTGGTGTGGCGAAGGACCTCCAGGCTGTCGGCGTCCCGCGGCGTCAGGAGGCGCAGGGTGTGGGCGCCGTCGGCGATCGTCGTGGCCAGGTCCACCCGCCGCCCGTCGAGGTCGGCCGCGACCGCCGCGCGGGCGAGGCCCTCGCTGATGGCCTCGGCGACCTGCAGGCAGGACACCGGACCGTCGAATTCCAATCCCTTGCCGTCTGGAAGCGTGATGTTCACCATGGTTGTCTCGCTGCCCGCCTTCGGGCTCCACAGGCCAATAAAAAAAGCACAGTCACGATACCCCGCCGACCCGCGTACGAACCGCCTTCACCTTCGTGAGAGGTGATCGGTTCACTACGCCGTTGTCGTGGTCGTTCGGGTCATCGTGTCTGTGCCGATCCGGACCCGGGCCGATGCCCGGAGCCACCTTGACTCTAACGCGCCGCCGGCGCGCCGCCAAGTGCATTTTCTACAAATCGGCTATCCCCTTGGGCCACCTTAAGTGAAGCTTCACGCGTGGCGTAGCGGACCGCCCGGGACAGTTGGCCCGCCGGCCTGCGGGCGCTCGCTGCGATGAGGACGCTCAAGACCGGACGATCATCGCCATTGAGGTGGGCAGGTACCCCCGGGCAGGCCGCTCCCGACCGCCCCTCAGAACACCTTCGGCAGGCGCGCGATGGCGACCAGGCCCACGGTGACGAGCGCGGAGCCGGCCAGCAGGAACGCCTGCCTGCCGCTCCACACCGACGCCTGGAACGCGCGCCACGCCGTGCCGATCGTCGCGGTCGAGATCGCCAGCGCCGACCAGCGCTCGACGTTGAGTTCCTTGGTGGCGGCCATGACGGTTCCCCTTGACGCTGCAGCCTTCAGCGCATTGTAGGAGCCCCACCCGGCGGAAAGCCGTACGATCGATGGCGCGCCGTGCTATCATCGCGGCATGAAGTCGCTGATCTTCGCCGACATCCACGCGAACCTGCCGGCCCTGGAGGCGGTGCTGGACGCCGAGCGCGGCTGGGACGAGGTGCTGTTCCTGGGCGATGCGGTGATCGGCGGGCCCCAGCCCCAGGAGGTGGTCCGCCGCCTGTCGGCGCTGCCGGGCGTCCTCATCGCCGGCAATCACGACCTGGAACTGCTGCGGACGTCGCCCGACGGCCCCCCGGCGGCCGACCCGCACCGCGCGTGGATCCAGTGGACCCGCCGCACCGTCTCGCCGGAGACGCTGACGTTCCTGGACGGCCTGCCGCGCGAGTGCACCGTCCGCCGCCAGGGGCTGACGCTGCACCTGTTCCACGGCCGCCTCGACGCGCCCGGCGACAGCCGCGTCTGGCCCGACTCGCCGGCCGGGGTCTTCTCCGGCCTGGCCCGCCGCTTCGGCCGCGGCGCCGTGCTCCTGGGCCACTCGCACGTGCAGTTCCGCCGCGACGACGGGGGTGACGGCGTCATCTTCGTCAACCCCGGCGGGGCCGGCCAACCCCGTCTCGGCCGTCCCCTGGCCGCCTACGCCGTGCTGGAGGACGGCCGCCTCTCCCTCCGCGCCGCGCCCTACGACACCGAAGCCGTCTGCCGCGCCATGGACGGCCTGCCCCTCCCGGCCGACTTCATCGCCGACTGGCAGCGCTGCTACCGCACCGGCGTCCTCCCCCAGCGCTACCGCCTCCGGGATTTCACGCCGCTGCGCGGCAGGTACGTCTGAGCCGGCCGCCGGTCCTCCACGGGGGCACACGCCCCGAAAGACCGTACGCCGGCGGCGCTCGGCACGGTTGCTGCGTCGCTTCCTCCTTCGCCCTGCGGGCTACGGAGGACAGGTCGGGGCTCCGCTTGCCGGCATCTGTGACATCTTCTTTGACGATCCGCCTGGACCGTCGGGCACTATCGGACGGCGCGCGTCTGGAAGTCGATGACGGCCGACGGCGCGGCGCGGCCGTGCGCGTTGCGGAACCTGGGGCCGCCGGCGCGGTTGATGTGGACCTCGTAGGTACGGCCGGGCTCCACGCGGACGGGCAGGACGAAGGTCCGATCGTCGGCCCAGTAGGGCTCGCCGGTGACCTCGGGGTAATGGGTGCTGCCGCTGACCGACCAGGCGGAGGTGTCCATGGGCTGGTCGAAGCGGATGCGGATCTCCCGCAGGCCCGGGTCGACGTCCCAGTCGCCGTGGGCGGGAGAGGTCTCGGCCACCACCGGCTCGCCGGGAACGAGCCTGTCCTGCCCGGCGAGAAACACCAGGGCCAGGGGCACCACGGTCGTCGACAGCAGCAGCACCAGCAGGCCGATCCACACCGCCGGTCGGGCCCAGTTGACGTCGTAGCCGATGCCGAAACGCTTCTCGACGAAGAGGGCCGGGTCATCCGGGTTGTAGTAGAACAGCCCCAGCTTCCACGCCACGTCGGGCGTGCGGTCGCCGACGGACCCGCCCCCCGCCTGCCCCGCGGCCTCGTCGGCGGCCATCCGCCAGCCGCCCTGGCCGGCGCGGGCCAGCACCGCGATCACCACCACGGCCAGAACCAGTTCCAGGACGATCAGCCCCCAGATCCATCCGGGCATCGGGCTGTCCGGCTGGACCTTCAGCGGCAGCAGCCCCAGCGTGGCCATCAGCAGGCTGCTCCACAGGGCCGTCCCCAGCAGGATCCACTGCGTGAGACGCAGGAACCGCCCCTCCCCCCCCGCGCCCCGGCCGCGGGCGTAGATCCGCCGGCTGAAACGACCGGTCGCCGCGGCCAGACCCAGCAGCGTCAGCCAGGTCAACAGGCCCGTGATGTGGAGGGTGAACACGGCCAGCGGCTCGCGCGTGCCCCAGGCGTCGGGCCTGCCGCTGGGGCCCCAGTGCGTGGGGAAGCGATCGGGGATGTCGCGCCACCGCAGGGCGAGCCACGCGGCGGAGGCCAGCAGGAGCATCGCCGGCGCCAACCACCCCCACCCGCCGGCCAGCGCCATCGGCCGCCGCTCGAGCCGCACCTCCCGCGTGGTCACCGCGGCGACCGCGTGGGGGAGCACCTCGTGGCGCGCCATGGCAACGGCCGCCATGGATCCGACGCTTTGCCAGAGCAGGCCCGCCAGGGGCAGGCTGAACAGCACCAGGGCGTTGGGCCACGCCGCCGCCAGCGCGGGCGCCCCGGCGGCCAGGACCAGTGCGATCAGGCTGTGGGCGGCCACCCGCCGGCGGTAGCGCCGCTCGATGGCAACCGCCTCTGGGGTGGAGCGGAACGCCGGGTCGATCGTCACCGCGAAGTAGAGTTCCGGGCGGGTCCACCGGGGCATCCGTACCAGGAGGATCCAGATGCCGGCGACCGTCACGGCGATGACGGCCGCGTAGATGAACGCAGCCATCCACTCCGCTGAGCTCATGAGAATCTCCCTTCCGCCAGAAGGTCCCGTGCCGCCCCCTGGAGGATCGCGGCCACCTGTTGAGGTCCCAGACCGCCGGCGAGGGCCTGGGCGGCCAGCTCGCCGACGCGCTGCGTGAAGCGCTCGGCCTGGCCCGGCTCGGGCCGGGGACGCTGCCGTGCCACGACCGTCGCCCCCCGCCCCCGCCGCAGGTCCAGCCAGCCTTCCTGGGCGAGCGTGCGGTAGGCCTCGGCGACGGTGTTGTGGTGGACCGTCAGGTCCGCCGCCAACTGCCGCACCGGCGGCAGCCGATCGCCCGGGCGAAGCTCCCCCGCCACCAGCATCGCCCGCAACCCGTCGACCACCTGCCGATAGGCCGCCACGCCGCTGCCGAGGTCGATATGGAGGATGACGCTCATTGTCTATTGTATATGTACACCATACACTGGACTCCGTCAACAGGAAAAGCGCGGAGTCCTCAACTCCTGCCTGTCGCCGCATTTCGCACCCCGGCACTAGCCTTTCCCGGCCATTATTATATACTGTTGTATTCTTTGTGTCGTCTTCATGGCGGCTGCCGCGAGCTGCGGCTTTTTTGCGGGGGGAACTGGAGGAACGTCGTGGTCCGTGACTGCGCCGCAGATCCCGTGGGCGCCGCGCGTGCGTCCTTCCGTCGTAGTGCATAACTGGCTGGCATTCCACAGCTTGAATCACTGGAGCCGCGCGTGCTTCTGGCGGCCGACGTGGCGATCAGCGAGATCATGTACCACCCGGTATCGGGGTTGGCGGGCGACGACTGGCTGGAGATCCACAACGCCGGCGATGCGCCGGCCGACCTGGCGGGCACGGCCTGGACCGATCCGGCCTATGACGACGCGGGCTGGCCGACCGGGCGGGGGCTGCTCTACGTCGAGGGGTCCACGCTGCCGGCGCCGAAGAACACCCCCCTGACCATCGGCCGCATGACGTACTACTTCCGCACGCACTTCACGCTCACCGGCGATCCGGCCCAGGTCGCCTCGCTGGACCTGTCCACGATCGTCGACGACGGGGCCGTGGTGTATCTCAACGGCGTCGAGGTCTACCGCTACAACATGCCCGACGGGCCGATCGACTACCTGACGACCTCCGAGAGCACCGTGAACAACGCCGGCGTGCTGGGGCCGTTGGCGATTCCCGCCGGCGCGCTGGAGGCGGGCGACAACGTCCTGGCCGTCGAGGTTCACCAGCGGGACAGCGGCAGCAGCGACGTCGTGATGGGCCTGGCCCTGGACGCCGTGGTCGAGATTCCCCCGCAGGATGGCGACCTGGCGCGGCTGATGGCCCTGGTGGACGACGTGCGAATCACCGAGCTGATGTACCATCCGGCCGGCGACGCCGGGATCGAGTTCATCGAGCTGATGAACACGGGCCCGCTGGACCTGGACCTGACCGGCCTTCGCCTGGCCGGCGGGATCGACTTCACCTTCCCGGCCGTGACGCTCGCCCCCGCCGGCTGGGCCGACGGAGACTTCACCGCCGACGGCGCCGTCGACCTCGACGACTTCGTGGTCATCAAGCAGAACTTCGGCCGCGCCGCCGCCGCGCCCGCCGTCGGCGGCACGGCCGACCTGCTGGCGGCCGACACCGTCGCCACCCGCGTCCGGCCCAGGCGCCGCCACCGCACCCCGGATGGCGACCTGCCGGTTCTGGACGTCCTGGCCCTGGGCCTGTGAGGACAGGCAGGGGCGACGGATGGGGCGCGATCACTCCGCCGGCGGCGCCGGCTCGGCGGCCCACGCGCGGCGGAGGGCTTCCAGGCGCTGGGTCTGGACCGCCCGCAGCTCGTCGTGGGTCCGGAGGCCCAGCTCGCGGATCATCGCGTCGATCGGCGTTGACGGGTCGTTCGACCAGAAGACCCCGACGTCCTCGGCGGGATAGTAGTTGAAGCCGACCCGCTCGCCGTACAGCTCGGCCAGGGCCGCCCCGTTGCGGAGCCTGGGGTGCCAGTTCAGCAGGCGCGACTCCAGGTCGATCTGGTGGACGAGGACCTCCTGGGGCGGGGTGATCTGCGCGGCCAGAGTGCCGATGGGTTCGAAAATCGAGGCGTTCTCCCGCCACGTGCTGGAGACGATGAACAGGCGGTTGTTCACCGCGCGGGCGGCGGCGATGGCCACGGAAGGCGACTGCGTCGGCCAGGCGACCAGCTCGGCGCCCTGCCGGCGCAGCTCGCGCCACCCCTCCTCGAAGGCGTAGTCGAAGCAGATCTGCAGGCCCAGCCTGCCGAAATCGCAGTCGAACACGGGGTACCCCTTGCCGGGGGTGGTGCCGCCCTCGAAGGTGGTCGCCGGCGGCTCGTCGGGGCAGACGTGCACCTTGTCGTAGCGCCCGACCGTGCGGCCGTCGCGGCCCAGAAGAACCGCCGAGTTGTACACATCCCCGCCCACCCTCGTCACCAGCGGAACCACGAGGTACGCCCCGAGCTGCCGCGCGACGTCGCGGAAGAAGCTCACCCCCTCGCCGTCCGGCGGCATGGCCGCCTCGCCGGCAGGCCGCCCCGTGTCGGTCAGGGCGAACTCCGGCAGGACGATCAGGTCCGGCCCGCGGCCGTAACGCTGGCGGGACTGCTGGACGCCCCGATCGATCAGCGCCTGCAACTCCTCGCAGCGCGTCCGCAGCCCCGGGTACGGGCCGTACATCGCATGGCAGAACGTGACGACGATGACCTTCCGCGGGGGCGGATCGCCCGCCCGCTCCGCCGCGGCCCGCAACTGCGCTTCCATCGCCACCTCCCGCCGGCCCGCCTCAACGGCGGCGCGGCCTGCCTGACCTTGTTGAACACCGCCGGCAACATCGCACGCCTGCCGGCACGAGGGGACCGAAGGCGCCCCACACCCGCACGCCGCCGCCGCGCCCATCGCCAGGCACCACCAGACGATTCCCACCCGCATCATCGCACGACCCTTTCGACAGGATCCTTCCGCCGCGGGGTCGCCGCCGTCCCCGCCGGGAGCGGGGGAGATTGTACCTCGCCGTCCGTCCGCCCCGCCAGGGGGCCCGCCAGGGGGTGCCCGCCAGGGGGTGTCAAGCAGGGGGGTTGACACTCCCGCCCTCCGGGCCTAGCCTTCATCAGGAGGGGTACCCAGGGCGGTCGCCTTCGGCGCCTTGGGAGAAAGGACAGTGGGAGATGACGGCGCGACGCGCACTTCGACGTAATCCGGGCGGAACGATCCGACGGTGGGTTCTTGTCCTGGCGGCCTTGGCGTCCCTTTCGGCCGTCGGCTGCACGATGGGGCCGCCGCCGGCGCGCGATGTGACCGTCAGGGGCGTGACGGCGGCGGGCGAAGCGGTCCGGGTCCGACCCGTCGAGTTGTGGGACCCGTTCTGGGAACTGCTCTATGTCAAGGTGGACGAGGAGGACGGCGGCGAGGACGTCCCGTCCCGAGGCGACCCGTACGCCGTCCGGATGGTCCCCGGGCAACTGATGGTCGTGCAGTTCGGGTGGGACAAGAAGGAAGACGCCGTCCTCTATCCCTGGGTCTACCGCGGCGAGCTGGACGAGCCGCTGGCGATGGACCACGACGGGCCGGCCCTGCGGATCAACGGCCGCGTCGCCGCACTCGACCTGAGCCACGCGGGCACGT
>JAAYZK010000044.1 GCA_012514895.1 Planctomycetota bacterium | reverse complement strand
AGGCCGTGTTGTGCTGCAGGAAGGCGCGCAGCACGTACGCTTCGTTCCACGCCAGCCCGCTCTCGACCCAGGCCAGGGGATACTCGAACGGCCAGTGCACGTCGTGGAAGTGGATCACCACTCCGGGGGCCAGGATCGGAAGGACGTTGAACATCAGGAAGTTGACGTCGCTTCCGATCCTGGAAACGTGCGAGGAGTCGATCAGCAGAACGTCGTTGGGCTCCAGCGCCGCGAAGGTGTCCAGCGGGACATTCTGCACCTTGTCGGCGATGACCCTGCAGCGGGCGCGGTCGGCCTCGGTGAGCAGCGCGTCCAGACGCCGGTAGGGCTCCGGCTCGATGAAGGTGAACGCGATGCGGCCTTCGGCGAAGCGATCGCTGATGTCAAGCATCAGGGCGGAACTGTACCCCGAGCCCACCTCGATGATGCGCGCCGGTCTGAGGTGGCGGAGCATCGCGTGGAGGATGACCGCGTCGCCGTGGCAGAAGGTGGTCTGGTCGAGGTAGAACCTGCGGTGATCGCTTGGGGCATCGGGCCAGTCGAAGTCTTCGTAGTAGACCGCCAGTTGCTCCAGCAGGCGCACCTGGTCGTCGCCGCGCAGATCCACACCGGGGATGTCGGTGATGGCGGGGTCGAAGATCGTTGCTGCGATGCGGCGGGCCTCGGCGATGTCGGGCAGCGGCGAGTAGTAATGGCCGCGACGATGCACTTCGGGTGTGGGTTGCCCGGTGTATCGTTCGCAGAAATAGCGGTCCACCGCATCGAAACCCGGCAGCGAACGGATCGTGCGTTTGAGCCAGCCGAATGCCATGGATGCCCTTTCCCGCCCGCCGTGGCGGATCTTGCTGTCAGGGTGGCGATTATGGCGGCGTTGCCGCGCGGGTGCAAGGCTTGCGCCGCCGCACGGCGCCGGTCACTCCTGGTGGTGCGGGCTGCGCCCCCAGTGGAGCTTGGTCATCAGCGTGCGGAAGAAGGGCCGGTCGGGGTTCTGCACGACCAGGAGGTCGGGGTCGTAGGCGGTCACCTCCACGCGGTCGCCGGCCGCCAGCGGGCAGTGGCGCTGCCCGTCGATGCTGGCGGCGGTGCCGAGGTTGCTCCGCAGGGGCGTCACGACGATCGGACCGTCCGCGGCGGCGACGACCGGGCGGATCGAGAGGCTGTGGGCGGCTACGGGGGTCATGGCGATGGCCCGCATGGAGGGCATGAGGATCGGCCCGCCGGCCGACAGCGTGTAGCCCGTCGAGCCGCTGGGCGTCGAGAGGATCAGCCCGTCGCCCAGGAACGTGCAGACGTCCACGCCGGCGTGGCGGACGTTCAGCTCGATCATCCGGAAGGGCTCGCCCGCCTGGATGCTCACGTCGTTCATCGCGGGCCCCTCGTAGCACAGGCCCTCCCCCCGCCAGATCCGCACGCGAAGCATCATGCGGGGCAGGGCCCGCAGGCCGTCGCCCAGGATGGCCGGGGCGTGGTGGGTGAACTCGCGGGTGCTGAACTCGGTGAGGAAGCCCAGGCGGCCCATGTTGACGCCCACGACCGGGATCCTGGAATCCGCCAGGCGCCTCGCGGCGCCCAGGAACGTTCCATCCCCGCCCAGGACGATGGCGATGTCGGCTGCGCCGGCCGCGATCGGCGCTGAGGCGCCGGCATCGTCGACCGTGACCTTCGCCACGAGCGAACGGACGTGGTCCACGAATGCGTCGATCTGCCCCGCGGCGGCGCCCCGCGTCCTGCCGCACAGAATCAGCACGTGTTTTCCGTTCATCGGACTATCCCCGTGAATCCATCGCCTCCGCCAGGGAACTGGTCCGCCGCGGCCGCAGGGCGTCGCGGGCGGCCTGGGCGAGCCCGTCAGCGTCCAGGCGGGTCTGGCGGAGTTGCTCGGTGCGGCCGGCGTGGGCGATGAAACGATCCGGCAGGCTGAGGATCACCAGCCGCTCCGTCGGCAGTCCCGCGCGGTGGGCCGCCTCGAGGACCGCCTCGCCGAATCCCCCGGCGCGAACGTGATCCTCGCAGGCGATCACCGGCCCCCCGGCGGTCATCAACGTCGCCAGGAGGGCCTCGTCCAGGGGCTTGGCGAAGCGCGCGCTGACGACGCCCATCGCGATCCCGTCGCCGGCCAGCCGTCCGGCCGCTTCGCAGGCCGCCGCCGCCGTGGCGCCGTAGCAGAGGAAGGTTCCGTCGGCGCCTTGGCGGAGCCAGCGGGCGCGCCCCGATTCGAACGGCGGGCAGGTCTCGGCCAGCGGGGCGGGGACCTGGTCCCGCGGGTAGCGGATCATCGTCGGCCCCTCTCGGGCCAGGGCGAAACGCAGCGCCTCGTTGAGTTCGGCCCCGTCGGCCGGCGCCGTCAGGGCCACCCCCGGCAGCCCCCGGAACAGGGCGATGTCCAGGAATCCATGATGAACGGCCCCGTCAGTGCCGACCAGGCCGGCGCGGTCCATGCAGAAGACGATCGGCAGGCCCTGCAGGGCCGCCTCCTGGCATACCTGGTCCATCGCACGCTGCATGAACGTCGAGTAGACCGCCACCACTGGCCGCATCCCCGCCTTGGCCAGCCCCGCAGCCATGGCCACGGCGTGGGACTCGCTGATCCCCACGTCGAAGTAGCGGTCCGGAAAGCGCTTGCGGAACTCCACCAGCCCGGTCCCGTCCGGCATCGCCGCGGTGATGGCGCAGACGCGGTCGTCGGCCTCGGCGGCGGTCAGGAGGGCGTCGCCGAACGCCGACGTCCAGCTCGGCCGTTCCGGCCGCGCGAAGACCGCCTTGCCCGACTTGATCGTCCAACTGGCGGGGCTGTGGAAGGTCGTGGGATCCTCCACGGCGTAGTCGTACCCTCGGCCCTTGACCGTGTGGACGTGCAGCAGCACCGGCGTGTCGAGGTCGGCCACGCGCCGCAGCATGCGGAGCAGGTCGTGCATGTTGTGCCCGTCGACCGGGCCGAAGTAGCGGAAGCCCAGCGCCTCGAAGGCCTGCTGGCCGTGCACGGCGGCGCGCAACCCCTCCCGCAGGTGGCGCAGCGCGTCGCCGATGTTCTGCCCGCCGGGCAGCCGCCGCAGCATCGAATCGGCGGCCTGCTTGAAGTCGTGGTACGCGCGGGTCAGTCGCACGCCGTCCAGCGCGCGGGCCATGGCCCCGGGGGTGACGTCGATGGCCATCGAGTTGTCGTTGAGGACCACCAGGAACTGCCGGTCGAGGAGGGCGGCGTTGTTGATGCCTTCCAGCGACAGGCCGTTGACGATGGATGCATCGCCGACGACGGCGACGACGCGGCTGTCGGGGCGGAGCTTGCGGTCGGCCAGGGCCATGCCCATCGCCGTGGAGATCGCGGTGCCGGCGTGGCCGACCTTGAACAGGTCGTAGTCGCTCTCGTCGGGGTCGGGGAATCCGCTGAGGCCGTGGGCCTGGCGAAGGGAGTCGAACCGCTCTCGCCGGCCGGTGAGCAGCTTGTGGGCGTAGCACTGGTGGCCCACGTCCCACAGCAGCCGGTCGCGGGGGAAGTCGAAGATCCGGTGGAGGGCCACCGTCAGTTCCGCCACGCCAAGGTTGCTGGCCAGGTGGCCGCCGCGACGGCTCACCACGTCGATGATGACCTTGCGCAGCTCCCCGGCCACGTCGGCCAGTTGCTCTTCCGACAGGTCCTTGAGGTCCGCCGGCGTACGAATCTGGTTCAGCAGGTCGCTCACGTCAGTGGGTTCTTTCTCGCAGCCGCTCGGCCAGTGCCCGCAGGGGGTCGGCCTCGCTGCCGAAGCCGGCCAGGTGCTCGACGGCCTGGTCGGTCAGCTCTCGGATCCGCGCCGCCGTTGCGTCCAGCCCCAGCACCGCGGGGTATGTGCGTTTGCCCGCCGCGACGTCCTTGCCGGCGGTCTTGCCCAGTTGCTCACTGGTGGACGTGGCGTCCAGCAGGTCGTCGGCGGCCTGGAAGGCCAGGCCGACGTCGAAGCCGAACGCCCCCAGCCGGCGAAGCTGGTCGTCGTCGGCCCCGCCGCACCGGGCGCCCATGCGGGCCGCCGCCGCGAACAGGGCGGCGGTCTTGCGGGTGTGGATGTAGTCCAGGCCCGCCTGCCCATCCGGCAGACGGCACAGGGCCATGTCAGCCACCTGCCCGGCGATCATGCCCTCGGCGCCCGCCCCGCGGGCCAGTTCGCCCACCAGCGCGATGGCGACGGCCGGGTCCGCCACGCGCCTGGCCAGCAGGGAGAAAGCCTCCGTCAGCAGGGCGTCGCCGACGAGGATGGCCATGGCCTGGCCGTACCGAACGTGCACCGTCGGCCGCCCGCGCCGCAGGTCGTCGTCATCCATGGCCGGCAGGTCATCGTGCACGAGACTGTAGGTGTGGACCAGTTCCATCGCCACCGCCGCCGGCAGCGGGTCGGCCGGCAGCCGTCCGCCGGAATGGACGGCCCGGGCGGCCAGCAGCACCATCGCCGGGCGGAGGCGCTTGCCCCCGCCCAGGACGGCGTAGCGCATCGCCTCGGCCAGTTCGGCCGGCACATCCGGTCCGGCCGTCCACTGCTCCAGGTGCGATTCGACCCGGGCGGCCGTTTCCGCCAGCAGGCGATCCAATGTTGCCCAGCAGCCGGCATACATCATTCGCGGCTCCGTCAGGCAGGTGAACGTAACTCGCGGCACCGCCAAGATTCGGCGACGACGCGCCCAATCGGGTCATTCTAGCCGCCCGCGAGCGGCCAGACCAAGGGAAATCGACCGCCGCCCGGATGTCAAGGGGCCGGATGGGGCGCTTTGACCGAGACAGCCGCTGCGAACCTGGGTATAGTGTGCCGCCTGAACCAGAGGTTCCTTTGATTGGAGTCGGCGATGGCCCGCGAGGTGGACCCCAGAGCGATCGTGTCGGAGACGGCGGAACTTGGCCAGGACGTGCGGATCGGCCCGTACGCCATCGTGGAGGACGGCACGCGCCTCGGGGACGGCTGCCGCATCCACGCCGCCGCGATCATCCGTCGCGGCACGCGCCTGGGATGCAGGAACGTCGTGTACTCCCACGCCGTGCTCGGCGGCGAACCCCAGGATTTCAAGTATGACGCGACGCAGGAATCCTTCGTCCGGATCGGCGACGACAACGTCTTCCGCGAGGGCGTGACGATCAACCGCGGGACCGGCCCCGGCAGCGCGACGACGATCGGCAACAGCAACTTCTTCATGACCTGCAGCCACGTCGGCCACAACTCCGTCGTCGGCTCCAACTGCATCATGACCAACGGCAGCGCCCTGGCCGGCCACGTCGAACTGGGCGACCGGGCCATCCTCTCGGCCAACGTCGTCATCCACCAGTTCTGCTGGGTCGGCGAGATGGTCATGTCCCGCGGCAACGCCGCCAGCGCCATGCACGTGCCCCCGTACTGCATGCTGGGGGGCGTCACCGAACTGAACGGCCTGAACAAGGTCGGCCTGCGCCGCGCGCCACACCTGACCGACAAGGACCGCGCCGAGATCCACGAGGCCTACAGGCTCCTCTACCGCAGCGGCCTGCCCGCCACGAAGGCCCTGGCCGAGATGGACGCCCGCACCGATTGGGGCGCCGCCGCCGGCCGCTTCCGCGACTTCGTCCGCCGCGTCATCACCGCCGAGGCACCTCACAACCGCGGGCTGTGCAAGGACGTGACGAAGCACCAGCGCTGAAGCCTCACCAGTCTTCCGCCGGTTCCACGTGCACGAGAACGGTCGTCACGCTCGGGTCGGCTTCCATGATCCGCCGGCGGACTTCGGTGGCGATGTCGTGGCCTTCGCCGACCGAGAGAGTGGGGTCGACCTGGATGTGGACGTCCATTTCGAGCTTGCCGGCCGATTGCCTCATGCGGAAGGCGTGGTAGGTCCGCACGCCCTCGGTGCGGGCGACGATGGCGCCGATATTGTCGAGGATCTCCGTGTCCGGGGCGCGGTCGATCAGCTCCTGGGCGGCGGTGAAGGTGAGCTTGGCGCCCATGGTCACCAGGACCCCGCCCAGGGCGATGGCGGTGACGCTGTCGAGGAAGCCCCACTTCGCGCCGCCCACGGCGACGCCGAACATGCCGATCGCGGCGGCGACGGAACTGAAAGCGTCGCTGCGGTGGTGCCAGGCATTGGCCAGGACCGCCATGTCGCCCGTGCGCCGGCCGACGCGTCGGGTTGCACGGAAAAGGGCCTCCTTGCTGACGACCGACACGAGGGCTGCGATGAAGGGGATCCAGCCGTACGCGACCTGCGTGCCCAGAACCCAGGTGTGGGCGGCGGTGTAGACGACCCCGCCCGCCGAGGCGATGACCAGCAGGCCGATGAACAGGGCCACGAGCGTCTGGACCCGACGGTGGCCGTACGGGTGGCCGACGTCGGCGCCCTTGCGGGAGACGTTCAGCCCGGCCAGCAGGGCGATGTCGCTGACCATGTCGCCGCCGGAGTGGATGCCGTCGGCCAGCAGCGTGGCGCTGCCGAACGTCAGGCCGATGAGGACCTTGCCGACCGTGAGGGCGACGTTGATGACCAGGCCCACGACGGTAACGGTGAAGGCTTCTCCCTCCGAGGAGAGGGGGTGATGTTCAGGTGCCGCAAGGGTCGATGTTTCCAAGTCTAGAACCGCACGTTGAAGTCGTGGAACTCACCGGTCGCCGCCGTCCGGCGCTGGTCGACGTCGCGGATGTAGCCGCCCATGTGCTCGCCGATCGCATCGACGAACGCGTCGATCTCGGCCGGCTCGCCCTCGATCACCGCCTCGACGGCGCCGTCGGGTGCGTTGCGCACCGTGCCCGTTACGTCGAAAGCCCGCGCGACCATGAGGGTCGTATGGCGGAAACCCACGCCCTGCACGTTGCCCCGGAATCTCACCACGCGTCGTTGTGCCGCCATGGCGCTGCTCCTGCAAGCCGTGATCCGTTTCCGCACGCAACAGCGAACACCACTACCCCAACTATACTCGGCGCGGGGGGGGGCTGCCAAGACGGCCTGTGGCCAAAGCCCCGGCGGGCCGGTAGGATGGCGCCCATGAACGCACGGAGCATCCGCACCGCGATTATTCCCGCCGCGGGGCTCGACACGCGGCTGATGCCGGCCAGCCTCTCGACCCCCAAGGCGATGTTCCCCATCGCACAGGCCGATGGGCGGGTTCGACCCGTCCTGCATATCCTTCTGCGCGAGGCGATCGCGGCGGGGATCGAACGGGTCGTCCTGGTGACTCCGCCGGGAGGCGACGCGACCTTCCGTCGCTACTTCAGCGATCACCGCCGCGACCGGCGGGTCGGGTCGGTGGCCTCGGCGCAGGCGGACCTGGCCGAACTGGCGGCGTTGGCCGGGCGGATCGTGTATGTCACCCAGCCGAAACCCCAGGGGTTCGGCCATGCCGTCTGGTGCGCTGCGGAGGCGGCGGCCGAGGAGCCGGTGCTGGTGATGCTGGGCGACCATCTGTACCTGGGCGAAGACGGGGCGCCGCCCCCGGCGGCTCAGGTGATCGGCGCGTTCGCCGCCCACGGCGCGGCGTCCGTGGTGGGCGTGGCGGTCACGGCGGCCGACCAACTCCACCTGCACGGGACGGTCGGCGGCGACCCTGTCAACGGGGCCGACGGGGTTTATGAAGTACGCCGCATTATCGAAAAACCCGACCCGAACACCGCTGCCGCCGAACTCGTATCGCCGGGGGTGGCCCCGGGGTATTATCTGACGCACTTTGGGTTGTACGCCTTTTCGTCCGATATCTTTCAACACCTGGATGCCCTGGTGCGGCAACCTCGCCGGCCGAAGGGGGAAGTCCAACTGACGACGGCTCAACAGCGGCTGCTGGCCGCCGGCGGACGAACGCTGGCCCTGCGGGTGCGCGGGCGTCGGCTGGATATGGGAAACCCCCTGGGCTTGGCGCGGACGCAGGAGGCGATGGTCCGGTCGGGAGGCGGTCTGAGCGATGGTGCTGTGGGCGATGAACATACTCTGGCCCGGCGCGGGTTTCGTGGCGGCGGGCCGGTTTCGTGACGGGCTGGTCCCGGCGGCGGCGTTTCTGCTGGCCGCTGTCGTGGCGATCGGCGCGGCCGGGGCGATGATGCCGTGGCTGGCCGTGGCGGCCGCATCGCTGGCCGGCGGGCTTTACGCCCACGCCCAGGTACGCTTCCATCGGTACTACACGCTGCACCGGGCGCCGAACTGGCGGTTGCACGTGGCGGCTCTGCGGGAGGTTGCCGAGGCGCACCTTGCCCACGACCGCTACGACGAAGCCCTCAGCCTGGTCCGCCAGTGGATCCGCGACGATCGCATGAGCGCCGACGCCCACGTCCTGCTGGGCGAGATCCACCAGGCCTGCGGGCGCCGCGAGGAGGCGGCTCGGGCCTTCCGGCGGGCCGAGCGGCTTGACCGCGAGGGACGCCACGACGAGCAGATCGCCCGAGGGCTGCAGTGGGTCGCCGGCGGACGGCCGTAGCCTGCCATCGGCGGCGGGGGACGCCGAGGGCCTGCCAGATCGGCGTGCCGCCGGGCCGGGCAGGGCGGCGGAAAATCGACATGTAAGGAAAAACACTTAATTTATGCGGCCGTCGTTCGATAGTTGCCAAATCAATGGACCGGACGACACGGCCGATACGTACAAAGGATGGCTCTGGCACGCCGTTCGCTTGAATCAAGTGAACGGTACACTGTAGAATTTGCACGGCCTTCCGATAGATCATCGGCGGGTCGCGCTTCATCCTGCCGACCACAGGAGCAACGGACTATGTTTGAACGATTTACCGATCGCGCTCGCAAGGTGATGGCCCTGGCCAACCAGGAGGCGCAGCGGTTCAACCACGAGTACATCGGCACCGAGCACATTCTGCTGGGGCTGGTGAAGGAAGGCTCCGGCGTGGGGGCTAACGTGCTGAAGAACCTCGAGGTGGACCTGCACAAGGTCCGCATGGAGGTCGAGAAGCTCGTCAAGAGCGGGCCGGACATGGTCACGATGGGCAAGTTGCCTCAGACCCCCCGGGCCAAGAAGGTGATCGAGTTCGCCATCGAGGAAGCCCGGTCGCTCAGCCATAACTACGTCGGCACCGAGCACCTGCTGCTGGGGCTGCTCCGCGAGGCCGACGGGGTGGCCGCCCAGGTGCTGATGAACCTTGGCCTGAAGCTCGACGAGGTCCGCGAGGAAGTGCTCAACCTGCTGGGGGCCGGCATGGAGCAGGAAGAGACGCCCATGCCCTCGCCCCGCGGCGGGGCCGCCCAGGCCCCCGGGGTCAAGGGCAAGAGCAAGACGCCCGCGCTGGACAGCTTCGGGCGCGACCTGACCGCCATGGCGCGGGAGGGAGCGTTGGACCCGACCATCGGCCGCGAGGGCGAGATCGAGCGGGTCATCCAGGTGCTGTGCCGCCGGACCAAGAACAACCCGGTCCTGCTGGGCGAAGCCGGCGTCGGCAAGACGGCGATCGTCGAGGGGCTGGCGATGATGATCGTCTCCAACAACATCCCCGAGATCCTCGCCAACCGCCGGATCGTCGCGTTGGACCTGGCGATGATGGTCGCCGGCACGAAGTACCGCGGGCAGTTCGAGGAGCGGATCAAGGCCGTCATGAACGAGGTGCGACGGGCCAAGAACGTCGTGCTGTTCATCGACGAACTGCACACGCTGGTCGGCGCCGGCGGGGCCGAGGGGGCGATCGACGCGGCCAACGTGATGAAGCCCTCGCTGTCGCGCGGGGAGATCCAGTGCATCGGCGCCACGACGATGGACGAGTACCGCAAGTACATCGAGAAGGACGGCGCCCTGGAGCGGCGGTTCCAGACGATCATCGTCGAGCCGCCGACCAAGGAGCAGACGCTGGAGATCCTCAAGGGCCTGCGGGACCGCTACGAGGCGCACCACCGGGTGCGGATCACCGACGAGGCGCTGGCCCAGGCGGTCGAGCTGTCCAGCCGGTACATCACCGGGCGGGTGCAGCCGGACAAGGCCATCGACGTCATCGACGAAGCGGGCGCCCGCGTCCGCCTCAAGACGATGGTCAAGCCGCCGGACCTCTCCCAGCTCGAGGAGGAAGCCGAGCGGATCGCCATCGAGAAGGACGAAGCCGTCCGGAACGCCGACTACGAACGCGCCGCCGAACTCCGCGATCAGGCCGAGCAGCTTCGCATCCGCAAGGAAGAGATGCAGCGGGAGTGGCGGACGAACATGCAGGAGCTGGACGGCGAGGTGGACGCCGAGGTGGTCGCCGAGGTCGTCTCGAACATGACCGGCGTGCCGCTGACCCGCCTGGAGAAGGAAGAGGCCCAGAGGCTGCTGGAGCTGGAGAAGGAACTGCACAAGCGGGTCGTCAGCCAGGACGAGGCGATCAACGTGGTCTCCAAGAGCATCCGGCGCGCCCGCAGCGGCCTGAAGGACCCGCGCCGTCCGATGGGGTGCTTCATCTTCGCCGGCCCCTCGGGCGTCGGCAAGACGCTGCTGTCCAAGGCCCTGGCCGAGTTCATGTTCGGCGACGAGGACGCCCTGATCCAGGTCGACATGAGCGAGTTCATGGAGAAGCACAACGTCTCGCGGCTGGTCGGGGCGCCTCCCGGCTACGTCGGCTACGAAGAGGGCGGGCAGCTCACCGAGCAGATCCGGCGGCGCCCGTACTCGGTGGTCCTGCTGGACGAGATCGAGAAGGCCCACCCCGACGTGTTCAACATGCTGCTGCAGATCATGGAGGAAGGCCACCTGACCGACTCGTTCGGCCGCAAGGTCGACTTCCGCAACACGGTGCTGATCATGACGACCAACATCGGCGCCGAGATGATCCGCAACAAGGGCGGGTTCGGCTTCGGCCGCCGCACGGAGGAAGCCACCTACGAGAAGATGAAGGACATGCTTCACAAGGAGGTCGAGCGGTACTTCCGGCCGGAGTTCATCAACCGCCTGGACGACGTGATCGTCTTCAAGGGCCTGACCCGCGACGACCTGTACACGATCGTCGAGTACGAGCTCCGCAAGGTGCGCCAGCGCCTCGCCGAGCACGGGTTGACGCTGAACCTGACCGATGAGGCCAAGGAATACCTCATCGACAAGGGCTACAACCCCGATTTCGGGGCGCGTCCGCTCCGCCGTGCGATCGAGCACCACATCGAGGATGTCCTCAGCGAGGAGATCCTCCGGGGCACGTACGCCGGGCTCGATACGATCACCGTCACCTGTCGCGATGATATCGAGGGCGACGCCAAGACCCGCCACCTGTTCTTCGAGGGCAGCTCGGCCGCCCCGGCCGAGAGCGGGAAACTGGCTCCGGTGACCGGCGAAGGCACGTAAGCCTCAACGACGACAGCACCAAAGGCCGTAGGATGAGCAATCGTCCTTCGGCCTTCTTTATGCGCCTATGGCCTCTGGCCTTCCTTCCGGCTATAGTGTTCGCCTTACGCGGAATCCTCCGTAAGATGGGAACCCGGTGAGCCAGTACGCGTCCAACAAGGTGAACGACGGCGACGGCCGCCTCGATGGGGCGGTGGAGGCGCCGATCCGGTTCGACGACACGGCCCTGATCGCGGCGTGCCAGAAAGGGCAGATGCACGCGTTCGGGGCCCTGGTCGCCAAGTACCAGGACCGGCTGTTCAACGCCCTGCTGAGGATGTGCGGCAACCGGGAGGATGCGGCGGACCTGTGCCAGGAGGCGTTTGTGCGTGCGATCGAGAAGATCGGCGGCTTCCGCGGGCAGAGCCAGTTCTATACGTGGCTGTTCCGCATCGGCGTGAACCTCGCCATCAGCCGCCGCCGGCGGGCCGGGCGGGTGAAGTTCACCTCGCTGTCGCCCGATCCGGACCTGGGCGACAGCCAGGCGGCGGCCCTGACCGCCGGGGCCGATGGCGACCCCGCCCGCCAGGCCGCCACCGCCGACGCGCACCGCCGCGTGATGGAAGCGATTGACGCACTGGACGATGCGCACCGCGTGGTGGTCGTCCTGCGGGACGTCGAAAACATGGATTACGACCAGATCGCCGAGGTGTTGGCGATCTCCAAAGGCACCGTCAAGAGCCGGCTGCATCGCGCCAGGACGCTGTTGCGCGAGAAACTCGCCGGCCTGATCGACCCGATCGACGCATGAACCGTGACGCCTTTACAAATCGAGCCGACCTGTCGGCCTACCTGGACGGGCAATTGACGCCCGAACAGGCGGCCCGCGTCGAGCGTGCCCTGCAGACGGATCCGCAGCTCCGGGCCGAACTGAAGGCCCTCGACGCGACCCGGCGCCTGCTGGGCGACCTGCCGCGCCAGAAGGCCCCCGAGGGGCTGCTGGAAGCCGTGATGGAACGGGCCGAACGCGAACGGCTGCTCCACGCGCCCGAGCCGACGGCGCGGAGCCACCCCCTGCGGTGGGTGCGTCCGGTCGCGGCCGCCGCGATCATCGTGCTGACGGTCGGGCTGGGCCTGCACCTCCATCACGTGCTCAGCAAGGAAGACTGGGTCAGCCAGCAGCATCCCAAGGTGGCCCACGGGCCCGCCGACTACGCTGTGGACCTGGCGAGGGACATCCCCGAGCCTGAGGCGCCGTCGCCCCGGTCGCTTCCGCCGGCACCGGAGCGCCCCGCGCCCGCGGTTGCCGCCGGGCCGCAGCCGGAGCCGCCCACGGCGGCGGTCCCCCAGGCCTCGACGGAAGACACGCTGCCGGTGGCGCGGGGCAAGGCCGACACCGCCGCCGGGGCTGCCCCGGCGCCCACGGAGGAGGCCGGACGAGCGCCCTTGCCGACCCTCACGGAGCCGTCCGACGGGAAGGTCGACCGCGACGAACACCAGCCTTGGGCGGCCCCGCTCCAGAGGCGGACGCCGGCCGCCATGGCGATGCCGTCGGTCCCGCCGGCCCCGTCGGCCGAGCGGGTCCGCCGCGAAGCCGTGGCCGATGAGGTCCTGGTCGGCCAGGCGGCCGTGGCGGCGCAGGTGGTGACGCTCACGGCCGCGGACGTCGAGGAGACGGCCGCGCTGGTGAAGCAGTGGCTGCAGCGCCGGGGCATCCGCCCGATGGCGGCCGAGCCCGAGCAGGCCGGCGGGGATGACGGGCTGATGGCGCGGTGCAACACCTTTTTCGAGTACCAGGTGACAGTAGACAGCGGCGCGGTGGAACTGGTCTTCCACGTCCCGGCCGGCGAAGCCCCCGCCGTCATCGAAGGCCTGCGCGGCGCGGCGGCGATGGCCGGCAGAGCCCCCGCCCGGGACGATGACGCCGATGGCGACGCTCTCACGGTGATGTCCGACCGGGCCGGCCGGAGGGGGCAGACGCCCCCGCCGGCGCCATCAGCGGGCCTGCGCATTGTGGACCGTGACCGCAGCCGGTACGCCATAGTCGGCTCCGACTCCCCGGTCATTGGTGGCCCGGCCGGGGGCGCAGGCGGCATGGACGGACCGGGGCCGCGGGGAGCCGACCTGTACGGCGCGGGCTTCCGCGGGGCGGGCATGTACGGCCCGGGCGGACAGGCGGCCAACAAGCCCGCCATGCAGGGGCAGGACACCCTCACGTGCGCGGACGCGGGACACCAGCCGGTCCTGTTCGACGCGGCGTATCTCGAGGAAGCGCCCCATACCTGGCTGAGACAGCTCCTGGCGAGCGGGCCGGCCGCCACGCAGCCGGCGGCCACGCAGCCGGAGACGGCGGCATCCCAGGCCGCGTCGCTGATGGGACGGCTGACCAGGGTGGTCGTCATCATCGCCCCGGCCGAGGTCCCCCCGTCGCCTGCCGAGCCGGCTTCCCGCCCGGCGGCGCCGTAGGCGGTCATTCCCCCGAGACGAGCACCTGTTCGTCGAACAGCCGCAGGCCCTCCGGCGGGGCGAACGTCACGCGCAGGGCGAAACTCTCGCCGGCGGCGACCGCCCGGGGCCACATCAGCCGGAACTTGTAGGTCCGCGACAGGCGGTCCCAGTGGGTGAGGTTGTCCTCGGCGTCGGCGAGTTGGACGCTCCAGACGGCCAGGCGCCGGCCCGCCGGGTCCGCCTCGTGGGGGCGGTAGGCGAACGCCTCGAAGCGGAACGTCCCGAAGGCCTTGGTCGTGTCGCCGAAGTGGTCGATGGCCTCGACCCGCGCCTCGATGCCGCCGGCGGCTCCGCCCTCGCCACCCTGCCAGGTCCGCGTGAAGGGGTGCAGCCGGATCTGCCGCGGCAGCAGGGCCGGCGGCGTCGGCCTCGGCGTCGGGGGCGGACAGCCGGCGGCCAGACCCAGCAGCAGGCACAGCACGGCCCGGATGATCAGGCGATCTCGATGCACGTGACACTCCCACGCGGCCGCCTTCCCCGCGGCCGGACAACGGATTATAGCGCGGGCGCCGGCCCGGGGTCAAACGGGAACGGCGGCGGACAACGGTCTACTCGGCGGGGTCGCACCCGGTCAGGAGGATCGTGACCAGTTGGGCCATGGTCAGCAGGTCCAGCAGGTTGTGGTGGAGGATGTCCTTCATCCGCCGCGCGTCGCCGGTGGCGACGAAGTGGTGGTAGGCGGCGGGGATGGCGGCGCCGGGGATGTCGCCGGTGCGGTGGCGGCCGCAGAAGTGGCGCTCGAGCGTCTGGAGGCTGAACCGCTTGAGCTGGCCCTTCCAGCGGCGGCGCGACTCGTGGAGCAGGTCCAGGTGGGGCGCGTCCATCCACGGGGACTCGACGGCGTGGAAGACCCAGCGGTCGCGGATCTGGGTCATGTCGAAGGACTTGCCGTTGAAGGTCACCAGCACGCCGGCCTTGGCGTAGCGGTCGGCGAAGGCCTGGAGGATGGCCGCCTCCTCGCTGTAGTCCCGGGCGAGCCACTGCTCGAAGACGAGTTGGCCGTCGGCGAAGGTCATCATGCCGACCAGGAAGATCATGCAGCCGGCCAGCCCGCAGGTTTCGGTGTCCATGAACAGCAGGTCTTCGGGCCGCGCGTCGGCGGCGTGGCAGAGGGCTGCGGTGGCCTCCAGTTCGTCGAATCGCTGTCGCGCCCCGCGGAGGACGCGGGCGTACTGGACGGCCAGGGCCGCCGACTCGCCCTCGACGTCGGCCAGCGTGCGGCGGATCCGCCAGCAGGGCCGCCCCAGGCGGTCGGCGGCGGCCTCGCCCCCGCAGGCCTCCCCCAGCGGCAGGGGCGGGGCCGGCTCGGCCGCGCCGCGGTTGATCGCCGAGTGGCCGCGGGCGCGGAGGATCTGGTCCCCGCGCACCACTTGGCCGCGGGCCTGGGACCGCAGGAGTTCTTCGAGGCGTCTGCGTCGCGATTCGCCCATCATGGCGCGGCATCCGTGCGCGGCAACGCCGGCGGGGCGCGGCAAAAATCCCCGTCGACGGAAAGCCGCAACGTGCAGTATACTGGATGCCACAAGCCGGGTCGACCATCCTGGACAACGGAGGACCAATGATGCGTGCTGCGCTGACGGCGATCGTGACGGTAGTGGGAGTTCTGGCTTCGCTGGCAGGGGCCCAGGTGCAGGTCTACACGCGGGAGAATCCGCCGCCCACGCCGGCCCTGGAGGAGCTTGCCCTCCGCACCAGCGTGTCGCGCGACGGGATCACCTGGACGTTCGCCCAGCCGGCCCGCGTCGGGCAGTTCATCAACGGCGACTGGTACGTCGTCGGGCCCGTCACCGTCACCGCGATCAGCCCGGCCCCAGCCAACGGGCGGAACGGCTCGACGCTGAACATCCCGCCGACCAACACCCGCAGCGGCTTCGACAGCCGCATCCAGGCCGGCCGCTACGACGCCTCCCTGCGGGACGACCCGCCGATCGCGATGGCGCCGTGGGATGTGCTGGTCTCGACGATCAGCGTGGACGTCGTCGGGCAGATCAAGTGCATGCTCCGCCCGTCGGACAGCACGCTCAGCCCCGTGCGGACCGCCTCGGTGCTGACGTGCCTGCCGGCGCCGGTCCCGCCGGATGCGTTCCGCCCGTCCTACTGCGGGCGCAGCCAGCGCATCTACCTCGCCCGCAACCTCCGCCGCGAGCTGCTGCCGCGACTGCCGCACGTGTCGAACATGCGGACGCTCAGCGAGTTCGCCGGCTACTTCCGCCGGCCGTGGATCGACACGCTCACCTACGAGTACGACTTCCCCATCGAGTACATGGCCCAGTACCCCCGCGAGACCCTCCGCGCCGAGGGTATGGCCAGCCTGCTGCTGATGCTGGACTTCACCGACGCCCAGAAGGAGCCCCTGCTGGTCTACCTCGTCCAGTACGGCATCGACCTGCACGGGATCGTCCGCGCGGGGCACCCCGGCTGGTACGCCCACGGGGGGCACGGCAACGGGCGCAAACTGCCCATCGTCATGGCGGGCATCCTCCTGGGCGAGGACGACATGGCCCGCGTGTCGGCCCACTTCCCCTACGCCGCGTTCAGCGAAGACCAGCAGACCATGTACGACGACGGCTGGACCGGCGCCAACGTCGTTTACGCCGGCCACATGGGCGCCGACGGCAACCCCGGCAACCCCGGGTGGGGCGCCTACGAACACCTCCAGCCCCGCGACTGGGAGGGCGACTGCATCGGCGAAAGCTACCGTCGCTGCTGCACCTCCATCGGCTGGGTCGGCGTTGCCCTGGCCGGACGCTTCCTCCGCGCCGAACCGGTGTGGGACCACCAGGCCTTCTTCGACTACTGCGACCGCTGGATGACCGAGGACGACACCCAGCACCTGGCCATCATCCTCGCCCAGACCGGCCGCGACTACAGCGCGAGCTGGTCCCGCCAGCGGCAGGTCTGGGACAGCTTCACCCAGAGCATGTGGAACGCCTACCGCTGGCGCCTCGACGACCAGGAGGTCGTCGCCCGCCACGTCTTCTACAACAACAGCGCTTTCGACGGCTACGACGCGGCCGCCAACGAGGGTGACGACGACGCCATTGCCACCGACAAGACGCCGCTGCTGCCCGGGCAGAAGGCCACCGCCGTCAACTACACCGGCTACGACCGCGGCATCAACGGCATCATGATCGACATCGCCGGCGTCCCCGGCACGCCCACCGCCGCCGACTTCGCCTTCCGCGTCGGCAACAGCCCCGTCGTCAACGAATGGACCGCCGCCGCGGCCCCGGCGTCGATCACGCTCCGCCGCGGCGACGGCGACGGCGGGTCCGACCGCATCACGATCACCTGGCCCGACGGCGCCATCCGCGGCGCCTGGCTCCGCGTCACCGTCCGCGCCACCGCCGCCACCGGGCTGACCGCCGCCGACGTCTTCTACGTCGGCAACGCCCCCGGCGAGATCGGCAACTCCCCCTACGACGCCGTCGTCGACACCCTCGACGAACTGTTCACCCTTGCCCGGCCGGACGGCCTGACCCTCGACGACTTCGTCGTCCTCAAGCAGCATTTCGGCCAGGCCGTCCCCGCAGGCCGCAACGGCGACTACGACGGCAACGGGACGGTCGACCTGGACGACTTCGCGGTGCTGAAGAACCACTTCGGCACCTCCGTCCCCGTCACCAACCCCTTCGACCACAACCGGGACGGCACGGTCAATGCCGCCGACGGCGACGTCTGCGCCTCCAACAGCGGCGGAACCGCGGGGCAGCTCCGCCTGGTCAACAGCCCGTTCTGAGCCGCCTGGCCGGGACAGAAGAAAGTGTGCGGAGTCTCTGAATGGCCGTTCTGGTGGACCGAAGCGTAGCGCGAACGCTGTTTTCGATGGCCTTTCCGATGCTGGCCGGCACGTTCGCCATGAATGCGTACAGCCTGACGGACACGTGGTTCGTCTCCCGCCTGGGCACGTTGCCCCTGGCGGCGATGGGATACACGTTCCCCGTCGTCATGCTGCTGACGTGCGTCGCCCGCGGCATCGGTTCAGGCGTCACGACGCTGGTCTCGCACGCCATCGGCCGCCACGACCACGGCGACGCCGCCCGCCTGGTCGGGCACGGCATGCTGCTGACGCTGGCGGTCACGGCCGTGATGTCGGCCGGCGGGTACGTCCTGATCGGGGCGATCTTCACACGGCTGGGGGCCGACGGGCAGACCCTCCCGCTGATCGGCCAGTACATGCGCACCTGGTACGTCGGCGCCGTGTTCATGACCCTGCCCATGCTCGGCCACGGCGTCCTGATCTCCGCCGGGGACTCCCGCGCCGCCGGGGCGCTGATGGTCGCCGGCACGATCGTCAACCTCATCCTCGATCAGATCTTCATCTTCGGCTGGCTCGGCCTGCCGGCCATGGGCATGAGCGGAGCCGCCCTGGCCACGGTCATCGCCCAGGGCGTCTCGACGGCGTGGCTGATCTACCTGCTGGTCGCCAAACATCGCCTGCTGGGCCGGCGATCGCTGGATCTGTCCCGCTGGGGCGAGTCGCTCGGAAGCATCACACGGTTCGCCGTGCCCAGCATCATGAGCATGGTCCTGATGCCGGTGTCGGCGACGGTGATCACGTGGCTGCTCAGCGGCTTCGGCCACGAGGCCGTCGCGGCCAGCGGGGCGGCCGGGCGGATCGAGATGTTCGCGTTCATGGTCCCCATGGCCCTGGGGATCTCCCTGACGCCCTTCGTCAGCCAGAACTTCGGCGCAGGCCGCCTCGACCGCGTCCGCGAGGCACGCAAGGTCGCTACCGCCTTCGCCATTGGCTACGGCGTGCTGACCACGCTGGTGTTCTGCCTGGCCGCCCCTCTCCTGGCGGCGGTCTTCACCCAGGATCCCCAGGTCGCCCGGACGCTGGTCCACTACATCCGCATCGTCTCGATCGGGTACGGCATGATGGAGGTGCACCGTTACTGCGGCTTCTTCCTGACCGGCATGCACAGGCCGATCTCCGCCACGCTGCTCAACGCGGTCCGCGTGCTGATCCTGCTGATCCCGCTGTCCTGTCTCGGGGCATCCCTGGGCGGCGTCGTCGGCATCTTCACCGGCCGTGCGGCCACGGACATCCTGGCGGGCATCATCGGCATCGTCTGGGCCTCCCGCGCGCTGAACGACGCCGCCGTTGCCGCCGCCGGCAAGGCCCTTCCACTGCCGGCGGCCCTCTCGGACGACGCCCCGCGGCGCCTGGGCACGGGGGCGTGACGGGCGGACGCATTCCCGCTTACGTCACGGCGCCTTTGGGGAGGCCGGGGACGTCGCACGTCGCGAGGCTGTCCAGGCGGGCCGGAGTGGGGGTGTAGACGTGGTCGTAGACGTACTCCCCGATCTCCACGCCGTCAATGTCGCCTTCGACCTGGTCGGAGCGCCAGTGCACGCCGAGGTAGAGGCGGCTGAGCAGGTTCTCCTGCTGCGGCTGGCTGAGCGTGTCGTACTGCCGCGTGGTGCCCGTCTCTTCGCTGGTGAGGCTGAAGGCGATCTCGTCGGTGCCGTAGAACCGCCGGAGCACCTCGAACAGGGCCCCGCCGAAGGTGGCGTGTCCGCTGGTGTAGGACGGGAAGGGCGGTGTGAAGGGCGTCCCGCCCAGGTGGTCGGGTGCGCCCAGGGGCGTCCAGTCCGTCTCCTCGAAGGTATCGCTGTTGCCGTCCACGGCGGCGTAGCGGATGCCCAGGACCGGCCGCCAGACATCGTACTCGTACTTGGCCTGCCAGGCGGTGATGCCGGCGTCGGCCATCGCAAGGAAGGCCAGTCCGAACAGGCGGGCGTTCTGGCCGACCGTGTTGTCCTGCTGGTCGGCGACGGCGACCAGGACCTGGTCGTACAGCCGCATCGGCGTGCCCAGGCCGCTGTCGTATGCCCAGAACAGGCCGATCTCCGTCTGCTCCGGCGTGCGGTCGGGGACGCCGTCGCCGTCGCGGTCGGCGGTCTCAGCATCGGCGGCGCCGACGGCCTTGACCTCGTTGAACACCGCGGCGTAGTCCTCGCTGGTCAGCGCCGGGAAGGGCGGGGGGCCGAACTGCGTGCTGCTCTCGATGGCGTACGGCGTCACGCGTCCCCACCCGGGCGTCAGGGGCGTCTGGTCGAGGTGGAGCGGGTCGACGGCGTAACTGCCCAGCACGCCCCGGAGCGTGTAGGCGACGGCGGCGTCGGCATTGTCGTTCTCGCGGGCCCCCAGGATCTCCCCGGCGACCGATGCGCCGAAGGTGACACCCTTCTGCTCGGCCTGGCCGTCCGGCACGGCCTCCAGCACGTCGTCGAGGGCGTCGTCGAAGGCGGGCCGCTGGTCGCTGAACAGCGCCGACAGGGTATCATGGGCCGACTGGGAGACGGCGGCCAGGACATCGGCCTGGGGGCACGTCCCGTCGACCAGGTAGGGCTCGAACTCGCCCGTGACGGCGGCGTAGGCGTCGGCCATCGCGGCAAAGACGATCGCCGCGGCGCGGCTGGCCGGCGTGGGGCCGCCCTGCTGGGGGGCCTCGGCCTGCGAGTCGGCCAGCAGCGCATCCATAGCCACCTGGTTCCAGTAGAGGATAACGTCGTCCCCCGGCGTGTACGCCGTGCTCAGCAGGAGCCGCGGCTCCAGGGACTCCCACGCGGGCGCCGGCAGACGAGTCGGCATTGACACTCTGTTCATGGACCATCCTCCTCGCTTGCAGTGGATAGCATCCAGGATAATGATAAGGGGGGGCGGAAGTTTTTTTTAGGGTCGCTATGGGGCGCGAAGCGATCGCGGCGCCCGCGCGGCGGCGGGCCCGGCCGCATCTTCCGAGCGACGAACACTTTGCCCTTGACGGGCCCTGGTTGTCGGATATACTACATCTGTACTTATTCGACCCCGTCCGGCCGAAGGGCTTCGGTCGCTTTCGGGGCGGGGATGTGGGGCGTTACCTCTGGAGCAAGGAAAGGGCATCTCATGAAGACATTCACAGTCGCACTGCTGATCATGCTGGCCGCCGGGTCCGCGATGGCCGAGGGGGTGGGGCTCCTGCCGGGGGGGCCGCTGACGCTGTGGATCAACCTGGACGGCACGGGCGAGATCGTCAACGACGGGTGGGAGCCCGTCGTCTTCGACAGCTATTCCATCGCGTCGCCGCACTGGACTCTCATCGCCGCCAACTGGACGACCATCCCCGTCAACGCCTCCGTTCCGGGCTTCCTGGACAGCATCGGGCTGACCCTCCCTGAAGCGATGACCTGGCAGCCGTTCGCCGAGACGGCCGGCCTGATCTGCGAAGGAAGCCTCAGCAGCCCGGCCACGCTGGCCCCGGGCGGGCGGATCCCGCTGGGCGCCGTGTTCACCGAGTGGGCGGGCTGGGAAGTGTCGCCCAAGGACGCCATCTACACGTTCAGCTACGTCAACTCCGCCACCGGCGTGCAGTACGAGGTGGACCTCGGCGTGCCCGAACCGGCTTCGCTGAGCCTGCTGGCCCTCGGCGGTCTGGCGCTGCTCCGCCGGCGGCGCGGGTAACGACGCCCCAACGCTCCCATCCGGGCACGTGATGGAGGAAGCCCCATGCTTGGCGGCGGGGGCTTCCTCTGTCACGGCACGGGGGGGGCGTCGTCGGCCTGGACGTTTTCCAGGAGGTCCAGCAGCAGCATCGTTGCCGCCTTGTTGGGCACGGGGTAGCCGCCGCCCAGGTCGGGGTCGCCGTGGATGGGCGGGCGGAGGTTGGCCAGGCCGACGCAGGAGGGGCAGCCGTCCAGGCAAGGGCACTCGGCGACGATCTGGCGGCACAGGGCCAGCCAGGTGTCCATGAGGTCGTAGCCGGTCTGGCTGAAGCCCAGCCCGCCGATGTAGCGGTCGTAGATGATGATGGTCGGTTCGCCGAGGTTGGACGACTCGACCATCCCGCTGATGTCCCGCCGGTCGCACATCGCCAGCGAGGGCAGGGACGCCAGCATGAGGTTCCGCACGCCCATCAGCGCCTCGATGGGGTTGTAGCCCTTCTTGCGGACCGCCCCGCGGAGCTCCTCGGGCACGACCCACGCCATGGCCATTGTCGCCATCGTCTGGGCCGGCAGGTCCAGCTCCGCCTGGCCGATCAGCTCCATCGTGTAGTACTTGATCTTGCGGAACGCCGTCGTCTGCCACGTCACGTCGGCGTGGAGGAACAGCATCCGCCCGCCGCGATAGGGCTTCTCATCCGAGATCTCGCCGAAGCGGCAGCTGCTGGCCAGGACGGGCTGGGTGTAGTAATCGACTTCGCACGGCTCGACGCCGGCGATGCGGGCCTCGTCGTCGAGCTGCTTGACGAGGTAGGCGGCGCCCTCGTGCAGGTAGACGGCGTTGGGGTAGACCAGCTCCGGCGCGCTGATGCGGTCGACCTGGCCGATCACCTTTCCGCCGGCCGAGAGGTCCGCGATGGCGTAGGTGTCGGCGCTGATCATCCGCAGGTTGACGTTCTTGGACGGTGGCTCGGGGCTCGACCAGTAGTACCGCCGGTCGATCGCCCGCATCTCCCCCTCGGCCGCGCAGATCGCCGCGACGTCCGCCATCAGCGGGCCCCACCAGGCCTGGTCGTCCTCGGTGAGTGGCTTCTCGAAGCAGGCGCAACTGAGCTGGGCGGCCAGGATGTGAGGGTTGAACGGGTCGATCACCGCGTGCTCGTGCGTGGCGGCGAAGAGGTAGTCCGGGTGGCGCATCAGGTACTGGTCGACCGGCTCGTTGTAGGCGACCAGGACCGTGAGGCTCTCGCTGCTGGTCCTGCCGGCCCGCCCGGCCTGCTGCCAGGTGGAGCAGATGGTGCCGGGGAAGCCGACCAGGAGGGCGGCGTCGAGGCTGCCGACGTCGATGCCCAGTTCCAGGGCATTGGTGGCGGCGACGGCGAGCAGCTCGCCGCTGAACAGCTCGCGTTCGATCTGGCGGCGCTCGGTGGGCAGGTAGCCGCCGCGGTACGGGCGGATCCGCCGGGCGAGGTCGCCCTCGCCGGCGAGCATCTCGCCGGCGTAGCGGTAGATCAGCTCGGCGACGACCCGAGCCTTGGTGAAGGCGATGGTCTGGGCGCGCCGGCGAACCAGGGCGGTCAGCAGCTTGACGGCCTCGATGTTGGCCGAGCGGCGCATCACATCGTTGGCGTCGACGAAAGGGGGGTTCCACAGGACGAAGTACTTCCGCCCGCGCGGGGCCCCGTCGTTGTCGACCAGCGTCATCTCGCGGCCGGTCAGGCGGCCGGCGAGGTCGAGGGGGTTGGCAATCGTGGCCGAGCAGCACAGGATGCTCGGCGAGGCGCCGTAATGCTCGCACAGCCGCAGCAGGCGGCGGACGACGCCGGCGACGTGGCTGCCGAAGATCCCGCGGTAGACGTGCACCTCGTCCAGGACGATGTACCGCAGGTTCCGCAGGAAGGCGTGCCACTTGGTGTGGTAAGGCAGGATGCCGACGTGGAGCATGTCGGGGTTGGTCAGGACGACGGAGGCCTCGTTGCGGATCCGCGTGCGGTTGTGGGCCGGGGTGTCGCCGTCGTAGACCGCCGGGCGGAGGACGTCGGCGAGTCCTTCGGCCCCGGTCCAGCGCATCAGCGTGCCGAGCTGGTCCTGGGCGAGGGCCTTGGTGGGGAAGACGTACAGGGCCCGCGCGTCGGCGTCGGCCAGCAGGGCACGGGCGACGGTGAGGTTGTAGCACAGCGTCTTGCCGGAGGCGGTGGAGGTGACGATCACCACGTCCTCGCCCCGCGCCGCCGCGTCGATCGCCGCCGCCTGGTGGGTGTAGAGGCGGTGGATGTTCTGCCGGCGCAGCAGCGACCGCAGGGACTCGGGGATGGCCGTCTGCGGCTCGGCGTACTGCGCCTCGCGCGGGGGGATCTCCCGCACGTGGACGACCTGCCCTTCGTACCCGTCGTCGTCGATCAATTCCTTGAGGAAGGCTCGCACATCCATGGGGCCCATCATGGCAGACGCGGGCGGTTCAAGCAAGGAGAATTAGGGCAGTGTTAGGGAACGGCCCGAAGTGACGGGCATCGGCGCGTATCGAGCATCCTGGCCGTCTCACGCCCGGAGGAACGGATTGCCCCGCTTCTCCTGCCCGATCGTCGTCTGCGGTCCGTGGCCCGGCAGGACGGCGGTGTCGTCGGGGAGCGTGAAGAGGTTGTTGCGGATGGCGGCCAGGAGGCGGTCGGTGTCGCCGCCGGGGAAGTCGGTGCGGCCGATGCCCTGGGCGAAGAGGGCGTCGCCGGTGAGGACGACGCCGGCGGCGGCGCAGTAGAGGCTGATGCCGCCGGGGGTGTGGCCGGAGGTGTCCAGGACCGTCCACGTGCCGCGACCGAGGGCCAGCGTGTCGCCGGGGCGGATGAGCTGGTCGGCCGGGGGGGCCGTGATGGGCAGGCCGAAGAGGGCCGAGACGTTCGCCCGCGGGTCGTCGAGCATGGCCTCGTCGCCGGCCGGGACGGTGAAGACCGCGTCGGGGAAGGCCTTCTTCAGGGCCGCCGCGCCGGCGATGTGGTCCCCGTGGCCGTGCGTCAGGAGGATCCGCTCGACGCTGCGGCCCTGGCGGAGCAGGCGGTCGGCCAGCGCGGCGTCGCCGGGGTCGACGACCCAGCAGGCCGCGGCGCCGCGCTCGGCGATGACGTAGGCGTTGACGGCGAACGGGCCGAGCGTGGCGGCCTGGATGTCGTAGAGGGCCTCAGGCATGGGCGTTCCGCCGGCGGAGGTACTCGCCGATGAGGCCGGCGAAGTCCGACCCGTCGGCCTCCCGGTCGGCCAGGCCGACGACGTCGCGTTCGCGGAGGGCGTCTTCGGCGTTGGCGCTGGCGTGGGCGCCGCTGCGGACGAGGTCCTGGGCGAACTCGCTGCGGTAGTCGCCGGCGGCGGTCCGGATGGGGTTGATCCCTCCCAGGACCGACTTGACCTTCTCGACGGCGTCGGGGCCCTGGTAGAGCAGGGCCAGGCAGTGCGACCGCCCGGCGCCCTGGCCGTTGTCGTGGTTGGCCATCTCGTCGGGCTCCACGCCGGTCAGGAAGCGGACGACGCGGTTGAACTCCGCCGTCGCGTTGCGGT
>JAAYZK010000043.1 GCA_012514895.1 Planctomycetota bacterium | reverse complement strand
GCTGGACGTTCGAGTTGCTGCATCGCAGAGACTCCCTGGCCGGGCCTGGCCTACAGCTTCGCCGCCGCCTGCCGGAACGCCTCGACGGCCGCGGCGGCCGTGGCCGTGATGTTCTCGTCGCTGTGCGCCAGGCTGACGAACCACGCCTCGAACTGGCTGGGCGGCAGGTAGATGCCCGCCTCCAGCATGGCGTGGAAGAAGGCGGCGTAGGCGGCGGTGTTCGAGGCCCGGGCGGTCGCGTGGTTGGTGACCGGCCCCGGCGTGAAGAAGACCGTCAGCATGCTGCCGGCGCGGTTGATGCGGATCTTCTCGGCGACGCCGGCGGCCTGGGCGGCCTCCTTCAGGGCGGCCGACAGGGAGGTGGTGAGGCCCTCCAGGCGCCCGTAGGCGGCGCCGTCGCGCAGGGGCTCCAGCGTCGCCCGCCCGCCGGCCATCGCCAGGGGGTTGCCGCTGAGCGTCCCGGCCTGGTAGACCGGCCCGACGGGGGCCATGCGGTCCATCAGCGAGGCCGGACCGAGGTACGCCGCCACCGGCAGACCGCCGCCGATGACCTTGCCGACGGTGGTCAGGTCGGCCCGCACGTCGTAAAGCTCCTGGGCGCCGCCGAAGGCCAGGCGGAAGCCCGTGATCACCTCGTCGAAGACCAGCAGGGCCCCGTGGCGGTCGCACAGCTCCCGCAGGCCCCGCAGGTAGCCGGCCTCGGGCCGCACCACGCCCATGTTTCCGCAGACCGGCTCGACGATCATCGCCGCCACCTGCCCGCCATGGGCCTCGAAGGCGGCGCGAACCGCGTCGAGGTCGTTGTACTGGACCACGAGGGTATCGGCCGCCACGGCGGGCGGCACCCCGGGCGAACTGGGCACGCCCAGCGTCATGGCGCCGCTGCCGGCCTCGACCAGCAGGGCGTCGGCGTGGCCGTGGTAGCAGCCGGCGCACTTGATGATCTTCTCGCGCCCCGTGGCCGCCCGGGCCAGGCGGATCGCCGTCATGCACGCCTCGGTGCCGCTGTTGACGAAGCGGATCCTCCCGGCGTGCGGGTAGGCGCTGAGGACCAGCTCGGCCAGCTTGGTCTCGGCCTCGGTCGGCGCGCCGAAGCTCGTTCCCAGCCTGGCCGCCTTCGTCACGGCCGTGACGATCTGCTCCTGGGCGTGGCCGTGGATGAGCGGGCCGTACGACCCGACGTAGTCGACGTACTCGTTGCCGTCGACGTCCACCAGCGTGGCGCCGTGGGCCGAGCGGATCACCACGGGCGACCCGCCCACCGCCGCGAATGCCCGGACGGGGGAGTTGACCCCGCCGGCCAGCACGTCGCGGGCCCGTGCGAACGCCGCCTCGGATTGTTCGTGGCTCAAGGCCATGCTCACATGATCCATCGCGTCCACCCCCACTACGCGTATCGGCCGACGGCTACCTGATCACCAGATTCACCAACCGGCCGGGGATGACGATCTTCTTGACGATCGTCTTGCCGGCCAGTTGTTCAGAGATTCTCGCATCCGCCGTCACGGCGTCAAGGATTGTCTGCTCGTCGGCGCCGGCCGCGACGGTGACCCGCCCGCGGACCTTCCCGTTGATCTGGACGGGCAGTTCGACGGTCGCATCCACCGTCATCGCCTCGTCCCAGGCCGGGAAGGGCTCATGGGCCAGCGACGCGCCGTGCCCCAGACGCTGCCAGAGCTCCTCGCACAGGTGCGGCGCAAACGGCGCCAGGACCAGCACAAAGCGTTCCGCCTGCGAGCGGCCGATCGCCTCGGCGCGGTAGACGGCGTTGACGAACTCCATCATCGCCGCGATGGCGGTGTTGAACTTCATCGCCTCGATGTCCTCGCCCACCTTCTTGATCGTCTTGTGGAGGGCCCGCTCCAGGGGCTCGCCGCCGTCCCCGTCGCTCAGCAGGGCCGGCTGCTCGTCGGTGCCGGCGATCATCCGCCAGACCCGCTGGCAGAAGCGGTGGACGCCCGGTACGTCCCGGGTGTTCCAGGGCTTGGACGCCTCCAGCGGACCCATGAACATCTCGTAGAGGCGGAAGGTGTCGGCCCCGAACTGGGCGACGATCTCGTCGGGATTGACGACGTTCTTGAGGCTCTTGGACATCTTCTCGATCGACTCGACGAGCTTCTCGCCGGTGGTGCGGCGGTAGGCGCCGTCCTCGCGGAAGTCGATCTGGTCGTAGCCGACGCATACCCCGCGGGCGTCGCGGTAGGCGAAGCTGCGGATCATGCCCTGGTTGAACAACTTGCCGAACGGCTCGGGGAAGCTCACGTACCCCAGGTCGAACAGGACCTTGTGCCAGAACCGCGCGTACAGCAGGTGGAGCACCGCGTGTTCGGCGCCGCCGACGTAGAGGTCGACGCCCATCGGGCTCTGGCCGTCCACCGGCCGGCCCTTGGGGCCCATCCAGTAGCGTTCGGCGCGGCCGTCGCAGAAGGCCCGGTCGTTGGCCGGGTCGAGGTAGCGCAGGAAGTACCAGCAGCTTCCGGCCCACTGGGGCATGGTGTTCAGTTCGCGGGTGGCCGGCTCGCCGCAGATCGGGCAGGTCGTGGCGGCCCAGTCGGTCGCCTTGCCCAGCGGCGGGGCGGGCAGGGCCTCGGGGTCGTCGCTGGTGGCGGGCGTGAAGTCCTCCATGTCCGGCAGTTCCAGCGGCAGGTCGTCCTCGCCCAGCGCCACCGTGCCGCACGTGTCGCAGTGGACGATCGGGAACGGCTCGCCCCAGTACCGCTGGCGGCTGAACAGCCAGTCGCGGATCTTGTAGTTGACCGCGCGGCGGCCGAGCCCGGCCTCGTCGAGGTCGTCGGTGATGCGCGTCTTGAACTCGGCGGTCAGCAGGCCGTTGTAGTCGCCGGAGTTGACGGCGACGCCCTCGTCGACGAAGCCGCGCCACTCGCCCCCGTCGACCGGCTGGACGACCTGGACGACGGGCAGATCGAACTGCTCGGCGAACTCCAGGTCGCGGGTGTCGTGGGCGGGCACCGCCATGATCGCCCCGGTGCCGTACCCCATCATGACGTAGTCGGCCACCCAGATCGGGATCGGCTCGCCGGTGACGGGGTTGATGGCGGAGGCGCCGGTGAACACGCCGGTCTTGGTCTTGGCCTCGGCGGTCCGCTCCATCTCGCTCTTGTGGGCGGCGCCGGCGACGTAGGCCTCGACGGCGCCGCGCTGCCGGTCGGTCGTGATCGTCGCCACCAGCGGGTGTTCGGGCGCGAGCACCATGTAGGTGGCGCCGAACAGCGTGTCGGGGCGCGTGGTGAACACGCGGATCACGTCCTCGTCGGCCACGGCCGGGAAGCCCGTCTCGGCGCGGTCGGCGAACCAGTCCTCGACCGCGTCGGCGTCGCCGGCGAGGCGGAAGTCGACCTCGGCGCCGACGCTGCGGCCGATCCAGTTGCGCTGCATCATCTTGATCGGCTCGGGCCAGTCGACCTCGGCCAGGTCGTCGGCGAGCCGCTCGGCGTAGGCGGTGATCCGCAGCATCCACTGCTTCAGCGGACGGCGGTACACCGGGTGGTTCCCGCGTTCGGAGCGGCCCTCGTTGGTGACTTCCTCGTTGGCCAGCACCGTGCCCAGGGCGGGGCACCAGTTGACGGGCACCTCGGCCTGGTAGGCCAGGCGGTACTCGTCCAGGAGCCGCCGCTGCTGGTCGGGCTGGAGCTCATGCCAGCGGCGCAGGGCCCCGGGCACGCCGGCCAGGGCCTCGGTGGCCTCGGCGCCGCCGGAGGGGACCAGCCCGCCGTCCAGGTCGACGTAATAGTCGCCCCGTTCGAGGGCGTGGACCAGCTCGCCGATCGGCCGCGCCTTGCCGGCGTCGGGATCGTACCAACTGTTGAACATCCGCAGGAAGATCCACTGCGTCCAGCGGTAATAAGCCACGTCGGTCGTCGAGACGCGGCGGGACCAGTCGTAGCTGAAGCCGAACAGCTTGATCTGCCGCTCGATGTTGGCGATGTTCCGCTCGGTGGTTACCCGCGGGTGCACCCCGTGCTCGACGGCGTACTGCTCGGCGGGCAGGCCGAAGGCGTCGTAGCCCATCGGGTGCAGGACGTTATAGCCCCGCATCCGCCGGTAGCGGGCCACGATGTCCGTGGCGGTGTACCCCTCGGGGTGCCCCACGTGCAGGCCGGCCCCGCTGGGGTAGGGGAACATGTCCAGGATGTAGGCCTTGGGCCGGTCGACGAACCCCTCCTGGCCGGGATTGGCCACCCGGAAGGTCCCGTGCTCGGCCCAGTACGCCTGCCACCTCGCCTCGATCGCGGTAAAGTCATAGCCTGCCATCGACAACCACCTCGCTGCCATTTCAGAGCCGGCGGAGCGCTTCCCGCACGTCGTCGGCCCTCAAGTCTTCCACCAGGAAACTCTTGCTCGGATTCGTCGGACCGCTCGCCAGGCGGACGCGGCGGGCCGCCACGCCCAGCGCCTCGGCCAGCAGGGCCGCGATCGCCGCGTTGGCCTTGCCCTTCTCGGGCGCAGCGCTGACGGCGACCTTGAGCCGCCCGCCCAGCGCGCCGACGATCCGGCTGCGGCTGGCGCCCGGCGAGGCCTTTACCGGAACGATCGTCCCGGCAGGCGAATCCGTAAGTGCAATTTTATCGACGTCTTGCACGTATCGTCCTTATCGGCGTCCGCAGAACGGGCACTATACCGCAATCGGGGCGGCCGGCCAAGAGCCCTGCCATTCCTTTGACTCGGCCGCGGCCGTTCGCTACGATCGGGGACAGGGGCGATGCGAAAGGATCCTTCCCGATGCGCAGGAAGAACGATCGACGGGCCAGACACGTGGCAGGGGGGCTGATCGTCGCGCTCGCCCTGGCCGCGGCCGGGTGCGTGCAGGGCGAGGCGACGGCGCCGTCGCCGCCGGTGTTCGACCCCCCGACGGGGGTGCCCACGCTGGGCGGCCAGCCGATGCGGCCGGTGAGCGGGTACACGCGGACGCCGGGGACGAACTGCGCCTACATCATCCGCCTGACCGTCTTCCCCGTCATCGTGCCCGCCGGGGCCGTCAGCCACTCCGAGCGGCTGTGGCACTACCTCGACGAGGAGATCGCCGACGCGGGCACCTCTGCCGTTCTCAACCGCAACGGCCTGCGAGTCGGGCGGGGCAGGCAGGCCGACTGGCCCGCCGTCGCGGGCCTGCTGCGGGAGCTGACCGGCCAGACGCCCGCCCGCCAGGAGCAGATCCTCCGGCCCGGGGGGGCGGTTTCCATCGTGCTGGCCGAATCGCAGCCGACCCAGCGGCTGTTCGTGTTCGACCAGGAGGGCTGCCTCCGCGGACAGGACTATCCCCCCGGCGACAACGTGCTGATGCTCGGCGCCCGGCTGAACAGCGACGATCCCGCCGACGTGACCATCCACGCCGTCCCGGTCGTGCGCATCATGACGCCGCGCGTGATCTCGACCGACGACGGCGTGCGCCTCAGCCGCGAGCCGCAGCTCGTGCCGGTCGAGCCGCTGGAATTCATCGCTCGCGTCGAGGAGGGGCAGTACCTTATCATCGGCCCGGGCGTGGCCGCCCGGCGGGAGACGTCGCCGGGGCGGCGGTTCTTCGCCCACACCGACAGCGGGCTGGACAAGGAGACGCTGCTGGTGATCACCCCGGAGGTGTTCGTCGCCGAGTTGCCGGCGGTCGAGCCGTAGGCCGCCCGAGGGAGAGACGTCCATGGCCGCTGGGCCGCCGAACATCGTGCTGATCCTCGCCGACGACATGGGGTACGGCGACGTCGCCTGCCTCAACCCCGACCCCGACCCCAGGATCCCCACGCCGCACATGGATCGCATGGCGGCCGAGGGGCTGACCTTCACCGACGCCCACGCCTCGTCGGCCGTCTGCACGCCCTCGCGGTACAGCATCCTCACCGGGCGCTACGCCTGGCGGGGGCGGCTGCAGCGCAACGTGCTGGGGCCGGGCTATCCTCCGCTGATCGAGGCCGACCTGCCCACGCTGGGCGGCTTGCTCGGCCAGGCGGGCTACCACTGCGGGTGCATCGGCAAGTGGCACCTGGGCATGGACTGGCCCTTCCGCACGCCGCGGCACGTTGACGGCCTGGACTGGTGGAGCGAGGAGATCCAGGCGGCCCTGGCCGACATCGACTGGACGGGCCGGATCGGCGGCGGGCCGGTCGACCACGGGTTCGACAGCTACTTCGGCGTGGACATCCCCAACTTCCCGCCGTATTGCTGGCTGGCCGATGACCACGTCGTCCGGCCGCCGCTCGGCGTGAAGCCCGAGGGGATGTTCGGCATCCCCGGGCCGATGGTGGAGGGGTGGCGCTACGAGGACCTGCTGCCCGAACAGCAGCGCCGGGCGGTGGAGTACATCGAGCGCCGGGCCGCCGAGGGCCGGCCGTTCTTCCTGTACCTGTCGCTGACGGCCCCGCACACGCCGATCGCCCCGGCGGAGGCGTTCGTGGGGCGCAGCAGGGCGGGGGCGTACGGGGACTTCGTGGCGCAGGTCGACCACGTCGTGGGCCAGGTGCTGGCGGCGCTGAAGCGCGCCGGGATCGACGACACCACGCTCGTCCTGGCCGCCAGCGACAACGGCTCGCCCGGCCGCACCGGCAGCGCCGAGGCGCCGGGGACGCTCATCGAGACCTACGGGCATAACCCCAGCGGCCCCCTGCGCGGCCTCAAGGGCGATGCGTGGGACGGCGGGCACCGCATCCCGTGCATCGCCCGCTGGCCCGGCGTGACGCCGCCGGCCGCGCGGTGCGACCACCTGGTGTGCCTGATGGACCTGTTCGCCACCGCCGCCGACCTGCTCGGCCGCGAACTGCCCACCACCGCCTGCGACAGCGTCAGCCTCCTGCCCTACCTGACAGGCGAGGCGACGGCCACGCCCATCCGCGAGTCGCTGGTGCACCATAGCCAGTACGGCGTTTTCGCCATCCGCCGCGGACCGTGGAAGCTCATCGAGGGCACCGGCTCGGGCGGGTGGTTCAGCAAGGACCCGCCGATCACCTGCTTCGACCCGCCGGGCCAGCTCTACCACATGGGCGAGGACCTCCGCGAACGCCGCAACCGCTACGACGAGTGCCTCGACATCGTCGGCGACCTGCGCCGCCTGCTCACCGACGCCCGCTGCACTCAGCCGTACTGAGGCCTGGAGAACGACCATCCACTACTCGATCCTCGAATTCGTCCTGATCTCCTCCACGCTGATGCTCGCCAGCGTCATGCAGAGCGCCGTGGGATTCGGCATGGGCCTGGTGGCGGTTCCGGCCCTGGTGTGGCTGGGAATCGCGTTGCCCGAGGCGATGGCCATCACGATGGCCGGCTCGTTCGTGACCTCGCTGATCTCGGTGCACGCGCTGCGGCGGGACGTCCCCTGGCGCGACGTGGGCGTGTGCGTGTCGATCCGCGGCGTGGGGCTGGGCGTGGGCGTCGTGCTGCTGGGGCTGCTGGCCTCGCTGGATGCCGGGCGTGTCAAGCAGGTGGTCGGCGCGGTGCTGGCGGCCGTGGTGGTGGTCCAATGGCTCTGGCGGGTCCGGCCGCGCGAGCGGATCGGCTGGGGCTGGACGGCGCCGACGTTCCTCATCAGCGGCGTGATGGCCGGCAGCGTCGGGATGGGCGGTCCGCCGCTGGTGCTGTGGGTGATGGCGCACAACTGGTCGGCCCGGCGCACGCGGGCGTTCCTGCTGTGCAGCTTCCTGATCCTCCAGCCGGTGCTGACCGTGATCCTGATCGTCAAGTTCGGCACGACGGCCCTGGTGGCCGTCCTGGCCGGCGCGGTGTGCGTTCCGGCGATCCTCCTGGGCACCGCCGCGGGATTGCGGCTCGGCCGGCGGATCTCCCGCCCGCTGCTGCAGAAGCTTGCCTTCACCCTCCTGCTGCTGCTGGCCCTCGCCTCCGCCCTGGGCCCCTGGCTGCCGGGCCGAGACTCCGCCAGGACGCCCGTGGCGGCGACGCCCCACGAGGCGGGCCAGGCAGGACCCCAAGGCCGGCCCTGACGGTGGGGGAGACCTGAGATGACCCCCCCCGCGCCAAAAAAAACTTTCCCGGCGCAGCGCGGGAAAATCCATTTTGCGGACCGGAGAGATGCTACTTTTTCGGAGACTTTTGGGCTGCCGGCAAAATCGTGTTTTGAGGGCTTAAATTCTCCTAACTACCGCCCATATCATCCTTTAGACTGCTTTCACATTCTTTAATCTGTCCCGACATAGATGCTACACCAGTGGCATCCCCCCTATTCTGTCACCGGTTGTGT
>JAAYZK010000355.1 GCA_012514895.1 Planctomycetota bacterium | reverse complement strand
TGGCATGTCCGGATGGTTGAACACCGCCATCATGACGATCAGACCGCACAGCGCCTTGAACCAGTCTTTCCAGGCATAGACGGCCAAAACGATGACCAGCAGCAGCAGGATGGTAACACGGACTGGCATAGGATTGCGGGGGCTCCCGTACGCACGCGCCGCCGTGGAGCGGCGCGTCTACCCCTGGTTTCTCCACGCGTACAGAATCCACCCCATATGGTACGGCCGGCTCTCCCAGTCGATGGCCTTCGGCGGGAACAGCGACGGGGGCCGCAGGGCGGGATGAACGCAGGTGGCCAGCGCCCTGACGGTGCGGGTGAGCTTGCCGCGCTCGCGGCGGGCGACCTTGCGCCAGATGACGCCGGCGTCGCGGTCGACCAGCGAGCCGTCGATCTCCGGGGCGTGATAGAGCCAGTCCAGCCCGCGCTCGACCGCCGCGCGGTGGTCGCGGCCGCATGCGTCGGCTAGATCGAACAGGGCCATGGGGGCCATGGCGTCCTGGTGGACCGAGTAGACCGGGTAACCTTCGATGACCTGCCCGGTGCGGACGTCGTGGTGCCACCACCACTGCCCGGCGGGCCCCTGCATCCGGACCATCCGCTCGGCGCAACGGCGGGCCAGGTCGATCGCCCGCTCGCTGCCGGTGGCGCGGTGGTAGTGGGCCAGGGCCTGGATCGGGTAGACCAGGTCGGCAAAGCACGCCACGTGGCCCCGCAGGCGCTGCGGCGGCGTGCCGGCGGGCCGGTGGGTGAACAGGTCGGCGCCCGGGCGGAACGACGCCATCAGCCGTTCGGCAACGGCGTGGGCCGTCGGCGCGTCGGCGACCTGGCCGTTGAGGGTCAGAGCCGTCAGGCACCAGGCCAGCTCGACCGTCGGGCACGCGCAGACGGCCGGCTCCGCCCGGCGCAGCGCGTCCAGGGCTGCGGCGGCGCCCTCGTGGCCCAGCGCGCGGCAGGCCCAGAGCGTCAGGGCTCGTTCGCCGACGTCGTCCATGCGGTCGAGGTCCGCCACGAGCCGCGCGGCCAGGTGACCAGGGGCCTTGCCACCCAGCACGTCACGGGCGACTTCGTCTCCCACCGTCGCCAGGCCGACCAGGGCGATCGCCGTGTAGCGGTAGCTGAGGCCTTCGAGCACCGGCTCAGGGTCCGCGCGGCGGAGGCGGAAGGCGAACAGCTCAGCCTCGGGACGGTACATGCGCCGCAGGCCCGACAAGGCCAACTCGCGCAGCGTCCGCACAAAGGCGGAACGGTCATCTCGGGTCGTCGGCGTTGACACGGCAGTCGTGGTCATGCGCTTGCTCTGATGGTCGGCACTGTAGGCTGCAGGACACGCCGTCCATCACGTCGGCGCGCCCGGCGACCCCTCGGGGGCCGTCGGGGAATAGTTGTAGTTGTAGTGGTAGCTGTACCCGTACCCATGGCCCCGTCGCCGTTCCCCGATAAAGATGGTGCCCAGCAGTTTGCCGCCGGAGGAGCCCAGGCACGCCAGGGCCTCGATCACGTCACTGCGCAGGCAGGAGTCCTGCCGGACGATCATGACGGTGCCGTCGACGCGTCCGGCCAGGATCCGCGCATCGGCGACGGGCAGGATGGGCGGGCTGTCGAAGAGGATGACGTCGAAGTCCCGCTTCCAGTCGGCCAGCAGGCCCTCGAAGACGCCGTTGGCCATCATCTCCATCTCGCCGCCGCCTCGTTGCCGCCCGGCCGGCACAACGCTGAGGCGAGGTGTGGTCGTACTGCAGACGGCCTCCCGGGGTCCCGCACTGCCGACGAGGCTGTCGGCCAGCCCCGTCCGGTCGAGCAGGCCCAGATGCTCTGAGAGGCCCGCCCGGCGCATGTCGGCGTCAACCAGCAGCACGCGCTTGCCGCACTCGGCGAAGCTGCGGCCCAGCATGGCCGACACGGTGGACTTGCCCGCACCGCCTTGGGCGCTGGTGATCAGCAGCGTGCTGGCCGGGTGGCCAGGACCGCACGCCAGGCGGTTCAGCAGAGCCGTACGCACCATGCGGACGCGTTCGGCCATCAGGGCGGTCGTCAGGTCCGACGTCTCGCTCGCCGGCACCGGCATCAACGGCAGATCGCCCAAGAAGGGAGCACGCAACTGCACGGGCAGATCGTCGGCGGCCAGCACCTCCTGCACGCGGCAGGCCCGAAGATACGCCGCACCGAAGCTCGCACCGGCCGCCAGGAACATCACCATCGCCGTGAACACCTTGCGCCGGTCCTTGCTCGGACTGCTCGGCGCGAAGGCCCTGTTGAGAACCTCGATCGAACCGGGCACGTCGCGTTCCATCGCCTTCTGGTCGAGCCGCTCGCGGACCGCCTGGAACAGCTGTCGCTTGTGGTCCAGCGCGAGTTCCTCCTTGTCCAGCGTTCGAGCGCTGGCGAAGGTCTGTTCGAAGTCCTGTCCCTGCCGCTTCAAGTCCTCGGCGACCAGTTGTTCCTGGTGCCTCAGCAGGGCCAGTTCGGCGTCGATGGCTATCAGGCGATTCTGGTAGTCCATGCCAATGGGGCGTTCGGAGGCGGCCAGGGGACCGGCGCCGGAACTCTCCTGGGGCTCATCCTGCGGAGCCAGCGGGTCGGCATGCTGCTGGGCAAGTTGCGCTTCCTTCGCCTGGCGAAGCGCGATGGCGAACTCCAGCGTGCTGGCCAGCGCCTGCATCCGCGGGTGGGACGGTTGGTAGCTCTTAGCCGCCAAGTCGTAGGCGTGCTGGGCGTTCCTGACATCCAGGTCCAGCCGCCGCCATTCAGGGTCATCCTGGAACTGGGGAGCGGGTGCCGACGCGACGGCCTCGACAGCCTCGGGCGAGCCGCTCAGCAGCAACGCCAGTTCCTGGCGCTGCCAGTCGATCGCCTCGATCTGCGTCTGCAGCACCTCCAGGCGGGCCTCGGCGACCTCGCGGGTCAGATCGGCAGGGTCGGCCGCCGTGTCCGTCGCCACCCCGTCGCCCCCGCCGGCCAAGGCCTGGCGCAAAGGAGCCATCGCCGGTTGGGAGGCGGCAGGCGCCGAGGCATCCGACTGCGGCGCCGCATTGACCAGTTGCAGACACTCGCCGGCACGCTTGTCCAGGGCCACCCGCTCGGCTTCCAGCCGCCGGTCAAGGTCGACACGGGCCGCAAGGGGCAGCGACTCGATGAATCGGACAAACCTCAGCCGTTCCCGCTCGAGCATCGAAGCTTCATCGACGATCCGGCCTCGCTGGAGATAGCGTTTCTGTGCCTCCAGCAACGTCAGCCGCTGCAGAATGCTCTTGAGCTGTGCTTCGGTCTCGTCCACGCGGATGCGCTTGCGGGCGACCAGTTCATCCGGTTCGCCGGTACCCAGTTCCTTACGAAGCAGGGCGACGACGTTCTCTCCGCCGCTGATCTGGGCTTCCAGCGACGCGTACTCGTTCTTGAGCTGCTGGTACATCCGGTCCTCGGTCTCGTCGACCATGTACCGGTTGTGGGCCATGTACTGATCAAGCACCGCATTGACGATGGCCTCCGCGTCCTTCGGACGGCGGGCGGTGAAGCTGACGTCGATGATCTCGGTGCGCGGACGGGGCCGAACTTCCAGGGCATCGCCGAGCCTCTCGATGTGCGGCAGCGGCCGGCCGAAGGGCCCGCCGGGATCGGTGAACCAGCGGGTCTGCCGGATGTCCTGCTGTTCCAGCACCCGTTGCAGCACAGTAGGGCTGCGCAGAATGGCGATCTGCGTGTTCATGTACGAATCGTAGAGGGGAATGGCGCCGTTCTCGTCGGTCTTGAACACCAGGCGGGGGATGATCGGCCGGACGCGGATTTCGGCCCTGGCATGGTACTGAGGCTTCACCGTCAACCAGATGGCCGCCACTGCCGGGACGGCGATGGCCAGGAAGACCAACGCCATCGTCCACTTGTACCGCAGCGCCGCCCACACCGGCGTCGCCGAATGGTGTGCCTGGGCCGGGGGGACCGCGCCCACTGCCGTGTCCGGACCTGTCACCAGCCAACCGCCCGCCGGCCGGGCCGCGGCCTGATGCACCTGGATCGCCCCGCCCACCGGGGATGGGTCTGAGGCGCCGTTGTTCATAGGATCATGGGATTCCATAATCGCAAACCCTCCAGCGCGCCATGGACGGCCGTTCTTCGGGCGCTCTTTCCCGTCATCAGCACGGCCGGCATGGCTGGGGTCCCGTGGGGGGAAGCCGTCGAACGCTCTGCGATGACGGCATCCGCACGGCATGCCGATACGCTCCGGCATCGGCACTCACAGTTCATTGTTGCATCGTTCCATCCGACATCAGTGCAGCGTGCCCAGGCCGGGCTCGCGTCCGCCCGCGTCCTTGGACCCGCGGCCGCGGCGATTGCGTCGAGGCAAGGCCGCCGGCTCCGGCTCGGACTGCTCGGCAACCCTGGGACGTTCGGCCGCGGCGGCGGGCGGGGGGAACTCGTCGATGATCCGCCCCAGCAGGGCGCTGCGGTGGCCGCTGGACTCGAGGAACCCGTCCACGCTGATGTCCGCCTCGATGCGGGCGGCCTCGCCGGCCGACCGAAGCGGCACGTGGATGATCACCTGGAGCGTACGGCCGCTCGCGTCGGCCGGAGGAGGCTGGGTCCACTCGCGCGTAATGTCGGGCTCGGCTCTCCCGGGCACATGCACAGCCAACCGAAGAAACTCCAGCTTGGAGCCGAACTCGCAAAGGCCCTGCCACCAGTCATCCAGGGTCCTGCTCTCCCGCAGCCGCAACTGGGCCGTCTCGAAGACGCTCTTGCCGGTTTTGATCCGACCGGCCAGCGTGCGGTTGCGCCGGATCGCCGCCAGCGTCTCACGGAAGCGGGTGGCGCCGCAGAGACTGAAGACCAGGAACAGCCCCAGCACCCCCGCGCCCAGCAGCAGCAGCGACACGCCTCCGCGGTAGACCAGCATCGACAGCCCCACCGCGGCGCCGGCGGCGGAGACGGTGTAGATGACCAGCACGGCGCCGCGCTGTTCGAGCCCGCGGTCCAGCAGGCGGTGGTGCAGGTGGCCGCGCTCGGCGGCGAAGACGCTGCGGCGATCGATGATCCCGCGACGGATCATCGTCAGCATCGTGTCCATCAGCGGCACGCCCAGCGCCAGCGCCGGAAGCGCCAGGCCCACCAGCGTGGCGCTCTTGGCCTGGCAGGCCACGGAGCCCGCGCCGATCATGTAGCCCAGGAACATGCTGCCGCAGTCGCCCATGAACACCTTGGCCGGGTGGACGTTGAAGAACAGGAACCCCGTCAACGCGCCCAGCAGGCCCAGCATGAGCACCACCATCACGACCTGCCCGGTCCAGAAGGCGAAGAAGGCGATCGAGGCGCAGACGATCGCGGCCACGCCGCCGGCCAGCCCGTCCAATCCATCGATGAAGTTGATCCCGACGGTGATGGTGCAGATCCACGCGACCGTGACCGGCCAGGACACCCAGCCCAAGTCCAGCGCGACGTTCCCCAGAGCCAGGTGCTGGATGCGGGCGCCGGTGGCGCACAGCGCCATCGAAGTGCCGACGATCGTCACCAGCTTCAACCCCGCCGGCAGACTCCACAGGTCGTCGAAGAAGCCCACCAGCAGCATCGCCGTCGCCCCGGCCAGCAACACCAGGATCTCGACCTGGATCCTGCGGAACGCCTCGCCGACCCCATTGTCCACCAGCAGCACGGGGATCACCCACAGCAGCGTCGCCACGGCGATGGCCAGCCCCCCCACCCGCGGAATGGGCGCACGATGCACCTTGCGCACCCCGGGCTCATCCAGCAACCCCAGTGCCCTGGCCATCCGCGTCAGCAGGGGCATGCCGAACGTGACGGTCACGGCGGCCCCGAAGTAGACGCATATGTACGTTCTCACGGCAGGACTCCTCGCCGCAGGGGACCCACCCGCCCCGGGCGGCAGCTCCGCGGCGACCTCCAGGTGTCCCGGCTGCCCTGTTCGCGCCCGCGCGAACAGCCCACCAGCCTACGCCGGCTCCAGCAACGACGCGTCGACTTCCACCGCCGCGCCCTGGCCCAGCATGCTGACCTGCAGCACCAGCCGCGCCGTCTTGTCGCGGCGAATCACGATACCGTCAAGCCCGCGGAGCGGGCCGGCTTTGACGCGGCAGCGCGCGCCGACGGCGGCGAACGGATAGGGATCCAGTTGGGCCCTGCTGGCCAGCGCCCGCTGGAGCTGCACCAACTCCCCGACCAGGCGTTCCCGGTCCGGCGCCTCCAGCGTCTGGCAGAGCCGGTTGGTCGCCAGGGCGTGGTAGCGATCCTCTTCGCCCCCGCAGAAGAAGACGTACGAGGGAAACAGCGGGACCAGCAGGCGCCGCTTGCGCCCACCCGACACGCGAACGCAGTCGACCATCGGCAGGAAGTAGTCGATCCCCTGCCTCAGCAGATCCCACGCGAACGCCTTCTCCGCCCGGGCCTTGGTATGGGCGACCCACCACGTGCCGGTCCAGTCGAGAAGATCCGTCGCCTGGGTCGAGACGATCGGAGGGTTATCGGCATACTTCAGCACGTTCGCTCCAACCAGCCCGTCGCGGGGCTGACTACAACGCACCACTCTTCAGCGACGACAGCGTCAGGCCCTGCACATCCCCGCGATCCTCACGCCTTGCCCGACGCCCCACGATTCCGCTGAGCGCAGACCCTGTCCCCGTCGGTGCACGCACGGCCGAACAAAGGGGCCGCTGCCCTGGTCCACGTACCACATCTTGTGATGTCAGACGATCGCAGAGGCGGTCACGCATCGCACCGCAGGTCCGGAGGTCTCCGCCGACAGTGCGCGAGGAAACCTCCTGCCAGGTTCGCGGCGATTGATGCGCCTCATCCTCCGTGACCGCGCCGACGCCGGGGCTCCCGCTGGGAGACGACGACGACGGGCGCTGCAACTTCCTTGACGATCCGCTCAGTCCGCTGCGTTCGCCTGCGGACCGCCATCGCCTGCCCTTCGACACGACCGAAGGGAACTCCATTCCATCTGAAACCCGGCAACCGGCAGCAAGCCGGCATCTGTGCCGTCCGAGCGAATCCACTTGCCCCAGCCATGCCTCTGCGGCAGCCGGCCGGGGATCATCTTCTTCTCATTGAGCTGACCTCACAGCGACGATCTCCGTTCACCGTCAGGCCTGAATCCCGTCCTCATCCGGATTTCCGCGAATGCCCGCAGAGCCAACCAGTGTCGGGCTTCTGTCAGGGGAATCTGCCTCACACGCCATGGCCCCTGTGCCAACAGATCTCGAGATGAGTCCAGAATCAGGGGGTCGATTTTAACATATTCATCCAAGTACGCAAGAGCAAAAGCAGGCCAGACCGCCGACGGCGTGTGGCGTGAACGCCTACAGGCGGCCCTTTGATGGCTGCAGGCGCGGCTATCACACTCAGGGACGCATCCCTCGGGCGTTCTCCAGGGCGAACCCACAGGGCGCCAGCCGCACGCCCGGCGGCCCGGGCCGCCGGCGGATCGCCGATCCTCCTTGGCCCGAACGGTATCGCTGGCGGAACCTGACCGCCGGTCAGTTCCCGATGAATATGGAGGTATCGTCTTCATCGCCATTCAGGATGTCTTTGGTGTGGACGAAGTTATAGTTCACACTCGCGGCGGCGCCCGCACGGAAGTAGATGTTGCGGTTGATCCACTCCTGCACGCGCGTCTCGAAGGTGTGGGGCACCCAGAGAATGTCGCCGGCGGCCAGCTCGATGTTCGGGTCGTCGCCGTCGGTGATCCGCGAGAGGTCCAGGCACACGCGGACATCCGTCCCGTCGGGGCGGTGGCGGACAAGCACCGCCTCGTCGGGGAAGATATCCGTCCGCAGGCCGGCCGCCGCGGCAACCGCCTGCAGGACCGTCACCCGCACGCCTGGAGGATAACTCTGTGGTCCAGGCACATTTACAAGCCCGCCGACGAACACGGTATTCGGGTCGGCCGTCGCGACGGCGATCATGTCTCCATCCTGCAGCGGCGGCATCGTCATCGCGCCGCGCACCTCGTCCGGATTGGCGAGATTCACCGTGACCGTCTTGCCAGGGTCGCGCAGCCGCACCAGCGTCACGCAGCCCGACGAGGGCAGGTAGCCCCCCGCCGCCGCCATCGCCTGGACCAGCCCGCGCTCGTTGCGGGCCAGGCGGACCAGCCCGGGACGCCCCACAGGGCCCGTCACCAGGACCTCGATCGTATCCGGTTCTTCCAGAACGACATGCACGACGGCCTCCTGGAACGCCTTCTCAACGTAGGCAGCCTGGATGGCCTTCTCCGCCTGCGTCAACTGCAGACCGCCGACGGCGACGGCCCCTACCAGCGGCAGGTCGACCGTCCCGTCGTCGTAGACGCGGACGGCCACCGCGATCGGGGTGGCGGTGTCCTGCCCGCCGAGGACGCTTACGCCGAGAACATCGCCGGGCCCCACCGTGAACGGAGAGAGCCGCTCACCGAAGGTCGGGGCCGGCGCAGGGTTGGCAACCTCAGCCGTCGCCTGACGTTCCATCGCCAGGAACTCGTCCAGCGTGATCCCCTTCGGGCTGCACCCCAGCAGGGCGCCCGCCGCAATCAGGAATACGCACAGACCGGCGCGAAGCAGAGAACTCCCGGCCCCCCTGACCGTCGTCGTCGTGATCATATCCGTGCTTCCTCAGGCTGACCGTTGTCGGCGTCGCGACGGACGCTGTCGACTCCAGCAGCACCATCAGTGTAGGCACCCATACGGGCTACTCCGATACCGTACCAGTTTCTATATCGGCCAACCGACTCCAGGAATGGCGTTTTTCCGGCCGGAAGGGGCACAGACGGCCGGCGCTGGGGGAGATCAGGGGGGCGGGGGCTGGGAGCGTCGTCCCGTAAGTCTCTGCCGCAGAACGCTGAGGCCATATCGGATTTTGACCCACGTCCGCTCCCAGCGGGCGCCAAGCTTCCAACCAGGGGTGGTCAGGGCCCGGTAGAGGAACTCCAGCCCGAGTCTGCGGATCCAGCCGGGAGCGCGTCTGGACTTGCCGCTGGCGACGTCGAAGCTGCCGCCGACGCCCAGGCACAGGCGGGGGGCCAACCGGTCGAAGTGCTCGGCGATCCAGTACTCCTGCCGCGGCGAACCCATTGCCACGAAAAGGAGTTGCGCACCGCTGGCGTTGATGGCTTCGATGACAGGCTGCACATCCTGGAAATACCCGCTGTGGCGGCCGACGATCCGAAGGCCGTTGTAGCGCTCCACCAGGCTCGCCGCGGCCTGCTCGTTGGAGTCCGGGTCGGCCCCGAACAGGAACACCCCCCACCCCCTGTCGCGGGCGGCTTCGAGAAGATGGAAAAACAGATCGCAGCCTGTCACACGGGGCACCCAGCGGCCCTGAAGCATCCGGGCGGCGAAGGAGATCCCGATTCCATCGCAGATGCCGACATCAGCTTGATTGAGGACTCGCCGCAGGCGCTCGTCGCGCCCCGCCCGGTGGGCCTTCTCGGGGTTCATGGCAATCCAGAACGACTTGCCCCCCTCCTCCACGATCCGGGCCGCACAGCGGACGGCATGGGCGTAGGAGTCGAACGGCGTCACCTTTACCCCTGTCACGTAGAGAGGTTC
>JAAYZK010000042.1 GCA_012514895.1 Planctomycetota bacterium | reverse complement strand
GCGGAATGTTCCGGATGTCGTCCAGATCGCTCAGCAGCCCCAGGCCGCGAACGAGATGCTCCTCGGCGTCCAGCACCAGGAACTGCCCGCCGACGTTGCGGTTGTTCTGTCGGACCGCCTCGACCAGGTCCCCCAGCGCCAGGTCGTATTCCTGCAGCGCCGCGGGGTTGACCTGGATCTGGTACTGCAGCACGTGGCCGCCCATGCTCAGCACGTCGGTCACGCCGGCGACGCTCTGGAGCTGCCGCTTGACGATCCAGTCGTTCAGTTCGCGCAGGTAGGTGTCTCTGTCCTTGCCGCCGGTGTCGACGGTGTCGTCGGCCGTCAGGTAGTAGATGAACACCTGTCCCAGCCCCGTCGAGATTGGGCCGAGCGTCGGCGGATCGTGGAGTTCGGGCAGGTCGTTGCGGGCGGCATTGAGCCGCTCGTCCACCAGGCGGCGGGCGAAGTAGATGTCGGTGTCGTCGTCGAAATAGACGTAGATGACGGCCATGCCGAACGCCGAGGTGCTCTTGACCTGCTGGACGCCCGGCCGGCCGTTCATGGCCGTCTCGATCGGATAGGTGATCTGCCGCTCGATCTCCTCGGGGGCCATGCCGTGGGCCTCGGCGAAGATGGGCACCATCACCGGCGAGATGTCCGGGAAGGCGTCCACGGGCATGGTGGTGTACGCGTACACGCCGTAGCCGATCACGGCCAGCACGGCGATCAGGACCAGGCCGTGCGTCCGCAGGGCGCTGTCGATGATCCGGTCTTCGATTCCAGGACGTTCTTGGCTCATGTCCGCCTCCTGCCTAATGTCCGTGGCCCGCATGAGCGCCAAGTCCGCTGGTGACGATCTCGGCCTTGAGTTTGAAAGCGCCGACCGCCACGTACGACTGGCCGCCCTGCAACCCCTCGAGGATCTCAACATGGGTCCGCGAGGCGCGCCCCAGGCGCACCGGCTGGGCAACGAACCCCTCATCGCCCGGCACGAAGACGACGTCCTCCTCGGCGATCCGGAGCACGGCCGCCTTGGGAATCACCACCGCGGCCGAGGAGGCCGCGACGTCGATCTCCGCCGTCACGAACAGCCCCGGGCGGTAGACGCCCGTCGGGTTGTTCAGGACGATACGGGCCGTGGCGGTTCTCGTTTCGCTGTCCACGATGGGCGAGACAAACGCGATCGTCGCTTCCGCCGGCGGGATACCCTCGCCCACGACGATGCGCACCGGCTGGCCGGCCCGGACAAACGGCAGGTCCTTCTGGTAGACGTTCACGTCGACCCACACGCTGCCCAGATCGGCGATCGTGAAGACCGACTCCTCGCCGGAGAGCTGCTCGCCCAGGGCGACGTGCTTCTCCACGACGACCCCGGCAAAGGGCGCACGGAGGGCGTACAGGCCCAGTCGGCTTTCGTGGTGGTCGTGGTTCGCGGTCTGGTCGGCGACGTGGTCCTCGCAGTCAGCGCAGTTGGGGTCATCGCATTCGTGGCCGCCCGCGTGCCGGGAAGACGGATTGGCCATCGCGTCGATTTCGCTTTCCGTCAGGCCGAGAATCCGCAGCTCCTGCGCCGCGGCGGCAAGTTCCAGTTCGAGCACCTGGCGGGCCTGCCGGGCTTCCAGCAAGGCCTGCTGCGTCTCGAAGGCCAGAGCCTCCCGGGCCGCGATGAACGCGGCCGTCGCACGCTTGTAGGCGTTGGTCGCCGTCTGGTACTCCGCCTGGCTCGACGCGGCACCGGCGACGAGCTGCTTTTCCCGCTCGTAATCGGCCTCGGCGAGCACGAGGTCGGCATAGGCCGCGATGACGGCGGCGTGCCGTTCGCCCATGGCCGGCAGCTCCAGCGCCCGAAGCGCCTCCAGGCTCGGCGACGTCGCCAGTGCCTCGAGCAACTGCTCCGCGCCGGCGTGCAGGGCCTCCGTGCGGGTCAACGTCACCGCGCAGCATTCCAGCTCGGTCCGCTTGCTCAGGAAGGCAGTCTTGGCGCGGCTGAGATCGGCGCTTTCGATGCTCACCAACGGCTGACCCGCCTCAACGACGTCGCCGACCTTGACGGACACATCTCTCGCGATTCCCCCGGCCGGCGGGACGACGTGGGCCGATCGATCCGCGTTGATGACGATCTCGCCGGGAAGGCGGATCTGCCGACCGATCCGGCCGGGGGCGGCCGTGGCCAGGCGAATGCCGAAGCGCTCCATCTGCTCCGGCGTCAGGCGAACGGCCAGCGCCTCGGCGTGGCCTTCGTGGTCGTCATGGCCTGCGTGGTCATCATGGCCGTCGGCGTCGCCGGTGGCATCGTCGGCATGCAGGCCGCCATGACCCTCGTCATGGGCATCATCGACGTGGCCGTCGCCATCGTGGACGGCATGATCCTCGTCTTCATGCGCGGCGTGATCATGGCCGGCGTCGTCGTGGTCGTCGTGAACGTCCTGGGCATACGCCGACGGCACCGCCTGCCAGAGCCCCGTCCACAGGGCAGCCCCCGCAGCCAGAGCGAGGACGCCCGCGGCAATCGCGGCCAACTTGAATCGTCTGCTATTCATGAGAGCACTCCTCCTGATGGGCGTTGCCGTCGCCTTCCGGCGTCGCATCGCCAATGGTTTCGATGGACTGTCCGATCAGGGCCTCGACGGCCACCCGGGACTGGTGATAGCGGGCGAGAGCCTCGACCTCCTGCGCCCGCGCTTCGACAAGGGTGCGCTGGGCATCCAGCATGTCCAGGTAGCCGCTCTTGCCTTCGGCGAACGCTGCCGCCGCCGCGTCGTAGGCCTGCGAGGCCAAGGGAAGCACGGTGTTCTGCAATGTCATCAGTTCGTCATGCGCGGACGCCAGCAGCGCGTAGGCATCGGCCAATGCCGCGTGGAGGTCGGTCCGGGCGGCCTGCCGTTCCACCTGGCCCCTGGACAATGCGGCGCGGGCGGCGGCGATCCCGCCCTGGTTGCGGTCGAAGAGGGGCAACGGAATCGACGCGGTCACGAGCATGGCGTGATCGTTGTCCTCGGTTTCCTGGAAGTTGCGATAGCCCACGCCGACCGTGACGTCGGGAATCGCCTGCGCTTTGGCCAGATCCACCGTCGCCTGACGCTGGTCAAGCTCGGTTCCCCAGCGGGCGATCTGCGGGTTCTGGGCCAGCAGCGGTTCCAGTTCGGCCAGGGCGGGTAGCCGCTGCGGGTCGGTCAACATCCCGACGGCCGCGGCGAAGCGGGCCTCGTCCGCGCCCCAGGTGGCCGCCAGTTGCCGTCGCGCCGAGGCCAGGGCCCGTTCGGCATTGCGCTGGTCGATCTCGGCGGTGGCCGCCTCGACAGAGGCCTTCATCGCCTCGGCCGGCGCGCTCTTGCCGGCCGCGACCCGCTGGCGAACGGTCGCCGCAGCCTCGGTGGCGAGCCGAAGATTCTCGCCGGTCAGTTCCAGCCGGCGCTGGGCGGCGACGACCTCGGCATACCGCTGCGACACCGTCGTCAGCACCTCAAGCCGCCTGGCCTCGTAGTCCCATCCGGCCAGACGGCTGTCCAGTTCCGCCAGGCGGGTCCGCCTGGAGCGCTTGCCGCCCAGTTCGACGAGTTGGCTGAGCACAACCGTGGTTTCCAGGGCCCCCGTGCCGCTGAACTCGCCCGTGCCGGCGAAGTTCTCGACCTCCGCCTCCAGCTCGGGATTCGGCCGCAGCGACGCCTGGAGCTGCTCGGCCTCCGCCTGGCGAACGCTCCATGCGAAGCTCGCCAGGTCCGGGCTGTGCAGCAACGCCAGGCGGGCTGCGTCTCGCAGCGTCAGGTTACCCGTCGGCTGGACCGCCGACGCATCCGGCGCGTGCGGCGGTAGAGGGGAAGCGTTTTCGCCGCTCGGGCGGAACGTGGCCAACTCCGCCCCGAGCGGACGCCGCTGGGGCAGCGAATCACCCCATTCGGGCTCGGCGCAGCCGGCGACAGCGGCGGCCAGAACGACTGCAACGACAGACCAGCGCAGTGTGTGCATACAGGCTCTCCATGAACCGCGGTGGACGGGGGTGAGAACGCAACGGCCGGCAACGCCGGACCGGTTGCGCACGTGGGCCGGCCCTTCAGGACCGCAGGAGGTGTGAAATCAGATTAGAAGGACGACGGTGCGGACGGGGGATGGCCAGGGCGGCGAGTCCGCGACGTGGAACGGGGTCGGCAGGCCGCCCTCCGGCATCAACGTCGCCGGCTCTTTGCAGAGGCCTGCCGACAGCAGGGGGCTCGCGGAATGGTCCTGCGTCCGAAGCCGCATCGGCTCGACCGGCTGGTGCGGGTTGTTCAGTCCGATGGGGATATCCAGGCAGCAATCTTCAGGCTGCGAAACCGCAACCTGAGCCACGTCCCGGCCATGCTCGCCCGGTTCGCCGAAGCAGGCGGCCCGGCAGTCGCCGGCACCACTCGTCTTGATACCGACGACCCCGTCCGCGCGGACGCACAACCACGCCGGGACCACCGATCCTGAACCCAGGACCGTCGCGAACACCACGCCTGCCATGATGTAAGGTGCAATTCGCATCTCCACGATGCATATTACCCCGAAGCGTCCGTGGGCACAAGAGGCCAGTGCCTCCAAGCCAAGCAGAGAGCAAGGGGTCTGACGCGTCCCAGGGGCCGTCCGGTAAGGCCTGCCGCGAGTGAGGGTTGAGTACTCCCACGTATCCTTGCACACCAAGCTTCACCCCGGCAAACGCCTGCAGAACGCCATCGACACGTTGGTGGATGCGCGTGTGCCGGTCGTCCACGTCGGCCCCCGCTCGCACCGTCTCGACGTGGTGGTCTGCAGGCTGGCGGAACAAGACACCGCGCTGGGGGACTCGCGCCGTAGCACGATACGAAGGTGGGAAGCTCAGGCGAATCGGGAGCGAGAAGGAGCGGGTGACACGATTCCTAACATAATGCTAGCACATTGCCGGTCCACGAGGGCGGTCGGGGGCATCAGCCCTGGCTGCCGGCACTCTGTTGACGGCTGACGGTCATGATAGTAGGCTTTGTGCATGGCAAGGGTTGTGCGAATCGTGAGGCCGGGGATGCCGCACCACCCAGGCTTCGCCCGAGGCTACGCTGGGCAGGTGTGACGCAGCGGGCCTGCCGTGAGCGCAGCCGAACCGGGCAAGCGGCGTCAGCAGACGTCCTTCTGTGACGACGAGTACCGGGCGTACCTGGTAGGCAGGGGACAGAATAGAGGTGTGTTGCTGGGCGCCAGCCGCCTCTCGCTTCCACATTGACGCCCGCCGCATCTGGTGATACGGTGCTCTGACGGCGTGAGTTGCACGCACGGCGAGCCCGGCGCGTGCATCACGTGAAGCAGCGGGTATGTATACGATGTCCCGTGAATGCTGACGTCTTTGGAAGACACGTATGCGTTGGGTTCTGATGATGGCAGGTTATCTCGCGACGATGAGGTCCTGATCGCGGCGACGCTGGCCGTCGCGTGGGGCGGGATGGACGTCGCAGGGGTGATTGGCGCTTTGGTTGCGGCGGTCGTCGTCACGCTGCAGCGGGCGGAGATCTCGGCACTGAGCATCGCGCCGCTGTCCCTGACGTCCGCGGCGGCGCCTGCGCGGTGCTTCGGCCTGGGCGTATTTGCCGCCCTTATCGACGCCATCCCCCTGGGGGGCGCGGCTGCGATGATTGGACTGCTGTTTCGCTCGGGCGTTAGCGTCCCATACTGGCTTATCGCTGTTATCATTGGGTTCGGCATGGTCATCTTCTTCCTGGCCGCCCGCCTCGGCCGCCGCATCGTCGCCAGTGGCCGTCCCCGCGTGCAGTTGCTCACGCTGATCGTCTGCCTCCTGTTGAATGCGCTGCTGCACCTTGCCATCGTCTCCATGGTCGACGATCAACGGCGCGACGAGCCCCGGGGGGTGTGGCTGCGCCTGAACATCGAGCGGCACAGCCAATGATAACGTACGCTATCTTTCGCACATTTGAATAGAACCAGGAGCGTCGTAAAGTACTGTAAAAGCCTAAACCGTGTTTGAAGAAGTGTCTAAGAAGAAGACCTCTAGTGGGGGTCAGAGGTCGAGGGTTTGTTTGGCGTGTGCTGGAAATTCGGGAATGGATGTTTCTCTTATGCGCTGATCGGCGCGGCGTAGTCGAAGCGGACGGGAGCGGCGTCTCGGAGGTGGTCGAGGAGGTCGCGGACGGGGGCGAAGCGGTGGCCGGCCAGGAGGGTGCGGAGCTTGCCGGCGGTGCGGGCGAGGTTGACGCGGTGGCGGAACTGGCTGAGGGCGCCGACGGGGACGACGGGCTGGTCGGCGTCGAACTCCCAGGGGTGGAGGTAGAGCATGGCCGCCCGGCCGCGGCGGGCCCACCAGCGGAGGGCGCCGTCGAAGAGGACGGCCGGCAGGAGGCGGAAGTAGCCGCCGCCGCCCAGGGGGATGTTCCGCCCGGCGAGGCGCCGGGTCATGGGGGGGATCTCGAGGATGACCCCGCCGGCGGGCCCGGCGGCCCAGTGGGCGGTGGCGGGGGCGTCGGGCACGCCGTAGCGGTCGTGGCGGACGGGCTGGACGGAGGAGTCGTAGGCGAAGCCCAGGTCGGCCAGGATGTCGATCGCCCAGGCGGTGGGGCGCATCAGTCCGAACGTCGCGGCGCGGTAGCCCAGGACGGGTCCGCCTGTGAGCGATTCGAGGCGGTCCTTGGCGGTCCGGGTGTCGGCGCGGAAGGCCTCGGGGCCCAGGCGGGCGATCATCTCGTGCGACTGGCCGTGACAGGCGATCTCGTGGCCGGCGGCGGCGATGCGGCGGACGACGTCGGGGTCGGTGTCGGCCAGGCGGCCCAGGACGAAGAAGGTGGCCCGCACGCGGTACTCCTCCAGCAGGGCCAGCAGGGCGTCGATCTGTCCGCCGATGCGGCTGGGCCACTGGTCCCAGCGGTCCGGGCCGATCACCTGGCGGAAGACTTCGCAGTGGAAGTACTCTTCGACGTCGAAGGTGAGCATGTGCCGGGGGGGCGTCGCCGTGTTGTCAGCCATGGGTCATCCCACGCATCGGATAATGTGCGGCCCGAGCGTCCGGGCCAGGGGCAGGGGCAGGCGGCGCCACGTGCGCTGCGCCAGCGTCATCAGGCGTCCGGGCTCGGCGTCCCGGGCGGCGGCGGGGGCCGTCCGCCGGGCGGTCCAGGTCTGCCACAGCAGGGGCCGTTCGTGCGAACCCCACTGGGCCTTGAAGCGGTACGTGCCGCTGTCGCGGGTGCTGCGGCCGAAGCAGAATCGTGCCGCCCGGCCGCAGGCGGCCTCCAGGAGCGTCCAGTACATCAGCACGTTGGGGCACAGGGCGTTGGCGCTTCGCAGGCTCGACGCCCACGGCACCTGCCATTCGGCGGCGTCGGCCAGCACCAGCGCCCCGGCGACGGGGCGGCCGTCGCAGCGGACCAGCAGCAGGCGGGCGACGTCGGCGAAGCGCTCGAGCACGCCGGCGAAGAGGGCCGCGGCGTGCGGGGGCGAGCCCAGGTCGCGCATGTTCTCGGCGTAGATGCGGTGGAAGGCGTCGAGGTCTCCTCCGCCGGCCCAGTCGGCGGTCAGGCCGGCCTTGCGGGCCTTGCGGACCTGGTTGCGGACCTTCGCCTGCAGGTCCTCCCACAGCGTCTCGCCGTCGCCGGGCAGGTCGAGGACCATGGCGACCTTGTCGCTCCGCGCGTGATCGGCGGCCGCGTCGGCCGTCGCGTCGGCCCTCTGGCGGATCGTCAGTTCCGCGTCGAGCCGCTCGGCCAGGGCGATCGCCTCGTCCAGCAGGGCGGCGCGGGCGTCGTCGTCGGCGGCGAGGATGCCCGCGTGGTCCAGCCACGGCAGGCTCACCAGCCGCCGTCCGAACAGCCGCGACGACTGCAGCGCCAGCGGCAGGACGCCGGCCAGGGCCCCGTGCCGGCGGGCCGTCAGCAGGTGGGCGGGCAGGCCGTACACGTCGTCCATCAGCGGCGCCCAGTCCCACCGGTGCCACACGCTCCCGGAGGGGTGGGCGGCGACGAAGGCGTCCCACGCGGCGCGGTCGGTTCCCGCGCCGATCCGCAGGCCGGCGGCGGCGGGGCGGGCCGGGCGGTCCAGGTCGGCCAGGGCCGCCTCCACCTGGCGGGCGCGGGCCTCCCACGTGTCGGCGGCCACGGCGGCCCGCATGGCACCGACGTCCGGGCGCGCCCGGCAGGCGCGGTCGCAGGCGGCCAGGTAGGCCTCGTCGCTGTCGGCCAGCTCGATCAGGCCGGCGTAGGGGGCCAGGTCGGCCATGCCCTTGGCCACCACCGGCTTGCCGACGGCCAGGCACTCGCGGATCTTCAGCGGGGCATTGCGGCGGGTCTGCTCGTCCAGGCGGTAGGCCAGCAGCAGCACATCCATCGCGTGGAGGTACGCCGGCAGTTGCTCGTAGGGCCGCGGTCCCAGGACGTGGACGTTGGCCAGTCCCGCCACGGCCGCCAGGTCGGTCGCGACGGGCCCCAGCAGGACGATCTGCCGGTCGCTCCGCGCGCGGGCAAGGCGGGCGAGCAGGTCCAGGTCGATCTTCTCGTAGATCAGGCCGAAGAAGCACAGCCGCGGATGGCCGATCCCCGCCAGGTCCACCGGCTCGGCGGCGTCCGGCGGGCGGGCGAAGTGGTCCAGGTCGACGGCGTGGGGGAGCATCATCATCCGCCAGCCGGGGGCGCGCCCCTCGGCCAGGGCCGGTCCGCAGGGCAGGACGAGATCGGCCTCGGCGGTCAGCCTGGCATCCTGTGCGGCGATCACCTCAGGGTTCGCCCCGGGCCAGGAGCGGTAGTCGTCGGTGATGTAGTAGACGCTGGCGGCCTCGCCGAGGCGGCCGAGATAGTCGGCGGCGGTCGGGACGCTGGCGAACAGGACGGGGCGCTGGAAGCCCAGCCGCCGCATCACCCGCCGGACCGCGGCGGCCGCGAGGCGGGCGTTGAGCCGTCCGGCCCCGCCGCCGGCGACCGGGAGCATGGCGGGGGCGTAGACGTGCAGACTCGGGCTGATCCGCCGCAGCGGCCGGCGCCATTCGGCGAGCTTCTCCAGCCCGCGGCGCAGGGTGAACGCGTCGGCCCTGGGCGCCCGCAGGCCGATGGTGTTGACCCAGAGCACCCGGTGGCGCCGCAGGAGTCGGGCGAACAGGTGCTGGCAACTGGACGGGTGTCGTCCCCAGTCATCGCTGAAGACGACGAAATCCAACGCATGGTCCGTCATGGATACTCCACTGGACGAATCGCCCGGGGGGCGCCGCGAACTTCCTTGACGCCACCGCACGGCGGGCGCTATACTTAGGATCGGCTTGGCGGGGGGGGGTTCTTCAGCCGCAGTCAGTGAGGATCGGCCGGCCTTCTGACGGACACTCTTTGCCGCCGACGCGGCGGATGGGCCTCATGAGCGAGCACACGGACGTTTCAACCTCGACCGATCCGCCCGCCGGGGCGGCGACGATGGCGCCGCCCGGGCCGCGGCGAGCCCGGCTGCTGTTCATCGCCCACCGATTGCCCTTCCCGCCCGACAAGGGCGAGCGCCTCCGCGCGTTCGGCGAGATCCGGGCCCTCAGCGACACGTTCGACATCACGCTGGCGGCGCCAGTGGACGGCCCGGAAGACCCCGTGGCGGTCAACGCCCTGCGGATGTACTGCTCCGACGTGGTCCTCGCCCCGCGGCCGGCCCTTCGGCGGCTGACCGGCGGGGTCCGCAGCCTGCTGAGCGGGCGGTCGGCCACCGAGGGCTATTTCGCCGGACGCGCCATGACCCGCCTGATCCGCCAGGCCGCCGGCGGGAGGCCCTTCGACGTGGCGATCGGCTACTGCTCGGCCATGGCCGGCCCGCTGCTGGCGGCGCCGGCGCGGACGCGGGTGATGGACCTGGTCGACGTCGACAGCGCCAAATGGGCGGCCTACGCGGCCGGGGCGGCCGCGCCGCGGCGGTGGCTCTACCGGACCGAGGCCCGGCGCGTGGGGCGCCTGGAGAAGCAGGTCCTGCGGGCCTGCGACCGCGTCATCCTGGTCAGCCAGGCCGAGGCGGCGGCGCTCAACGGGATGACGTCCAACGTCGTCGCCGTCGGCAACGGCGTGGACCTGGAGTACTTCGCCCCCACGCCGCTGCCGCAGACGCCCTCGCTGGTCTTCACCGGCACGATGGACTACCGGCCGAACGTCGAGGGCGTCTGCTGGTTCGTGCGCGAGGTGTGGGGCGAGATCCGCCGGGTTCTGCCCGACGCGGCATTCACCATCGTCGGCCGCAACCCCACGGCGGCGGTGCGGGCCCTGGCCGAGACGCCCGGGGTCGCCGTGACCGGCGCGGTGCCCGACGTGCGGCCCTACCTGGCGGCGGCGCGGGCGGCGGTGGCGCCGCTGCGGATCGCGCGGGGCCTGCAGAACAAGGTCCTGGAAGCCATGGCCGCCGGGCGCCCCGTCGTGGGCACGCCCGAGGCGCTCGAGGGGCTCGACGTCCAGCCCGGCGTCGACGTGCTGGCGGCCGACACGCCCGAGGCGTGGCGGGCCCACCTGGTCGCCCTGCTCACCGACAACGCCCTGGCCGAGGGCATCGCCGCCGCCGCACGCCGCACCGTGGCGACCGGCTACAGTTGGTCGGCCCGCATGATCCCGCTGGTCCGCCTCTGCCGGCAACTGGCCGAAGGCGAGCCGGCGGTCTATTGAACGTCATTTTAGTTTTGAGACAACTGGCGAGCAAGCCACATACAATGCCGCATGAAGACCAAGCAAGACGTTCACGAGCTGCTCCGGTGGATGGCCGTATCGTGCGTTTGCCAAGGCCACAGTTGCGACGAAGTGGCCGAGACGCTTGGGGTATCCCGTGCCAGCGTCTATCGGTGGTGGGCGGCCTATCAGCAAGACGGCGAGCAGGGGCTGCGAGACGCTCCGCGGCCTGGAAGGCCGCGCAAGCTCACTGGCGAGCAGGAAGCCCAGGTGCTGGAGTGGCTGAATCACGATGCCACGGCATTCGGTTTCACCAGTTCTCGCTGGACGGCACCTCGTCTGTCCATTGTGATCGAACGAGAGTTCGGCGTGCGGTTCAATCCCCGGTACCTGAATCAGTGGTTGAGCCAGCGCAAAATCAGCCCGCAGATTCCACAGCCGGTGGCCCGGGAACGCCGACAGGACGAGGTCGACCGCTGGGTGGCCCACGACTGGCCGCGCATAAAAAAAACGCCTACCGCTGGGGAGCAACGATAACGTTCACTGATGAAAGCGGCTTACAAATGGCTCCCTCGCGACGGACGACGCTGGCCCCGCAGGGGCACACTCCGCTTCTGATTGAGATGGCCGGCCACCACCGCAAAGTCAGCATCGCCGGCGCGCTGATTCGCTGGCCTCGAAGCGGACGCAGCCGGCTGGCTTTCGAGACCTACCCGGATCAGAACGTGGATGGGTATCTCTACAGCGAGTTCCTGCGGAACCTGATTCGCCGCGTACGCGGGCCGATGATCGTTGTACATGATCGCGGAGGCAATCATCACAACGAATGGGTAGACGAACTACAAGACGACTTCCCCTGGTTGATCCTTGAGAGGCTGCCACCCTATGCCCCCGAACTGAATCCCATGGAGGCTGTGTGGAACTTCCTGGCCGACAAACAACTGGTCAACTATGCTCCTTACAGCGTCGTGGATCTGGACGAAGCGGCCCATGACCAACTGCAGCCGATCATTCATGACCAGCGCCGAATGAGAACCTTCTTCGCAAGCTCACCTTTGACTTGGCAAGGATTCGTCTCAAGACTTTAATGACGTTCAATAGTCGTTCGGAGCGGGGTGGGCTGCTGTTATTGAGCAGTGCACAAGGAAGTGAATTCGTGCTTCAAAAACAGCGCCGGCGTTCCAGCGTGATTCGGCTGTCGTTGAAGGCCATTTTGGCAGTTGTCGAGCCAGACCTAGGGTCTCGAAAAGTTAAGTTCTTTATGCAGCGCTCAGTAAACGGGCAGTATCGAACACTGCCGTGAGCGCCGTTTGGCACTGCAACAGCCCCTGTGCCAGAGGGGATGAGTGGCACCCCAATCAGCATCAGAGGGGGGCTTATCACGAGCCCCCTCTGATCCAGTGAACCACTCCACATCCAGTACAGGCCGTCACTCTTGAGCCAGTAGACGCTCTATTTCGTCTGCTGTGGGAATG
>JAAYZK010000354.1 GCA_012514895.1 Planctomycetota bacterium | reverse complement strand
TGCGGGGTTGGTGATGCCGTGCCGGCGCCGATGGGTCTCCAGGGCGGCGCGGTGGACCTCGAACATCCGCCCGGCGTTCAGGAGGATATGGGCGGCGAAGCGCGCGTACGCGCGGCCGCGCACGAGGTGGGAGCCGAACACGTCGCGGACGTCCAGCCCCAGCGACCGGTTGACGGCCGCACGGCCGTCGGCGATCCACTCGGCCAGCGTGCCGTTCCCGTCGTGCCCGCCGACGGCCAGGAGCCAGACGTCGAAAGGGCCGCCGGCCGGCGGGTGGGCCGGGCGGGCGAGGCGCTGGATCGTTTCGCGCCGCGGCGCCGTCAACTGGGCCGGGCACTGCGCGCCGACAGGATGGGCCAGGGGCACGCGCTCGATGGCGATCCCGCCGTGCTCGTCGACCCGTGGCAGGTAGAGCGTGACATGGGTCGCCGCGTCCAGGTCGGTCACGACGTGAACGGCCGTCCCGCGGGCCGCCCGCGCCCAGGCGTCGATGGCGGCATCCTTGAACCACACGCCGGCGTGGTGCAGTTCGCTTTGGTGGCCCGTGACGATCCATGGGCCGGGCAGGTCCGCCCCCAGGGCCTCGGCGACTTCGGCGCGGGCCTGGCGGCGAAGCTGGACCGCCTCCGTGCCGGCGACGTCGAAGGCCATCTCCGCAAAGGCCGCCGCCGCCTCGGCCCCGACGGATCGCAGGCGGTCGCTTCCCGGCAGAAGCAGGACCTCCCCGTCGGCGTCGGGCGTGCGGAGAGGCTCTAGCATCGACACGTCACCCGTGAGGCGTCCGCGCACTGGCAGGTGATCCAGTCGTTCTCTTCGTCGGCCAAGGCGTTGTAGAACACCCGGAGGTAATGACGCTTGCGGTAGCCCGGATCGTCCAGGGGGCCGCCGAAAGCGCGGTCGGGGTCGTTGTAGATCAGGCGGACGGGAATCTCGCGGATCTTCAGTCCCGCGTAGGCCGCGCGGACCCACAGTTGCATCGGCATGGCGTAGCCGTGCTCGGTGAGGTTCAGGCGTTCCAGGGCGTTGACGCGGTAGGCCTTGAAACCGCAGAACGCATCGGTGAGTTCCAGGCCGAGCCGCTCGTTGAGCAGCGCGGTGATCTCGGTGTTGATCCGCCGCCTTGACGGCGGGGGCGACGTGCCGGCGGGCGAATCATCCAGGTAGCGCGAGCCGCTGACGATGTCACAATCGTCCTCGGCGGCGGCCTCGACGAACCGGGGGATCGCGGCCGGCTCGTGCTGGCCGTCGCAGTCCATCGTGATGATCCAGTCCATGCCGCAGCAGACGGCGCAGCGGAAGGCATTGATCAGCGCGCGGCCGTACCCGAGGTTCTCCTGGTGGCGGATCACGCGGATGCCGTCGACGGCTGCCAGCGCCTCGCTGGTGCCGTCGGTCGAGCCGTCATCGACGACCAGGACGTCCTCGGCGTAGCGGCGGACCTCCCGCAGCACGTCGGCGACGTACCGGATCTCGTTGTACACTGGAATCGCGACCAATACGTTCATGGGCACACCATCCCCGGACGGTTAGTCGATCGTGTTCGGTGACTTAGCAGTGAATTCTAGGGCAGGACGCCGGGGTTGTCAAAAGCCGCGGACCTTCGACGTTCTTTCGTCACTTCCCTCCGAAGAGAACGTCTCTCATATCATACTTGCCCGGCGCCTTGCCGGCGACCCACTTGGCGGCGCGGAGGGCGCCGAGGACGAAGGTGTCGCGGGAGTGGGCCGAGTGGCCCAGCGTGACGGTCTCGCCGAGCGTGCCGAAATGGACGGCGTGCTCGCCGACCGTGTCGCCGATCCGCAGGGCGTGCATGCCGATCTCGCCCCCGGTGCGCTCGGCCTGGCCCTGGCGGCCGTGCCGCAGGACGTCGCCGCCCTCGACGCCCCGGGCGCGGCAGACCGCGTCGGCCATGGCCAGGGCGGTGCCGGAGGGGGCATCCTTCTTGAAGCGGTGATGGGTCTCGACGATCTCGACGTCGTAGCCCTCCCCCAGCGTCGCGGCGGCCTCGGCCAGCAGGCGCAGCAGAACGTTGACGCCGACGGAGAAGTTGGGCGTCTGGACGATCGCGATGCTTGTCGAAGCCTCGTCGATGGCGGTCGCCACGTCGGCCGGCAGGCCGGTGGTGCCGATGACCATGGCCGCGCCCGTGTTGATCGCCGACGCCAGGGCCCGCCGCGTGCCGCCCGGCAGGGAGAAGTCGACCACGACGTCCACGTCCCGTGCGAGGGTGTCGGTGTACCGGGTGCCCGCGATAGTCGTGCCGATGATCGGGTGGCCTTCGATCTCCATCGCGCAAGCCAGTTCGAACGCATCGTCCTCGCGCGCCAACGCGATCACCCGCTGGCCCATGCGGCCCGCGGCGCCGTTGACGGCCAGGCGGATCGGACGGTCGGTCATGTGGTGCTTCCTTTCAGTCCAAGGGAACGTCGGGTCCGCAGGAAGGATAGCACGATGGCGAAGGTCAGGCCAGAGGCACAACGGAGCCCCGCTGTCTGATGCTTCTCCGTTCCGTTCCGGTGTTCCTGAAGCTTACGGCCTGTCGTTGATGGCCGCCACGATCGCGTCCAGATCATTGGCCACGGGGATCGGCACGTTGGCGAAGTGCCTGGGGCCTTCGACGTCCTTGCCGGCCGGGTAGCTTCCGGTGTGGTATCCGACAGTGGCGTCGGGGTCTTTCAGGGCGTGGCCGGTGAGAATGCAGACGATCCGCTCGTCGGGGCCGATGACGCCCTCTTCGATGAGCCTCCTGGCGCCGGCGACGGACGCGGCACTGGCCGGCTCGCAGCCGAGGCCCCAGCGGCCGACCTGGGCCTTGGCGTTCATGATCTCGCCGTCCGGGAGGCTGCGGACGACCCCGTCGCAGACCTCCAGGGCGCGCAGGCACTTGGTGATGTTGACCGGGCGGGAGATCTCGATCGCGCTGGCGATCGTGTGCGGGCGCCGGCCCGTCTGGTCCTGCCAGCGGTAGTCCTCGTCGATGACGGACCGGTCGAAGGCCCCGCCGTCGAAGCGGAGGCCCTTGGCGTTGTAGATCCGGTCGAGCGTGTCGGCGCCCTGCGAGTTGATGATCGCCAGGCGCGGCACGCGGTCGATCAATCCGAGGGTCTTGAGTTCCGAAAAGGCCTTGCCGAAGCTGGAGCTGTTGCCCAGGTTGCCGCCGGGCACGACGATCCAGTCGGGCACCTCCCAGCCGAGCCCCTCCAGGACGCGGTACATGATGGTCTTCTGGCCTTCCAGGCGGAAGGGGTTGACCGAGTTGACCAGGTACAGCCCCAGCGCGGCGGTGGCCTCCTGCACGCGGGCCATGCAGTCGTCGAAGTCGCCGGCGACCTGGAAGGTGCGGGCCCCGTAGTCGAGGGCCTGGGCGAGCTTGCCGAAGGCGATGCGGCCG
>JAAYZK010000353.1 GCA_012514895.1 Planctomycetota bacterium | reverse complement strand
CAGCAGATCGCCGCGAGCCTGCCGGCCGCCGCCCTGCTGGCGGCGCGGAACACGGCGGGCGACGTGGGCACCGCGTTGACCAGCCCGACCGAAACCGTCCGCCCCACCGCCGCCGCGACGGCGACCGCGGCGTGCAAGCGGCTGACCGAGGCCCTGCGGGCGATCGAGGAATACGCCAAGATCGTCTCGCCCGCGGCGGCCGCCCGCGCCGAGGCATTGCGCTACCGCGGTTACGCCTTCGAGCAGGTCCTGCTGAGCCGTGCCGATCGGCTGGGCCGCTTCGCCCGCTCGCGCCTGTACGTCCTGCTGACGACCGCCCTGTGCAAGGGTGACCCGCTCGTCACGGCCCACGCGGCCCTGGCCGGCGGGGCCGACTGCATCCAGCTCCGCGAGAAGACGCTCGGCGACCGCCCCCTGCTGGACCTGGCGCGCCGCCTGCGCGAGGTGACGGCCCGGGCCGGCGCCCTGCTGATCGTCAACGACCGGCCGGACATCGCCCTGCTGGCTGATGCGGACGGGGTGCACGTCGGCCAGGACGACCTGCCCGTCGGCGCCGTCCGCACCGTGCTCGGCGGCGATCGTCTCGTGGGCCTCTCGACCCACAGCGTCGACCAGGCCCGCCGTGCTGTCGAGGCCGGCGCCGACCACATCGGCATCGGCCCGATGTTCGCGACCGCCACCAAAGACGCCGGCCCCGTCCAGGGCCCGGCCCTCGTCGCCGACGTCCTGGCCGCCGTCGACCTGCCCCACGTCGCCATCGGCGGCATCACCGCCGCCAACGCCCCGCAGCTCGCCGCCGCCGGCGCCCGCTGCATCGCCATCTGCGCCGCCGTCATCGGCGCCGACGACCCCCAGGCCGCCGCCGCGGCGATCAAGGAGAGCTTCACCGGGGCGATGGGCCAGGGCCGGTAGGATGGTGCCTGTGCAACGCCTGGCTCGCCGAGGCCCGATGACGATCTCAACGCGCTGCTTCGGGAGTTGGTCGATCTGACCCTACAGTCCAACGACAGCGAGCGCAACTGGCCAATGGGGTCGGGGTCAACCATGTGTTGATTCGGATTGAGTGGCCACCTATGATTTGTTTGCCCCGCGGCAAAAAGACAGTGCGGGCCTATCGACCTCTAGACCGATAGGTGCCGATAGTGTATGCTGTTACGGTAGAGGGATTCATGGAAAGCGCCGTGACATTCAAACGACCGCCCGTCGTTGAAACCGTCCTCGGCATTCAGTTCGAACGGCTGAGTGGCCTGACGAACGCGCATCTTGGCGCGTTCTGGCACACGAGGCAGGCATCATGGCCCCAAGTCAACGATGCCCCGCCACTTGAGGAGCAGTTCGAGACGTTCGGCGAACAATCGGCATGGGCTCGGGCTCTGCGGCTGAGACTGACCCAGTCGCCCTCGGCACGCGTACAGATGCGGAACGAAACGGGCGACAGGATGGTTCAGATACAGAACTGTCGCCTGGACTACAACTGGATCGCTCGTCCCCAGCAGGATTACCCCAGGTATCGGACGGTGCGCCCTGAGTTCGATGAACTGCTCCAAGCTTTCGCGCAGTTCGTTGGCGAGCACGCCTTGGGTACGCTGTCACCCACTCAATGGGAAGTCACCTATGTGAATCACATTCTCAAGGGAACTGCGTGGAACGAGCCCCAGGACTGGCCTGAAGTGATCAGATCACTCCCCGCCATGACATCTGCGCCTCCGGAGACACGCCTTGAAGGTTTTGGCGCTCACTGGCATTATGAGATTGAACCTCGGCGAGGACGTCTCCATGTGGAGCTTCAGCACGCTGTTGTCGAACAACCCGAGAAGCGGGAGGCCTTGGTGATGAAGTTGACGGCCCGCGGACCGATTGGTGAGGACGAAGACCCGAACGAGGCCATTGATCAGGGACTGAACTTGGGGCACAACGTGATCGTATCGGCTTTCAGAGACCTGACTTCTCAGCAGGCGCACGACTACTGGAACATGGAGAACCAGTATGCTGAAAGATAGCTCCGTCGCACTCTCTGGCGAGCGAAGGCTCGTGTTTGCGGAGCCGCATGTCCGCGAGGCTGAATTGGTCAAGAGAGAACGTGCCGAAGAGAACAGAGCAGCTTGGGATAGCTTCATTGACAGGTGCTTGGTCGAATGGGGGCGGAACTCCCAAGCACTGCAAGATGACGATTTCATCCCTCCGGATACGGACGTGATCCAGTTGGCATGCGAGATCGCTCTGGGGATGAGGGATGAGGGAGTGGCCCCTCCCACCATGGTTGTGCCCGATGGCGAAGGGGGTGTGTCCTTCGAGCGGATCGAAGGGAACGTTTCTGCATCCCTGAATATCCACGCTGATAGCACTGTCGAATTGTTGGTCTTCGAGGATTGCCGTTTGTCCCAGCGCCGCCATCTGCTCTGAGGGGTCTGCTGTGGGCGATGGAACAGAGCCGATCGAAGACGATGAGCTTCTCTATCGGCGAGTTCAGCTTTGCCACTACGATCCACACGGCGGCGGGCAGCTTTCCCCACTTGCATTTCACCCGGGCAAGCACGACGTGACGGGGCTGTCATTCTTCCGAGCGAAGTACTCTACTGCTGAAGCTGTGGCAACGACCTCCCGTTGTAAGGCTTACTGGATTGCTGTCCTACGCGCCGGCGACCTTCGCGCAAATGGCCTGGAGATTGTGCCGATGCCTGTCCCAGACTCACCGGGACACGCGGAAGTCCCCAACTTGACGTACGAGAATCGACGGAGCGATGCCGCCGAAGAGGACAAACGGTTGCTTGCCCATAGGCTTTGCAGAGAAGTGTTGGGACCTCTTCCTGAGCTTGACTGACGGAGCTTCCGTCTCGGCAAACCGGCGCACGACGACTCTCGTGCCTTCTCGGCCGAGTTCACTCCGGCTCCGCCAGCTCATCCCTGTGAAACGGGATGCCCCAGAACTCGGCGATCTGGACGGCCAAGTCATCCACCTCGCTCCTGACGCCGGACGTGGCGAAGCAGAGCTCGCCGCCGTCTGCGAAGACGACCGAGGCCGCCCATTTGGCGGCGACATATTCGTCATTCTCGCCTCTTTCGCTGACATGCAGTTTGGCGGTGGTGCGAACGGAATTCACGCGGCAGCCGTTTGCCAGGGCGGTCGCCCGCAGCAGTCTGCCGCCGCGGGTGTACCAGCCGATTTGCAGCCGCTGCGGGGACGCGTCGCAGCGGATCCCTTCGCGGGCCAGGAGCATCCACAATCCGCCAAGGGCGAAGGCCCCGCCGAGGGCGAAGGGGATCAGGATGCCGGCATGCCAGCCCCAAGTTGCCAGCCCATAGCAGCCAAAAAGCAGGACGGGAATCGCCACGGCCCCCACCAGGACGCCGACGGCCCGGTACCACGTGGCGGGCTGTCGGACCATGACCAGGCGGTGGCCATCGCGATGGCAGGCGACGAATCGGCCGTACCCGACCCAGGCCGGATCGGTGTGAGTCAGGAGCCTGCCGCTGCCGTCTCGCGGCCCAGGCCCGCGCCGCCGCCAGACATCCGCGCTGCGCACGCCCCAGGCTCTGAGGCGCGCCCTGGCCTCGTAGGCCGACGTCGCGCGAACGCTGCCGCGCCCGAGCCGGCGCCGGCGGCGATTCTGAAACTCGTAGATGTCTCGCGGCGGCTCGGCGGCCGCGGCGGCCGCGGCGGGACAGGGCGCCAGGCCCGGACGGCCGTCGATCCGCGGACCCGTCCCATGCCCGTCCGGCCCTTCCTCGTGCCTGATGGCCGCGTCGATCCTGTGGTAGACGACCGGGTCGAACGTCGTGCCGCACTCGGGGCAGCGGGGCTCGGACAGGCCGAGTGTGGCGTAGCCGCACGTCCAGCAGGGCAGCCGTCCGAGGTCGCGGCGGAGGACTGCCTTCATGCGGCGTCCGACGATGGCATGGAGGGTCAACTCCATCGCGATCACCATCACGAAGAAAACCGTCATCCCGATCTGGCCGGACGCGCCAAGCCGCCTCCCGACAAGGAACCATGTCCCGGCGAAGATGAGGGGGACGGCCCCCTCCGCCGCCGCCAGGGCCCGGCAGGCCGGATCCGGCCGCGCCCACCGTCTCACCGTCTGACGATGCTCCGGCGGCACGTGCGTAAGGACGACGTCATTGTCCCACCACGCCGGCGTCCACGGCCACCACTTCATGGTGCATGCCCTAGAACTGGCTGAGGAACCTCACGTCGTTCTCGGTGAACAGGCGGATGTCGGGGATGCCGTGCTTGCGCATGACCATGCGTTCGATGCCCAGACCGAAGGCGAAGCCGGTGAATTCCTCGGGATCGATGTCGCAGGCGGCCAGGACGTTGGGGTCGACCATGCCGCACCCGCCCAGCTCGACCCATTCGGTGGTGCCGTTGGGGCGGTGGAAGAGCATGTCGACCTCCGCCGAGGGCTCGGTGAACGGGAAGAAGCTGGGGCGCAGGCGGGTCTGGACCTCGTGGCCGAAGTAGGCCTTGCAGAACTGGTCCAGGCAGGTGATCAGGTCGGCCATGGACACGCCGCGGTCGACGTAGAGACCCTCGACCTGGTGGAACATGAAGTGGTGCGTCGCGTCGACCGTGTCGGGCCGGTAGCAGCGGCCGACGGCCGTGACGCGGATGGGCGGGCGGCTCTTCTCCATGACCCGCGCCTGGATGGTCGAGGTCATCGACCGCAGCAGGACGCCGGGGGTGATGTAGAAGTTGTCCAGCGGGTCCCGCGCCGGGTGGCTGACGGGGATGTTCAGGGCGATGAAGTTATGCCACTCATCCTCGACCTCCGGACCGTACGCCACGTCGAAGCCCATCCGCCCGAGCACCTCGGTGATCTCGTGGATCGTCTGGGTGAGGATGTGCGGGCGGCCGATCCGCAGGTCCGCCCCCGGCAGCGTGACGTCGGTGACGGACTTGACGGCCTTGCCCGCCGCGCCGACGGATGCCCTGGCGCCGTCGTAGAGGGCCTGGATGGCGTTCTTGACCTCGTTGGCCCGCTTGCCCGCGGCGGGCTT
>JAAYZK010000352.1 GCA_012514895.1 Planctomycetota bacterium | reverse complement strand
CGGCTTCCTGCTGATCCTGGCCCTGGTCATCCTGCATGTCGTCACCGCCATCAACGGCGCCGTCCACGCCCAGAACGGCGAGCCTTACCGGTATCCGCTGGCGATCGGGTTCATCAAGTAAGGCGCCGCTTGGGGCGACCCTGCAGGACACCCCCGTTGTGACCCGGTGACCGGAACGGTCACTCTGTCCATTATCCACTTGACGGGCATCCGGGGGCGGTCTAGCATGTACTTGGTGACCGAAAGGGTCATTCGGTCATTCCAGCCGTGCGTGCTCTGGGCTGTTCCGGCCCGGAGGAGGATCCCCGGGGAGGACGATAGGCTACAAGCATTGGCGATGACAGAGGATAGGGCCGGAGATGGCCAACCACGAGACATACGACCGCATCCTGGATGCGGCCGCGCGGTTGTTCCTGCAGTACGGGCACAAGCGGACTACGGTCGAAGACATCGCGACGGCGGCGGGGATCGCCAAGGGCAGCGTGTATCTGCACTTCAAGAGCAAGGACGACGTCTTCGGCGCCGTCAGCCGGCGGGTGTGCCGGCGGGTGCTTGACGCGATGCGTCGCGAGGCCGCGGCCGCCGGGCCGGTCGAGCAGCGGCTGACGGCGGTAATGCTGACGGCGGCGCTGCACACGTGGGATTTCTCCCACCAGGCCCCCCACGCGCCGCAGCTCTGGGCCGAGGTGGTGGCCGCGGCGGCCGCCTACGCGGTCGAGGCGTACGCCGAAGGGCGTCAGATCGTCGCCGACCTGGTCGCCGAAGGCCAGGCGTCCGGGGAGCTGGCGGCCGGGCACGATCCCCAGGAGGTGGCGATGCTGCTGCAGTTGGCGTCGCGGGCCTTCGACCCCCCGTTCCTGTTGATCGACAGCCGCGGGCAGATTGAGCGGCAGGTGCCCAGGCTGGTCGATCTGTTGATGCACGGCCTGAGCGGCCGAAGCGGGCGAGAGGATGGACAAGCCGATGGGTGAAAAGCGTTCGGGAAATCCTGTACTGGGCTTCTGCCGCAGGGCGGTCAAGCCGCTGGTGGTGCTGATGGTGGGTGCGGCGGCGGTGCTGGCCCTGTCGCTGCTGCCGGAGACGGCTGACGAGAGCCCGGCGGTCGAGGCGCCGGTGGTGAACGTGGCGGTCCTGGAGCTGCAGCCGATCGCCCGCCTGGAAGACCGCCTCACGCTCAAGGGCGTCGTGGCGCCGTGGGCGACCGTGAGCCTGTCGGCCGAGACGAGCGGCCGCGTGGAGCGGATCACCGTGCTGGAGGGCGACGGGGTCGAACCGGGCCGGCCGCTGGTGTATCTGGACAACGACCTGCTGCAGGCGACGTACGACCAGGCGCTGGCGCAGGCGGAGCTGGACGCCCGCGAGGTCAAGCGCCTGGAATCGGCCCTGGCGGGCGGGGCGGCGACGGAGATGGAGCTCGACCAGGCGCAGTCGGCGGCGGCGGTCAGCAAGGCGGCGATGCAGCGCGCCCTGGCGGAGTTGAACCGGGCCGTGATCCGTGCCCCCGACGCGGTGTACAACGCGCCCGACCACGTCGGGACGATCGGCCGCGTCAATGATGTGCCCGTGGAGCTGGGCCAGTACGTCCAGGCCGGCCGGCCGGTGGTCGAGATCGTCGACACCAGCACCGTGCGGGTGTTCGTCGACGTGCCCGAACTGGACATCCGCTACATCCAGACCGGGCAGGACGTGGATGTGCGGGTCGAGGCGCTGGATGACAGGCAGGTCGCCGGCACGATCCATTTCATCAGCGCCGTGGCCGACCCGGCGACCCGCACGTTCCGCGCCGAAGTCAAGGTGCCCAACGGCGACGGCGACATCCGCCCGGGGATGTTCGTGCAGGTCCGCCTGCTGCGGCGGGTGCTGGACGACGTCCTGATGATCCCGCTGGACGCGGTGATTCCGCTGGAGACCGACTACGAGGTCTACGTCAGCGACGGCCAGCGCGCGCACCGCCGCATCGTCTCGCTGCGGGGCGCGCTGATCCAGGGCCAGTACGTCGAGGCGCGGCCGCCGACCGACCCGGGGGCCGAGGGCCTCCGCCCCGGCGACGACCTCATCGTCGAAGGCCAGCGGCTCCTGGGCGACGGCCAGCGGATCCGCGTGCGGGAGAGCGTGACAGGCCAACTGAACGCCGGCGGGGCCGCCGCCACGCGGGCGGCGGCGGAGCAGGAACGAGGCGAAGATGTTCATCAGTAACCTGGCGCTGAAGAACCGCACGACGGTCGCCGTGCTGATCCTGCTGATCACCGTGGCCGGCGTGTTCAGCTACGCCATGCTGCCGCGCGAGTCGGCCCCGGATGTGCCGATCCCCTACGTGCTGGTCTCGACGGTCTACGAAGGGGTCTCGCCCGAGGACGTCGAGACGGCCGTGACGATGAAGATCGAGCAGGAGCTGACCGGCATCAAGGGCGTCAAGGAGATCCGCTCGACCAGCCGCGAGGGGCTGAGCTTCATCCAGATCGAGTTCGATCCGGACATCGACGTCGAGGACGCCCTGCAGTACGTCCGCGACAAGGTCGACCAGGCCAAGCCCGAGCTGCCCAGCGGCGCCGAGGAGCCGGCCCTGACCGAGGTGAACATCTCGGAGTTCCCCATCCTGATAGCCAGCCTGTCCGGCGACATCTCTCCCGAGCGGCTCCGGCTGATCGCCGAGGAGCTGGAGGACCGCATCGAGAGGATCGCCGGCGTGCTGGACTGCGAGGTCACCGGCGCCCTGGAGCGGGAGATCCGCCTGGAGTTCGACCCGGACCGCCTGGCGGCGTACGCCATCTCCATCGACGAGCTGATCAGCCTGATCCCCGGGGAAAACGTCAACATCTCCGCCGGCGGGCTGCAGACGCCCGGCACGCGGTTCAACGTCCGCGTGGAGGCGGAGTTCGCCGACCCGGCGGACATCGACCACCTGCTGCTGACGGTCCGCGACGGGCGGCCGATCTACCTCAACGACGTGGCGACCGTCGTCGACACGTTCAAGGATCGCGAGACCTTCAGCCGCCTGGACGGCGACCCGTCCATCACGCTGTCGGTCAAGAAGCGCGCCGGGGCGAACATCGTCCAGGTCGCCCAGCACGTCAAGGCGATCTTCAACGAAGCCAGGTCCAAGCTGCCGGCGGGCGTCGAGGTGGACGTCACCTCCGACCAGTCCAAGGACACGCTCATGATGGTCCGCGACCTGGAGAACAACATCCTGTCGGGGCTGGTGCTGGTGGTGGCGGTCCTGATGTTCGCGATGGGGCTGCGGACGAGCCTGATCGTCGCGCTGGTGATCCCGCTGAGCATGCTGATGAGCTTCGCGATCCTGCAGGCGATGCACATCACGCTGAACATGGTGGTGCTGTTCAGCCTGATCCTGGCGCTGGGGATGCTCGTGGACAACGCGATCGTGATCGTGGAGAACATCTACCGCTACCGCCAGCAGGGCGCGGGGCGTCTCGAAGCCGCCCGGGCCGCGACCGCCGAGGTCGCCTGGCCGGTGATCTCCTCGACGGCCACGACGGTGGCGGCGTTCGCGCCGCTGATCTTCTGGCCGGGCATCATGGGCGAGTTCATGAAGTACCTGCCCATCACCGTCATCGTCGTGCTGAGCAGTTCGCTGTTCGTCGCCCTGGTGATCAACCCCGTCGCCGCGTCGATGCTGATCCGCGTGCGCCGGCCCAGCGACAGCGTCATCGAGCGCCCCGGGCGGTTCATGAGCGCCTACCGGCGGCTGGTGTACGCGTCGCTGCACAGCGCGCCCAACCGGGCCGTCACGCTGATCGTGGCGTTCCTCGTGCTGGCGGGCGTCCGCGTCCTGTACGGCAAGTACCATCACGGCGTCGAGCTGTTCCCGCAGCCCGACCCGCAGCAGGCGGTCATCAACATCCGCGCCCCGCAGGGCACCAACGTCAGCCGCACCGACGAGTTGGCGCGCCTGGTCGAGCGGCGGATCGCCGAGATCGGACGCCGCGAGAATCTCGAACTGGAGCACGTGCTCACCAACGTCGGGTCGCCCGGCGGAATGGTCGGGTTGGGCGAACAGCCCGTCGGGCCCCACGTGGCCGACGTGCGGCTGATCTTCAAGGACTTCGAAGACCGGCGGCGGCGGACGGGCGACGTGATCGCCGGCCTGCGCCCGCTGCTGGCGGACATCCCCGGCGCCGAGATCAAGGTCGACAAGATGGAGGAAGGGCCGCCCGTCGGCGCGCCGGTGACCCTCGAGATTTCCGGCGACGACTTCAAGGTCCTCGAGGCCCTCAGCCGGGACGTCGTGGCCCGCATCCAGGGCACCCCCGGCATGGTCGACCTGCGCAGCGACTTCGAGCCGTCGCGGCCGGAACTGCAGTTCGTGCCCGACCGGCGGCGCACCATGCTGCTGGGCGTCAACACCAACATGATCGGCCAGTTCCTCCAGACCGCCGTCTTCGGCCGCGAGGTAGGCATCTACCGGCAGTTCAATGACGAGTACGACATCACCCTCCGCCTGCCCCTGTCGCAGCGCACCAATATCGAAGACCTGCTGAGGCTGACGATCCCCAACGCGCAGGGCGACCCGGTGCCCCTGTCCAGCCTGGGGCGCTTCGAGTACCGCGGCGGGTTCGGCGACATCCGGCGGGTCGACCAGAAACGCGTCATCACCCTGACCGCCGACGCGGAAGGACGCCCCGGCCCCGCCGTGCTCGCCGACGTGCGGGCGCGCCTGGACGGCCTGGACCTGCCGACCGGCTACAGCCTGGCCTACACCGGCGAAAACGAGGAACAGCAGGAGGCCATGGGCTTTCTCGGCCAGGCCTACGCGATCGCCATCCTGGCGATCCTGATGATCCTCGTCGCCCAGTTCAACACGATGGGCGCGCCGGTCATCATCCTCATCACGGTCATCCTGAGCCTGGCCGGCGTCGGCGTGGGGCTGCTGGTGACCGGGACGCCCTTCGTGGTGATCATGACCGGCATCGGCGTGGTCAGCCTCGCCGGCGTCGTGGTCAACAACGCCATCGTCCTGCTGGACTACACCCGCCAGCTCGAAAAGCAGGGCAAGGGTCTGCTCGACGCGGCCGTCGAGGCGGGCATGACGCGCCTGCGGCCGGTCCTGCTGACGGCGATCACCACCATTCTGGGCCTGGTGCCGATGGCCACGGGCATCGCCTTCGACTTCCGCCAGATGCGCCTGGTGACCGGAAGCGAAAGCTCCCAGTGGTGGGCGCCGCTGGCCAACGCCATGATCTTCGGCCTGGGCTTCACCACCCTCCTGACGCTGGTGGTGGTCCCCGCGATGTACGTGGCGATGTACAGCCTGCTCGAACGGCTCGGCTTCGGGGGGCTGCGCCGCCCGGACGAGGGCGAACCGCCGGCCCCGACGACCTGATGCGCGCGATATCTCTGCAATACGCCGGGCGGGCCGCCGTTGATCCGTACAGGCCGCGATGCTTGAGGCGGCCGTGAGATCAACAACGACGCTGCACAAGCGGAAAGCGAGGATACCGATCGTGAAGCCGATGCGCACGCTGTTGCTGGCGTTGACGACGATGGTGCTGGTGGCCTCCGCGGCGTCCGCCCAGGGCCGCGAGGGCGAGGGCGACGGCGTCGACCGCCTCCGGCCCGCCCGCCGGCCGGACGCCGGGGGCCGGCGCGAAGGCCGCGGACGGCGGGACCCGGGCGGCCAGGCCACGCGACCCGGCCGCGGCGACCAGCCCGCCCAACCTCCCGCCCCGCGACTGGAGCAGGTGCTGCGGCAACTGGACCTGAACGAACGCCAGCGCGTCCAGATCGACCGGATCCTGCGGGAGGCCCGCGAGCAGGGCCGCCAGCAGCGGACCGAGGCGGCCGAGGCTCTCCGCCAGGCCGCCGAGGCTCTCCGCCAGGCCCGCCGCAACGGCGACGAAGAAGCCGCCGAACAGGCCCGCCAGCGCCTCCAGGCGCTTCGCGAGGGGCAGCAGCAGACGCTCCAGAACCTCCGCAGGCAGATCGCAGCCGTCCTCACGCCCGAGCAGCGCGAACGTCTGGACCGGCTGATGGGCCCCGGCGGCCGCTTCGACGCCTTCCTCCAGGCGGTCCGGGCCATCGAACTGCAGCCCGCCCAGCAGCGGCAGATCCGCCAGATCGCCGCCGAAGCCGACGCCGGGGCGAGGACCCGGACCAGCGACGAGGAAAAAGCCCGGACCTACCGGCAGGCCCACGCCGAGATCATGGACCTGCTCACCGAGGAGCAGAAGGACGCCCTGCGGCGCCAGGTCGCCCAGCAGGAGCGGCGCCGGGAGATGCAGGGGGTGTTCGCCGATCTGGACCTGACGGCCGAGCAGCGGCAGTCCGTTGAGAGAATCCAGGCCGAGGTGCGCGAGCAGGTCGCCAGCACCGACTCGCCCGAGGCCCGGCGCGAGGCCCTCCGCCAGGGCCAGCGGCGGATCATCACCGAGGTGCTCACCGACGAGCAGCGCCTGCAGCTCCGCCGGCAGATGCGCGACCGCTTCGGCCCCGGCGCCGGGCCCGAGGACCGGCCCGCCCCACGGGAAGGCCGGCGCGAGGGTCAGCGCGGCCCGCGCGAAGGCGGACGGGGCGACCGCGGCCCCCGCGGCGGGGACCAGCCGGTGCCCCCGGCCCCGTGATGCGGGAAGGCGCAGAATCTCCATAAGTCGTTTGCTATGATGGGGATATCGGGTGCTGCCGGCGCGGACTCCACGGGACGGCGACGGTCGGGTCTTGAGCCGCAAGGCTCCCATCCGGTACGATCCGGCCTCACTGACACCCCCGTCAGGAGAGAGCCGATGGTCGAGCACACCACCGACATCCGCGTACGCTACAGCGAGATCGACCGGTTGGGCACGTTCTATAACTCCCGTGCCCTGGAGTGGTTCGAGGTCGGGCGCACCGAACTGCTCCGCTCGCTGGGGATGCCCTACCCCCAGATGGAGGCCCAGGGCGTCTGCCTGCCGCTGATCACCGCTCACGTGGACTACCACCGCCGGGCCGGCTACGACGAGCGCCTCCGCATCGCCACCCGCCTGGCCGCCGAGGGCAGGGCGCGCCTCCGCTTCGACGTCGCCATCACCCACGCCGACGCAGGCCATCCCGTCGCCTCCGGCTACACCGTCCACGCCGTCACCGCCCAGGACGGCAGGCCCGCCCGCCCGCCGGCGTGGCTGATGGAGGTGGTCAGGCGGGCCATGGAAGGCTGACACCGCAAGTTTTGCTGGAAAAGCACCTTCGCGCCGGCCGCCCCCGCAGGTATACTTGCAGCTTACGCAACGGAATCGCGACGGCGGAGAGGAGCCGGGCCGTCCGATTCCCACCGAGGCTGGAGCCCACAAGGCGTTCAGTGACCCCTGAGGAGAGGACTATGTACACCCGGAAGTCTCTTGTGACGATGGTTGTCGCTGCGCTGTGCGCGGCGACGGCGTCGGCGGCGATGCAGCCGCTGACGATCAGTTCGGCGTTCAACTACGACGCCGTCGGCACCGTCGAGGAAATCGCCTACTGCAATACCTTCACCGGCGTCGACCACCAGTTGACCAACATCCTTGGCCAGCACAGCATGTACAGCGGCCAGACCTATCTCGGCGGCGACGGCGGCCTGCCGGCCGACGGGATCATCGACGGCGGTAACTTCGAAGTGGGTCGCGGCCTGACCTCCCGCTACGCCACCGCCGCCGCCGACGCCGCCCAGAGCAACATCATCCGCCTCCGCGCCAACAGCCGCGAGACGCTCTCGGCCGAAGTCGTGCTCCCGGCGGCCGAGCAGCAGCGCTACAGCGCCATCAACTTCGCGTTCTCCGGCGAACGCTACAAGTTCGAGGCCAGCAAGGTCACCCACTACACGGCGTCCATCGAGGTCAGGTACGCCGGCGATTCCGCCTGGCACGTCCTGTGGCTGTCCACCGGCGACAACGCCACGCTGGGCGGCAGCTTCGGCACCGGCAACGGGACGAGCGGCCTGAGCAGTTGGGACAAGAACACCGACACCGCCGACTGGGCCGTCGTCCACGCCACGGAGAAGCGGTGCGGCACCGCCGGGTCGTCCGGTAGCCGCTACAGCAACACCAAGGCCGGCGCGACCTACCTGTGGAAGTTCGCCAACGACCTTCCCCTGGACGGCTCGAAGACGCTGGAAGCGCTGCGGATCAGCGTCAGCACCGACGGCGTGAACCGTCCGACCGGCGTGAACCTCTTCGCCGCCTCCGCCGTGCCCGTGCCCGAACCGGCCACCGCGGGCCTGCTGGCCCTCGGCGCCGCGGGCCTGATCTTCCGCCGCAGGCGGTAAGAGGCGGCTTGAGAACCCGGCGGTCCGCTTGCGGACCGGGCGTGAAACAAAACAGTCTGCAGGCGACGCCACCGTACCCGGCATCCTCGCGAAGGCCGGCCTCCCGCCCGGGGGCCGGCCTTCTGTGTCGGGTCGGGCCCCGGTTCGGCCCTGCCGTCCGATCGGCGACGAAGAGCCGGGCCGGTGGAGAGATGAAGTGTGCGTCCCGGAACGGGGGGAGCGTCGCGGTCACAGCCCCAGGTCGAGGATCCGGTTGGCGTTCCGCCAGGCGATGTTTTCGAACGCCTCGGCGGTGAGCTTGCCCTGGTCCTTCCACGCGCGGAGCAGGGCGGCGTGCTGGAAGTTGTTCCCGGGCGAGCAGGTGTCGGTCGCCATCAGCAGGCGGTCGTGGAAGGCGGCCGCGAACTGGGGGCCGAAGCGACCGTCGCGGGTGAGGGCGTTGTACCCGCTTGAGGCCGAGATGTCCGCGTAGAGGTTCGGATAGTCGCGCAGCAGCCGTACGACCGCACCGCCCGGGGCGACCGGCCCGGTGGGATAGCCGGCGCGCTGCGCGTCGGTGACGTCGCCGGAGATCTCGGCCCAGAACGGCTGGGAGTGGCCGATGAACGTCAGGTCGGCGAACCGGGCCAGGCAGTGCTCCAGCCCCGGCAGGTGAAGCTGATCGACCAGGCCGTAGCAGTCCCCGAGCTTCGGGCCGACGTGAAACACCACGGGCATGCGGCAGGCCTGGCAGTGCTCGAAGAAGTTCAGCACCATCGGGTGCGTGAAGGGCAGATTGAACGTCAGCTCGCCGACCCCCTTGCAGCCGGCATCCTTGTAGTACGTCAACTGGCGGGAATGGTTGGTCGAGGCGCTGTTGGACCCGGCGCGCGCGTCGATGTTACAGAACGGGATGAACCGATCGGGAGAGTCGGCGCAGATGTCGAGGATGTCCTCCGTGGACGAGTACTGGTTGCGGCATTCCGGGGAGACGCCCGGCAGGAGGATGCCCTTGTCCACGCCGGTGCGGTCCATGATCTCGATGAGCTGTCCCGGCGAACAGTAGTTGTCGCCGGCCTCGTCGCGGGGCAGGCCGGCTCGGCGGACCGTGTGCAGGTGGCTGTCGATCATCATCGGGCTTTCAATCCTCTCAGGCCGCCGGGCCGCGAGTTCCGCCCGCGGCTGCCGCTCCGCCTCCAATGCGCCAGCCCTCCAGTATACTGCCGGCCGCCATTCGCGCCTGCTCCGGCGCAGTAATCAACCCCTCCGGCCGCCGGACCGACACCAACAGCGACGGGGGACCGGGACGTCGAGTTGGCCGTCTCCAACCGCGGCTCGACCGGCCCGCCTGTCGGACTGGCGTGACGGAGGCACGAGGGGACACGATGAAAGTCGCGATACTCGCCGGGGGAGCCGGGACGCGGCTGGCCGAGGAAACCTCGGTCAGGCCCAAGCCCATGGTCGAGATCGGTGGACGTCCGATCCTGTGGCATATCATGCAGCATTACGCCGCGTACAACCACAGGGAATTCATCATCGCCCTGGGCTACAAGGGCGAGTACATCAAGAAGTACATGGCCGACTACGTCAGCCTGCACAGCAGCCTGACGATCGACCTCCGCAGCGGCACCGTCACCCGCCACGGCAACCACCGGCCCCCGTGGACGGTCCACCTGGTGGAGACCGGCATCAACACGATGACCGGCGGGCGGATCAAGCGCCTGGCGCCTCACCTGGGCGACGGGACGTTCATGCTGACCTGGGGCGACGGCGTCGCGGACGTCAACCTGGACGACCTGCTGGCGTTCCACCGCTCCCACGGCAGGCTGCTGACCGTCACGGCCGTCCGGCCGCCCGCGCGGTTCGGGCACATGCGGCTCGATGGCGACCGCATCACGGAGTTCTCCGAGAGGCCGCAGGCCCCCGAGGGGTGGATCAACGGGGCCTTCTTCGTGGCCGAGCCGGGGATTCTCGACTACATCGACGGCGACGACACCCCCTTCGAACGCGCCCCGCTGGAAGGCCTCGCCCGCGACGGGCAACTCATGGCCTACCGCCACGAGTCGTTCTGGCAGTGCATGGACACGCAGCGCGACAAGACCCTGCTGGAGACGCTGTGGGACTCCGGCAAGCCGCCGTGGAAGACGTGGCAGAACTCATCTGACGGCATGGACTGACCGTCTCCGGCCGGTGTTGAATCTGCCCGTGTCGAGTGCTGGCTTCGAACTCACTGGGCAAGACAGGCACGGGCCTCCACGCCATCGCCAAGCGCGCCCCGGGGCCACAGGAGGTCCAGGACTTTCCAGACCCGTCCCGCCGAAACGAGCGCGGGGCGTGTTTCATCCCTTCCGCCGCGCTGCCTGGGCCTTCTTGATGTTCTCCGTACGCGCCCGTTTCTGGGCGGCCGTGGGCTTGTCTTTCTCGGGCACGTTCCTGCGGGGCTTGGCCTTGAAGCGGTCGCCCCGGATGTGTTCGGGCTGGGAGGCGAGCTTGTCCAGCACGCTGCGGGCATCGTCAACGTCGGCCACCAGGTGGCCGCCTTCCACGTGGGCCATGGACTTGCTGATGAGCCACTTCTGTGTGCTCCAGGAACCGCTGGAGCGCTGGCCGGACACGCGCTGCACCCCGCCGGCCTTGCCGACGTCGTGCGTGCGGAAGGTCTGGAACTCGCTGGAGGGCCTGACCTCGATGTGGTAGTAGTCGCCCCCTCCCTTGCCGGGCTTGGCACGCTGCCGTCCCTCAGGTTGGGCGCGGGACCGTTGGCGGCTGGACATGCCCGTCCATTTCTCCTGCGCCTTCTTGACGTTCCTGCGGCTGGCCTCTTTCTGCTTCTTCGTCGCCATTGCTGTGTTCCTCGCTCGATGGTGCCGTCTACATCAGTGATTCTACGCGCGGAACCGCCCATGGCCCCTCAGACGCGCCTGCGCCTTCGGGGGGGTCCGCCGGGCGCCGGCGGGCCCCATGTCATTCCGTCCATCGTTCCCGGGGCGGGCTCAGCCGTCCAGGATCGCCAGCACCCAGCTTCCGCGGGCGCCGTCGCTCTTCCATCGCAAGGTGTGCAGGCATGCCTCGCAGACGAACTCCTCGCACTCCCTGTGCCTGGTTCCCGGAATCCTGCCGCCGCACCCGGGGCAGTTGTACCATGGCTCCTCGAACGACCTATCGCGTCTCGTCCGTGACATGCGTCCTTCCACCTTCCCTCTTCGTCATGACAGGGCTTGTTCGACGGAAAGGTCCGCCCCTGCGCCCTCGCTGTGCCTTCGCGGCGACCGGAGGGCCCCCAGCAGCGCACGGGCGTAATCGATGTTCGCCGCCGCGATGGCGCCGCGGTCGTCGCCGGGCGGCGTTTCCAGCACGACCCACCCGTTGTAGCCGATGCCTTGAAGCACGCGGGCCACGGCGCGGAAACCGACGCTTCCGCGACCCAGGCGGACGTTGAAGTCCGGGGGAAGGCCGCTGGCCAAGCGGACATCCTGAAGGTGAACCTGGGCGATGTTGGCCGCACCCAGGCTGGCGATCATGTTCGCCGGATCATACCGGCAGGCCGTCACCTCGCCCGTGTCCAGGCAGGCCTTCACGAAGTCGCTGCCGCAGCCCGCCAGGAACTGCTGGAGCTGGCCGAGGTGGAGACTGCTCTCGACGGCCAGCACGACGCCGTGCTCTTCGGCGACCTCCGCCAGCCCCGCCACGGCCGCCGCGGCGATGTCGAACTCCTTCGGCAGTTCGATGCGATTGCGGCCGAGGAACGGAACGATCACGTCGGGTCTTCCCAGGTCGGCGGCCGTCGCAATCGCCCTGCGGACAAGCTCGCACGACTTCTCGACCAGGGGTGCAGGCCCGATCAGGGACGCCTCTGCGCACAGGGCCCCCAGGTGCAGGCCGGTGACGGCCAGGTGGAAGCGTTCGCCGAGCGAACGCACCTTCAGCACGTGCCGCCCGTCGCTCAGGGCGCCGGCTTCTTCGGCGGTGCGATAGCACAGACCCAGACCCTCAGCCCCCGCGCGCCGGGCGCGGATGAAGCACTTGGCCAGGCCGGCCTCGACCAAAGATGTCTGCTGGATTGCGATTCTCATGTCACACTCCTTCACGCGCTGCAAGGGCTCGACGCTGACGCGACGATAGCGCCGGGTCAAGCTGTACGGCATATGCCAACAGAAGAATCACCGATTCGGCCCGCCGCGTCCTGCCAATCATGACGCTGCCGGCGGCCACCTCGGATACAAGCGACCGTCTGTCCCGCTCAACATCCGCTCCGGTGCGATGAACGAAGGGCCGGCGACTGTTGTGGGGGCAACGCGCCGCGGGGGGGTCAAGGGAAGCGCCAAGCGCAGACCCGTCCCCTGCCGGCGGCATCGCCGAGGCGTCTTGAGGCGGGGGTCAGGGCGATACGACAGGGCACGAGACGACGTCAGCCCACCATCAAGGCCTGCCGGCGGCGCGGCGCAAATAGCCGCAGATGCTGGAGAGCGTGCTGCGAGCCTTCATGTAGAAGCGATGGTACATTTTCTGGTCTCTGCCTCGGCTACCTATTCTACGAAAACGCGGCGGGCCGCGTCAAGCTTCCTGAGTTCCTATGGAGGGACGATGGAGTTCCCGGGGATGACCCGCGGCTGGAAGGTGCCCGCCCGGCAGGAGGCCGGGCCGGCCGACCTACGCGTCAGGGCCCGCCTGCCAGTCCGCCCGTCCGTTCGAGTCGTCGGCTGAGGCTTCGGCGTCCAGTATGTCACGGGTGGTTTTCAGCAGGTCACCTTCCGCCAGCACCAGCAGCGTGTCGCCCGACTCGATCCGCGTCTGGCCCTTGGGCACGAGGAACCGTTGGCCCCGGCGGATGAGCAGGATGAGCACGTCGGCGGGAAGCTTGAGGTCCATGACCCGCTGGCCGACGGCTGCCGAGCCGCGGCGGACCTCGAACTCGCGCATCTCGCCGGCCATGTTCTCCGTGCGGTCAAACTTCAGCGGATACCGCGGGCGGGTGTCCAGCGGCTCGTCCACGCCCAGCCGGCGAGCCACCACCATCAGCGAACGGGCCCTTCAGCAGCACGGAGGTGAGCACCACGAAGAACACCACGCTGAACACCCGCTTGGACTGGGGGTAGTCGGCCAGCCTACGGGTCCGTCACGGCTTTCAGCGCCTCGGCGGCTCGGGCGGAGACGAGGCGGTTGTCGCCGGCGGCGAGGGTGCGGAGCCTGGCGGCGACGGCGGGGGCGTCCGGGCCGAGCTGGCCGGCGAGGCCGGCGAGGGCGTCGACGGCGGCGCGGGCGACGGCGCTGTCGTCATCGTCCAGGGCCCGCTGCAGCGCGGGGAGGATCTGGGCTCGTCTGGAGGCGTGGGCGCGGGCGACGCTTCCGAGCGCCTCGACCGTGGCCGCCCGGACGGCGGCGTCCCTGTCCTTGGCGCCGGCCAGCAGCGCGTCGGTCGCCGTGTCCGACTGGAGGTCGCGCAGGTGGCCGGCGGCGATGATCCGCGTGAACGGCCGCGCCGGCCGCCCGCGGGAATCCTTGTAGGTCAGCAGCCTGATGCAGGGCTGCTCGGCCAGGGGCCCGTACTGGCCCAGCAGCTTGGCGGATTCCTCGAGGATGTCGTAGTGCTTGTCGTCGATCGCGGTCTGGGCGATGAACGCCGCCGCCTCGGCCGTCCGCACCGTCCGGGCCATGTGTTCGAGCACTTCCAGGCGTGCGGCGGCGTCCTGGTCGTCCTCGCCGGCCCACGAGCGGCCGGTGCCGATCCGGGCCTTGTACAGGGCGGCCAGCTCGTTGAAGTCGTGGGGCAGGTCCGTCCGCGGGGTGGCCCGGCGGGCGACGGGGCGGTTGCCCGCGATGGAGTACAGGTGCCGCTCCGTGCGGATGTAGATGCGGCCGGCGGCGACGGCGGGGCTGGCCAGGACCTTCTCGCCCAGCGGGTTCACCGCCACCTGGACGATTCGCGGCTCATCCGACGCCACCTGCGTGACGTCGAGCACGTAGGTGTCGCCCGCTTCGTTGATCCAGTACAGCCGTCCCTCCCCGGCGACGGGAGACGCCGAGAACTTGCCGTAGGCGCGGAACTCGACGGCCACGCGCCCGCCGGCGTCGATCATCCGCAGGTTGCCGTTGTCGTTGGGCAGCGCCAGCACAGGATACACGACCGGCGAGGGGACGTACGGCCCGCCGGTGGCGACGCTCATCACAACGTGCGTCCGGGTGACGTCCCCGCGGCCGGTCGGGTCGATCGCCATCGCCGGGCCGTTCCGCCCGCTGGTGACGTACACCAGTCGCCCGTCGAAGACGGCTGTCGGCGTCACGTACTCCATCATCCCCTCGCACCACCAGATCGCCTGGCCGTCGGCCGGGTCGTACGCCGTCACCGTCGGGCCGGGGACCACGATCTGCTTCGAGCCGGCCACCTCGATGACCGTGGGCGACGTCGAGTTGGACTTGACGTCCCGGTCCGTCCGCCAGCGCTGCCGCCCGGTGGCGGCGTCCCGGGCCTCCAGGAAGCTCTGCCCGTCGTGGTCGCAGACCAGGATGACCGACCCGTCGCACAAGACGGGGGAGGCGGCCATGTTGTAGATCTGGGTGAACTCCCCGAGGTCCTCCACCCACACCGGCTTGCCGTCCATGTCCACCGCGACCAGGCCGGGCGAATCGAAGAAGGCGTACACGCGTTGCCCGTCGGTGGCGGGCGTGGAGAGGGCGAACCCGGACTTGGGGTACGTTTTGGTGGTGCGGCTGCGGGGTACGGGGGTGTCCCACAGGATGGTGCCGGAGGCCGCGTCGATGCAGATCACGTGCCGCGAGGCCCCCTTGTCGGTCGAGGCCGTCACGAACACCCGGTCGCCCCAGACGATGGGGGAGGAGTTCCCCTCGCCCGGAAGCGGCGTCTTCCACGCGATGTTGGTCTGCTCATCCCATCGGATCGGCAGGCCGGTCTCGCGGCTCACCCCCGTCCCGTCGCCCCGCCAGCCGGGCCAGCGGGCCTCCGAGGCGACGGCCGTGGCGGATGCCGAGAGCAAGACCAACACGACGACCGATCGCGACCCTCGCATCCGAAGCATTGTACCGCTCCTTGTCCAGTGCCCGGGAGACCTGTCTGACACTCCTTTCTAGCACACCGGCCCTGACCGGTCCATACGATTGACACCGCAAGTCCGGGCACCCATACTGCAGGCGGCAAGGTGGCGGCGTCTTCCACCCGGCCGGCGGGTGTACCCGAAGAAAGGGATACGGTGCGCGCAATCATCGTCCAGGCCGACAGGTCGCTCGACTGGCTTGACGTACCCGATCCGGTCGCCAAGGCGGATGAGATCCTGGTGGACGTCCACGCCGCCGCGCTCAACCGCGCCGACCTGTTGCAGCGCGAGGGCAGCTACCCGCCGCCGCCGGGATGGCCGGAATGGATGGGGTTGGAAGTCGCCGGCGTCGTGGTGCAGGCGCCGCCCGGCGGGCGATGGAAAGCCGGCGACAGGGTCTGCGCCCTGCTGGGCGGCGGCGGCTACGCTGAGAAAGTGGCCGTCCCCGCCGACATGGCCCTGCCGGTGCCCGCGGGGCTCTCCATGGCCGAAGCGGCGGCGATCCCGGAGGCGTTCGCGACCTCGTATCTCAACCTGTGCCTCGAAGGCGGCATGAAGGCCGGCGAGACCGTCTTCATCCAGGCCGGCGCCAGCGGACTGGGCATGGCGGCGATCCAACTGGCCAAGGCCCTCGGCGCAGGCAAAGTGGTCACCACCGTCAGTTCGGAGGACAAAGCGCGGTTCGTGCGCGACCTGGGCGCCGACGTGGTGATCAACCGAACCGAGGAAGACATCGCGGCGGTGCTGAAGCGGCATCCGGTGGATGTGGCGATGGACTGCGTGGCGGGCAGGGACCTCGGCCCCTGCCTGGAGACGATGGCGCGCGGCGGGCGCTGGATTGTCATCGCCACGCTAGGCGGTGCGATGAGCGAACTGAGCATCAACGATTTCTTCAGGCGCGGCGTCAGGCTGATCGGCAGCACGCTGCGCAGCCGGACCAGCGACGTGAAAGCCGCGATTCTCGCCGGACTGGAAGAGCGGCTCTGGCCGGCGTTCTCGGCCGGCACGATCAAGGTGCTGATCCATGCGACGCTGCCGATCGTGGAGGCCGACGCGGCCCACGCGATCCTGCAGAGACAGGAGAACCTCGGCAAGGTGGTGTTGACGGTCAGATAGCGAGCATGCGGGGAGTTCGAACCATGAGATTCAAGGACAAGGTGGCGATCGTCACCGGGGCGGCCTCGGGGATGGGATTGCTGTGCGCAGAGAACCTCGTCAGCGAAGGGGCGAAAGTCGCCCTGACCGACGTCAACCGGGACGCCGTCGAAGCCGCGGGCGCCCGGTTGCGAGGGGACGGCGGCGACGCCATCGCGGTCGCCGTCGACGTCCGGGAGTACGGCCAGGTTCAGAACGCCGCCGATGCGACGCTGAACGCCTACGGCCGCATCGACCTGCTGCTGAACTTCGCCGGCGGCGCCGAGGGCCGGATGCGGAACTGCCCGGCCCCCTTCCACGAGATGCCGATCGAGGTGATCGACTGGGGCCTGGATGTGAACCTCAAGGGCGCGGTCTACTTCAGCCGCGCCGTCCTGGGAACCATGATCAGGCAGCGAAGCGGCGTCATCATCACGCTGGGCTCGGTGACCGGCACGGAGGGGGGCGGACCGGGGGCCGTCAACTACAGCGCGGCCAAGAGCGGGCTGATCGGCCTGACCAAGTCCCTGGCCTGCTGCGGCGCCCCGTACGGCGTCCGGGCCTGCTGTGTCTCGCCGGGTCCGGTGCTGACCCGCCCGGCCATGGCGATGATGGCGACCCGGCTGGGCCGCGCCGCCCAACCGCAGGAAGTCGTCGATCTGATCCTGTATCTCTGCTCGGACAAGGCGGCGTTCATCACCGGGACGAACTACCTGATCGACGGCGGCCGCAGTTGCGGCGGCTTCTGATCGCCAAAGCAGGACCCACGGATGAAGAAGAAGTCCTTTCTCACTCAACCGCGTCCGGTCATCGCCGGCATCATGGCCGGGCAGACGCCGCAGGAGCTGATCGCCGAGTCGAAGAACGCCGAATTCGACGGCGCGGGGGGGCTGGCGATCTGCCTGGCGGACCTCAAGCCCGAGTTCCGCAATCGCCAGGCCCTCCAGAGCATCATCGATGCGGTTCACCTGCCGTTCATGTTCTTCTTCTACCGCGACGACAGGTGGGGCGACTCCGGCGACGAGGAGCGGCAGGAGCTGTTGCTCGCCGCCGCGGACGCCGGGGCCTCGATGATCGACGTGATGGGCGACCTGTACGATCCTTCCCCGATGGAGATCACCCGCGACGCGGCTGCCATCGACAGGCAGAAGGATCTGATCGACCGGATTCACGCCAGGGGCGCCGACGTGGTCATCTCCTCGCACATGGCCTGTGCGCGGACGACCGACCAGGTCGTAGAACACATGCTCGCGCTGGAATCGCGCGGCCCGGAGGTGGTGAAGATCGTGACCGCGGTCGATACCGAAGATGAACTGGCCGAAGCGCTGCGGACGACCCTGGTCCTCAAACGCGAACTGAAGACGCCCTTCATCCACCTCTGCAACGGCCGATTCAGCCGCCCGCACCGCCTCTTCGGCCCGGCGCTGGGGGTGTCGATCGCGTTCGCCGTTCACCGCTACGAGCCGCGCTACGGGATGATGCAGCCGACGATCCGGGCCATGAGGGCGGTCCTGGACAATCTCCACTGGAACATCGACGACGTGATCGAGCCCGGCGGGCGGCGGACATGCCGTCCGTAGCCCCGGGCGGGCACAGCCTTCACGAATCCGCGGCGCGGGGAGGGGTGTGGGCGAACGATTCAGCCGCCCAGCTTGCCCCGGATGAACTCGGCCCGCAACTGCTCGCGCTGGTCGCCGTTCAGTTGGCAGTCGTGGATCTTCTGCAGGTGCGCCGGCTGGGTTATCAGGAAAAGCTCATTGACGGTCTTGAGGTCGATGTCGCGGATCCGCCCGAGGTTGATGCCCAGCCGGACGTGGCTGAGCAGGTGCATCGTCTCGGCCGAGCTGATCAGCCGCGCCGAGCGCAGCAGGCCCAGGGAGCGGAAGATCCGATCATCCATGGCCATGGGCCGCCGGCTGAGGAGGCTTTCGCGGGCGTCCTGCTCGTAGTGGATGATCTCGGGGATGATCCGCCGGGTGAAGTCCTCGATGATCTGGGCTTCGGTTCGCCCAAGTGTCGTCTGATTTGATACTTGGAAGAAATCGCCCGTCGCCTCGGTCCCCTCGCCGTACAGGCCGCGGATCGCCAGGCGCATGTCGCGGGCGGCCTGGAAGACCTTCTCGATCTCCCCCGTCATCTTCAGCGCCGGCAGGTGCAGCATGACGCTCAGGCGGATGCCGGTGCCGACATTCGTCGGGCACGCCGTCAGGTACCCGTAGCGGCCGCTGAAGGCGAAGGAGACGCGCCGTTCCAGTTCGTCGTCGATCCGGTTGATCTGCCCGTAGGCGTCGTCGAGTTGGAACCCGCTGCGAAGCACCTGGATGCGGAGGTGGTCCTCCTCGT
>JAAYZK010000041.1 GCA_012514895.1 Planctomycetota bacterium | reverse complement strand
CTCGTCTACGAGCCGGACACGAAGGTCCAGCAGGTCGGCGTCGACGGGGCCGCGACCGTCACGGCGTCGGTGCCCATGATCAAGGCCCTGTGGACGCCCGGCACCGACAGCCCCCTCGTGGCGGCCCTGCGCAAGCAGATCGAGGCCGAGCACGGCGACTGGACGGCGGAATTCGAGACCGGCATCAGCGGGCAGACCGGCAACAGCGAGGAGGTCAACGTCAACGCCCGCGTCGGCCTGTTCTACAAGACCCCGCGCGAGCGGTTCAAGCTCTATGCCCGCCAGCGGTACGCCCAGGACGACGGTGAACGCTCCGTCAACGAGGCCCTTGGCGGTGCCGGCCTCGAGGTGGACATCACCGGCCGCTGGTTCGCCTTCGGCGGCGTGGAACTGGAGTTCGACGAGTTCGAGGACCTCGACCTGCGCACCACGGTCACTGGCGGCCTGGGCTACTTCATCCTCCGCCGCGAAGGCCACCAGCTCAAGACCCGTGCCGGCGTCGGCTACGAGCACGAGTCCTTCGACGACGGCACCAGCATGGACGACGCCGTCGCCGAGGTCGGCGTCGAGTACTTCAAGCAGATCAACGACCGCCTGCGCTTCGTGCACGGCACCACCTGGTTCCCCACTTTCGCCGCCGTGGACGACTACCGCCTGGTCATGGAGAACGCCCTGGAGATCGACCTGAACCACACCAGGACCGTCAAGCTCCGCGCGGGCGCCCGCAACGAGTACGACAGCCTGCCCCAGCCCGGCGTCGAACGGCTCGACACGTTCTACTTCCTGAACCTGGGGATCAAGCTGGACTGACGTCCAGCATCGCCCCGTCGGCGCGCAGCCGCCCGCACAGCGCCGCCGCGTCCAGGCGGTCGAAGCGGCCGTCCGCGCCGGCGACGGCGAGGGCGGCGGCGGTGCCGGCGGCCTGGCCGGTGACGGCGCAGGCGGGGATGACCCGCGTGGCGTCCCACACCGTCCGATCGGCCGAGAGGCACCTCCCGACGGCCAGCAGGTTCGGCGTGGCCGCGGCCCGGAGGCTGCGGAAGGGAATGGACCAGACCGGCCCGGCTTCCCGCCAGTCGCCGATCAGGCCGATCCCGTCGTCGAACGCCCGGCGGTCGTCCGCCCGCGTCAGCTCGTAGACCCCCACCAGCCGCCGCGTCATGCGGAGGTCGGGCAACTGGGGGATCATCGCCACGAAGGGCGTCGCCCCGCCCCCGGCCCGCAGGTCGGCCAGGCGGCGTCGGACCTGTTCCCGCGAGTCGACCAGGTGGCGCGTGACGGACTCGAGGTCGTCCCCGCGGTAGCCCTTGCGGCCGGCGACGGGGCCGCCGAACCGGTCGAAAGGCGCGTGATGCTTGTGCAGTTCGAGCGAGCGGCCGTCGCAGGTGTAGAACCACGCGGCCCAGCCGTTGGTGTCCAGCGACTCGGTCGGCTCGCCGGCGGCGGCGCAGACGTCGGCGTCGCCGGAGGCGTCGATGACGGTCCGGCAGCGGAGGGCCTGGCGGCCGGACTTGCTCTCGATGATCACCGCGTCGATCGCCCCGGCGGCGTCCTTCGCCACGTCGCAGAAGCGGGCGTCGAAGTAGAGCCTCACGCCGGCGTTGAGCAGGACCTCCTCCAGTGCAAGGGCGTAGAACGCGGGGTTGAACACCGTGTGCAGGCGGTCAGCGGCGCGGTCGGCCAGGCAGCCGCCCTCCTTCCACGCCGGCGGCACGTCGCCGAACCCGTCGGCGACCGACAGGCGCATCAGTTCCTCGCCGATCCCGCCGACGACCTGGCGGCCGCGCCCATCGCACAGGTGCATGTAGAGCACCACGTGGCCGAGCGTAGCCAGCCCGCCGAGGGCGACGGCCTTCTCGACCAGGCCCACGCTCGCCCCGGTCCTGGCCGCGGCCAGGGCGGCCGCAACGCCGCCGATGCCGCCGCCGACGATGACGGTGTCGAAACGGGACAGGACGGGAATCCTCCTTGCGGGCTGCTCGACGTATCCGGTCATGGCGCTCCTCGCTGTCCCCCTGGACGCCCCAATCGCCGCGGAGTGTACCGCCGCCGGCAGGCGGCGTCCAGCCCGGACAGATCGAGGCTTTTTGGCAGGAATTGCCCTTGTCGCCAAGGCGCGGAGAGCCTAAAGTGGTGCGTTCGTGCCTCCGCAGGACGCGGAGGCGACATGGGCCGGGCGGTCCGGCCGCCGGGAGGTCGTCCGAACGTGAGGACGGCATCAGGAATCCCGGTCCCGAAGCGATCTGAACAGGCAAGACATTCGAGAACACATGGTAGATCAGAATCTTATCCGTTCCCTGGGGCTCAGCGACGAAGACCTTTCCAGTCAGTTGGACGAAGCGCTGGGCGTGGATTTCGACCCCGAATCGATGGGCCAGATGATCGATTCGACGGTCACGCAGTTCCAGCCCGGCGCGATCCTCGAAGGCCGCATTGTCAACAAAATCGGCAATGACGTCCTGGTCGAGGTCGGGCTCAAGAGCGAGGGCGTCGTGGACGCCTCGGAGTTCCGCAGCCCCGACGACATCGTCGTCGGCGACAGGATCGAAGTGCTGCTGGAGGCGGTCGAGGGCGACGGAGGGCTGGTGCTGCTGAGCAAGCGCAAAGCCGACCGGATCCGCGGGTGGGAACGCATCATCAAGAACAACGCCGAGGGCGACACCGTCACCGGCACGGTCACCCGCAAGATCAAGGGCGGGTTGCTGGTGGATATCGGCGTGCCGGTCTTCCTGCCGGCCAGCCAGGTGGATATCCGCCGTCCGCCGGACATCGGGGCGTTCATCGGCCAGGAGATCGACGGGGTGATCCTCAAGATCGACGAGGACCGCCGCAACATCGTCATCTCCCGCCGCAAGCTGATCGAGGAGCGCCGCCAGAAGGCCAAAGAGCAGCTCATGGCCGAGATCGAGGTGGGCCAGGTCCGCAAGGGCGTGGTCAAGAACATCGCCGACTTCGGCGCGTTCGTGGACCTCGGCGGCGTGGACGGTCTGCTGCACATCACCGACATGAGCTGGGGCCGGATCAACCACCCCTCCGAGGTCGTCAAGATCGACGAGACCATCGAGGTGATGATCCTCAACATCGACCGGGCCAAGGAGAAGATCGCCCTGGGCCTCAAGCAGCGGATGCCCAGCCCGTGGGAGGACATCGAGCAGCGCTACCCGGTCAACAACCGCGTCAAGGGCAAGGTGGTCAACATCATGTCCTACGGGGCGTTCGTCCAGTTGGAAGAAGGCATCGAGGGGCTGGTGCACATCTCCGAGATGAGCTGGACCCGCCGCATCAACCACCCCAGCGAACTGCTCAACGTCGAGGACGAGATCGAAGTGGTCGTCCTGGAGGTCAACAAGGACAAGCAGGAGATCTCCCTGGGCATGAAGCAGACCGAGGTCAACCCCTGGACCCTGGTCAAGCAGAAGTACCCGCCGGGAACGGTCATCACCGGCAAGGTCCGCAACCTCACCAACTACGGCGCGTTCGTGGAGATCGAGGAAGGCATCGACGGGCTGCTGCACGTCAGCGACCTGAGCTGGACCAAGAAGGTCGGCCATCCCTCGGAGATGCTCAAGAAGGGCCAGGAGCTCCAGTGCGTCGTCCTGTCGGTGGACGAGGAGAAGATGCGGGTGGCCCTGGGCCTCAAGCAGCTCACCGAGGACCCGTGGCTCCGCGCGATCCCCGAGCGGTACCTGCCCGGCCAGATCGTCCGCGGGAAGGTCACCAAGCTGACCAACTTCGGCGTGTTCGTGGAACTGGAACCCGATCTCGAGGGCCTGCTGCACGTCAGCGAACTGGCCGACCACAAGGTCGAGAACCCGCAGGACGTCGTCAAGCCCGGCGAGGAGATCGAGGTCAAGATCCTCCGCGTCGACATCGAGGAGCGCAAGATCGGCCTGTCCCTCAAGCGTGCCCAGTGGGCCGCCGAGGGCGACCATGAAGGCGCCCCCGAACAGCCCGTCCGACGCCGCGGCGGCCTCGGGGCCGAGGGCGGCATGCTCGGCAGCATGGCCAACGACCTGGTCCTCCAGACCTCCGTCGAACAGCCGGAGGACGAAGACGACGACGAAGACAAGCGCAGGAAGTAAGGCTCCGCCGCCTTGACCTGGCGCAGGACCACGCGGCGCGATCGGCCCCCCGGCCGGTCGCGCCGCTTTCTTTGCGCGCCCGACAGGCGCGGCGGTGCGGCAGAGGCCGTCGCCGCCGGTTTCCGGATGGTCCCGGCCCCCATCTCCGGCATTCCCCTTACTCAAGCCACCCTACACGCCTGCCGACAATCCTTTGCGGAGGATCCCCCCGCCCGGCGGGAGCGCATGTGTGGCTCAGTGAGGAGTGCGGCATGTCCGGCACAGGTCTCAGCTGGTACCTCAAGCAGATCAACAATACCCCCCTGCTGACGGCCAAGCAGGAGAAACAGTTGGCCCGCCGGATCCGCGAGCACGGGGACCCCGTCGCCCGCCAGGAGATGATCCAGGCCAATCTGCGCCTGGTGGTCAACATCGCCAAGCAGTACTCCAACCGCGGCATGACCCTCTCGGACCTGGTCGCCGAAGGCAACATCGGTCTGATGCGGGCCGTGGAGGAGTTCGACCCGGATGCCGGCGTGCGGTTCAGCACCTACGCCGCATGGTGGATCAAGCAGGCCGTCAAGCGGGCGATGATCAACGCCGGCCAGTCGATCCACATCCCGGCCTACATGGTCGAGGAGATCAGCCGCTGGCGGGCCGCCGCTCGCCAGATCGAGACCGAGCAGGGCCGCCCCGCCACGATCGAGGAGATGGCCGAGCGACTGGACATCTCCCTCAAGAAGGCCGGCATCATCCAGCAAGCCCTGACGGCCGTCAACTCGCCCACGCAGATGTCCGGCGAGGAATCCACCGCCATCGGCGAGATGCTCACCGACGACACCACCCCCGGCCCCGAAGCGGCCAGCATGGCCGAAGCGACACGCCAGGCCATCCGTAACCTCCTGCACCACCTCGACGAACGGGAACAGACCATCCTCACCCTCCGCTACGGCCTGGACGGCTACGACGGCCCCCAGCGCACGCTCAAGGAGGTCGGCAAGCAGATCGGGCTGACACGCGAACGCGTGCGACAACTGGAGAAGCAGGCCCTCGCCAAGCTCCAGCAGCTCATCGAGGAAAGCTGGTAACGCCCCACGACGCCCTTGCCCATGCCGGCCGCGATGCACACAATGCAGCCATTGAACAGTGTGCGAGCGGAATCAGGCGGTATCAGGCATGGGCACAGGCGACGTGCGACGACCAAGCGGGCGGGACAGCGACTCCAACCTCCCAGACGATGACAACGGCGCCGGCCGGCCCGGACCGCTTGCGCGGTGGCTGGGCCACCCGCCGGTGCGCCTGATCGTGCTGCTGGCAGCGGCGATGATCGTCCTGTTCGCCGCCCAGCGCGGGGTGCTCATCCTGCTGGGGCGGGAACGCCTGGGGCCCGTCGCGGCCGCCGACATGGTCCGCCTGTTCGCCGCGGGGCTGCGCCACGACCTGCACGTGCTGGCCTGGCTGGCCCTGCCGCTGGTCCTGCTGCTGACCCTGGCCCCCGCCCGCCCGTGCGCTCGCCGCTGGCACCGGCGCGGCGTCGTGGGGTATCTGGCGGCCGTGGTGATGGTGACGGTGGGCATCTGCGTCGTGGACACGCTGTTCTTCGTGATCAACGAGTCCCGGATCAACTGGCAGGTGCCCGACTACCTGTTCGAGAAGGAGATCGCCGCGCACGTGTGGCGCCACTACCCCGTGGTGGGTCTGCTGGTGGGGATCGTGGCCCTGGTGATCGGCGTGGTGCGCCTGGCGAGCCTCTGCTGCCCGGTCGCGGCGCCCCCGCGGACCCCCGCGTGGGGACGGGCGATCGGCGCCGCCTCCGCCCTGGTCCTCGTGCTGGGCTGGACCTTCGCGCCGAGGATGCTGAACGGCCGCCCGGCGACCTCCCCGTACTTCTGCTCGAACAGCCTGGTGATCGAACTGGCCCAGAACCCCCTGTCCACGAGCGGCTACGCGGTGATGGACTACCTCACCGAGGGCGGGCGGGCGGAGCCTTACCCCCGGCCCGACGGGGGCCTGGCGGCCCTCCGGGACGCCCTGCGACAGGGCCACACCACCTTCGCCGACAACGCCGCCAACCCGCTGTGGCGCACCGTCCGCACCGGACGGCCCCGGAGCCGCCCCAACGTCGTCCTGGTGATCATGGAGAGCTTCACCGGCCGGCACGTCGGAGCGATGGCGCCGGGCCGTGAAGCGAGCCGTACGCCCTTCTTCGACAGCCTCGCCGACCAGGGCCTGTTCTTCACGCACATGTACGCCGCCGGCTCGCGGACCAACCGGGCCCTGGCGGCCTTGCTGTGCGGCTTCCCCGACATCGGCGGCCGATCGATCCTCCGACGCCAGGGCGCCCGCCAGACGTTCCCCAGCCTGTTCGACGCCTTCGCCGAACGGGGGTACCGGACGCTGTTCATCTGCGGCAGCAACGCCGAGTTCGACGACATGGAGACGTTCTTCCGCCAGGCGGGCGTGCAGGAGGTCGTCGACATCGACGGCATGCCCGCCGACGCGTGGCGCAGCACGTGGGCCGTCGGCGACCATATGCTCTTCGACGTCGCCGCCGAGCGGCTCGACGCCGTCGCGGACGAGGGGCCCTTCTTCGCCGTCATCCTGACGACCACGAACCACAGGCCCTACGAACTGCCGCCGGACGCGGCCGCCCTCTGCGGCTGCGACGGGCAGGCCGCCCCCCCCGTCCGGACCCTCCGCTACGCCGACTGGGCGATGGAACGGTTCATGGAGCAGATGCGGCACAGCGACGGCTTCGACAACACGCTGTTCGTCTTTGTCGCCGATCACTCCCCGGCGCCCGACCCCCGGCGCTTCGTCGACGTCGAAGGCTACCGCGTGCCCTGCCTGCTGTACGGCCCGGCCCTGAAGGGCCTGGAGCCCCGACGCGTCGGCACGCCGTGCAGCCAGATGGACCTGATGCCCACCCTCCTGAGTTTCCTGGGCGGGGAGTTCTCGCACGGGACCTTCGGGCGCGACCTGCTGGCCCTGGAGGCGACCGACCCGGGACTGGCGTTCCTGCGCCAGCAGCGCGCGACGGCCCTGGTGCGCGGCGACGAGGCCCTGGTGCTCCTGCCCCACAGCGACCCCCTGCTCCTGCAGTGCACCGCCGACGGCCGACAACAGCCGCTGGACACGGCCGCACGCGGCGAAGCCCAGCCCATGCACCGCCTCGCGTTCGGCGTCTATGAGACGGCGCGGGGGTTTCTGATGAACGGGACGTACGGGTCAGGGGCCGATGTGGCGCGATAGAGCGCTCTGCCGTCGGACCTGCCGGGGCGAGCGAAACCCCCAAATCGAGACTCGAAAAGCCGGAACGACTTGCCCCCTCGGCGCCTCAGGGTGCACGGCGCCGGCTCAATCGACAGCCGCCTGGACGACCGGTTTCAGGTCTGGTCGTCCTCGAGCATCTCCAGGGCGCCCATCGAGTCGTCGTCGTTGTCATCCTCGTCCTCGTCGTCGTCATCCATCATCATCTGGGCGAAGATGTCTTCCTCGTCGGCGTCCAGGTCGTCCTCGACCTTGGACGGCGCCTTGGCGGCGACCTTCGAGGCTTTGGCGGCGGCCTTCGCGGCCGCGGCGGGCGGCGGCGCCGCGACGTCGGCGGGCCGGCCGTCGATCTGAACCGTCAAGAGCACCGGGCCCACCTGCAGGCGGGTCCCCGGCGCGAGGACGTCTTCCCCGCTGATCCGAGCGCCATTGACGTACGTGCCGTTGGAGGACCCCAGGTCGCGCACCACCAGCGACTCGCCGCGAACCACCAGCTCGCAATGCCGGCGGGAAACCCCCAGTTGCGGCACGCGCACATCGCAGTCCGGCCTGCGCCCGATGACGATGCTGGGCTTGTCGAAGGCGATATCCTTGCGACCCCCGTCAGGCTTGAAGTATACCAGCGTCACTTGCATGGCGGCCTCGCGAACCGAAAGGTTGGGTATACCGCTGCCCCGGATTTCCTGCGAACCGGAGCCCATCAAGCATGTATTCTAAAGTCATGGATCGCCCTAGCAAGTCATTTCCCGAAAATGCACCGGGGCCGGCCGACCCCTGCGGGGCGCTGTATGTGCACGTGCCGGTCTGCCGCCGCCGCTGCGCCTACTGCGACTTCTTCTCCCTCGTGGCCGATGCAGACCTGGCCGCGGGGATCGCCGACGGCCTCGTGGCCGAACTGCACTTGCGCGCCGGCGCCCTGGCCGGGCCGGCCCGGACGGCGTTCGTCGGCGGGGGCACGCCGACGGCCCTGGCGCCGCAGGACTTGCAGCGGGTCCTCGCCGCCGTTGCCGACCACACGGCCGCCGGCGCCGAGTTCACCGTCGAGGCCAATCCGACCACACTGACCGACCAGATGCTGGCCATCCTCGCCCGCGCCGGCGTCAACCGCCTCAGCGTGGGGGTCCAGAGCTTCGACGACCGGGAACTGGCGGTGCTCGGCCGTACACACTCGGCGGCCCAGGCCCGAGAGGCTCTGAACCGCGCGGCGGCAGCCGGGTTTTCAAATCTTTCCTTGGACTTGATTTACGGCACGCCGGGCCAGTCGCTCGCCTCGTGGGCCGCCTCGCTGGCGGAGGCCGTCGCCTCGCCCGCAACGCACATCAGCTTCTACAACCTCAGCTACCCCGACGCCACCCCCCTGGCCCGGGCCGTCGACGAGGGGCGTCTGACGGCCATGGATGAGGATCTGCAGCGGGACTGCTACGAACTGGCCATCGACGCGCTGGCGGCCGCGGGATTCGAGCACTACGAGATCTCCAACGCGGCCAAGGGGGGACAGCGGTGCCTTCACAACTTAACTTATTGGCATAACAGGAGCTATCTCGGTATCGGCCCTTCGGCCGCCAGTTGCCTGGACGGCCGGCGGTCGACGAACGTCGCCGATGTGGAGGTCTACCTCCGCCACATCCGCCAAGGCGACGTTCCTGAGGCTGCGGCCGAGAGGCTGACCGGGGCCGCCCGCGCCGCCGAGACCCTGATGCTCGCCCTGCGCCTGACCGAGGGTGTCGGACGGGCCGACTTCCGCCGTCGGTTCGGCCTCGACCCCCTGGACGCCTTCTCCGCCACCTTCGACCGCTACCGCCGGGCAGGCCTGCTGT
>JAAYZK010000351.1 GCA_012514895.1 Planctomycetota bacterium | reverse complement strand
GCCGGCGTACCAGGTGGACCTGACCGATCCGCAGCGGCTGGGCCTGCGGCAGTCGGCGGTGATCCGCAACGAGCTGGAGGACCTCCAGGACGTCGAGGTCGAGCTGGTGTCGGGCTTCCCCAGCATGGTCTTTTCGCACGTCCTGTCGCCCCTGGCCGCCGACACCACCTGGTCGGCGTTCTTCCAGCAGCTCAACCAGCGGTTCCAGACCGCCGGGCCGCTGCTGACCAACGTCGCCACCCAGATGGCCTACCACGGCGAGTCCGGCCCATCCGATACCGCCGCCGCCGCGCTGGTCGGTGAACGGGCGGACCTGCACTACCAGCCGATCGGCCGGATCACCCTGGCCGAGGGCGAATCGCTGCACCTGGACACCGCCGCCGCCGACGCGCCCTACGAACGGATCGTCGAGTGGAACATCCCGGACACGCGCGACGAGTACGGGGCGCACTACAGGGATTACCAGCGGCAACAGCGCCCGGAGCTGGGCGACGACGAGCCCTGGGACGCGGTGCGCTTCACGAATCCCTTCGCCATGCCCATGACCACCGCCGCGGCGACGATGGTCGCCGGCGGGCGGTTCCTGGGCCAGCAGATGTCGATGTGGGTGAACCCGGGCCAGCGGACCTCGCTGCGGATCACCAAGGCCCTGAGCATCACCGCGCGCCACGGCGAGCAGGAGAACGCCGACGACCCGCGCGACTACATCCTCCTGGGCGGCAAGCGCTTCCGGCAGATCGCTGTCCAAGGCACCGTCGAGCTGACCAACCGCCGCGACCGGCCCGTGACGATGGTGATCCGCCGGCGATTCAGCGGCCAACTGCAGACGGCCGACGCCGAACCGGAGCTGACGCTGCTGGAAGGCGGGGTCTACAGCGTCAACCAGCGCAACGAACTGACCTGGGAGATCGACCTGGCGCCCAAGGAGGTGCGGACGCTGACCTACCGCTACCAGGTGTACGTCTACCACTGAGCGGGTCGTCAGAAGCTGCGTCACAGACGGACGGAAGCCCAGGGCGCTTGCCGATGGCTCCTGCGCATCGAGCCGTGCGGCGCGACCCGCAAGTTCGAAATCCGAAGCACGAAATCCGAAACAAACTCAAAACAGCAGGAAACACGGCAAGCATCCAAACGGCTGAGCCCCTGGGTTTGGTGCTTTTCGGTTCCGTTTCGCCGTTTGGGATTTGTTCCGGATTTCGAGTTTCGTGCTTGGGATTTCCGCCGCACGGGGCCGCAAGTCCAATAGCCCGCGGTCCAGCCTGACAGCACTTCTGACAGCCTGCTCAGGGTATTGTCGTCCAGGACGATTCGGTGTACCTTCTGGGCGAGCGGACGATCACGATCCTGGAGCACACGCTGGAGCCACCATGCACGTGAACCTCTTCGACGTCCAGGCCGGCTTCGGCGGCGCCAAGCCGGGCACGCAGGCTGTGACGGTCGAGGCGCTGACCGGGGAGATGGACCGCCTGGACATCGCCCGCGCCCTGGTGCGGACCCTGCCGGACGACCTGGACGGCGACGCCGTCCGCTCCAACGCGACGCTCTTTCGCGCGGCCGCCGCGGACAACCGCCTCGTGCCCTGCCCGGTGGTCCTGCCGGCGGCCCTGGGCGACGTGCCGGGCGAGGCCGAGCAGGCGTCCTGCGCCGTCGCGGCGGGCGCCCGGGCCGTCTGCATCCGCCCGGACAAGGACGGCTGGTCGCTGGAGCCCTGGTGCGCCGCGGTGCTCTTCGAGGCCCTGGCGGCGCGTCGGCTGCCGGTCCTGTGCGACCAGAAACACGTGACCACCGCCCAGGTCGCCGCCCTGGCGGCGGCCTGGGGCGATCTGCCCCTGATCCTCGCCGGCGCCGGCTACCGCCAGATGCGGACCCTCGTGCCGCTGATGACGGCCTTCGCGAACGTCTACTTCTCCATCGGCAGCAATTTCACCGTCCATGGCGGCCTGGAGTCCCTGGCCGCACGCATCGGCGCCGACCGCCTGCTGTTCGGCACCGGCTTTCCGGACGCCGAGGGGATGATGGCGATCACGCAACTGATGTACGCCGACCTCGCCGACGAGCAGAAGCGGCTCATCGGCGCCGGCAACCTGGAACGGCTCATCGGGGAGGTGCGCTCATGACGACCCTTCTTCAGCGCGGCCGTCGCGGCGAGAGGCTCGATGACCTGGACATCGTGGACATGCACGGCCACCTGGGCCGCTCGCCGTTCGGCGTGCCCGATCTGTCGCCCGCGTCGCTGGTGGCGGGGATGGACCGGCTGGGTGTCGCGACGTGCGTCTGCAGCCACACGCACTGCATGTATGCCGGCCCCAGCGACGCCAACGCCGAGGTCCTCGATGCGATCCGGGCCTTCCCCGGGCGGATCGCCGGCTACCTTGTCCTGTGGCCCTCCGGCGCCGACGACGTCCGCCGCCAGGCCGAGCGGTACCTCGACGCGGGCTTTGCGGGCGTCAAGCTGCATGACACGACGGGCTTCCGCTACACCGATCCCGCCTACGCGCCCGCCCTGGCGATGGCCGACGAGCGCCGCATGCCCGTCCTGCTGCACACCTGGGCGCGGGCCGAGCAGTTCGAGGAGGTCCGCCGCCTGGCGACCGCCTACCCCCGCGCGAACTTCATCCTCGCCCACAGCGGCGTCGCCGGCTCGATCGACGCGTACGGCCGCCTCGCACGCGAGCACGCCAACGTCCACCTCGACCTGTGCATGAGCCTCACCCCCTGCGGCCACGTGGAACGCCTCGTCGAAGCCGCCGGCGTCGACAAGGTCCTCTGGGGCAGCGACGCGCTGTTCCTGAACATGGCCCACCAGCTCGGCAAGGTCCTCGCCGCCCGAATCGGCGACGACGACAAACGCCGCCTCCTGTCGGCCAACGCACGCCGGATTCTCGGGCGCGAGACGTGAGGAACGGCAGGCTCCGGGCTGCGGCCTAGCTCCCGAAGTTCCGCTTGAGGATGACGAAGTCGTCGAGGTCCGCGTCCCCGTCGCCGTCGAAGTCGGCGCGATCGTCGGCGAGGGGGGCAGCGCCGAAGTTCCGCTTGAGGATGACGAAGTCGTCGAGGTCGACGTCGCCGTCGCGGTCGGCGTCGCCGGGCGTGAGGGCGGGTCCGACGGTGATGACGATGTCGTCGGTGGACGTCTGGCCGCTGCTGTCGGCGACCTGCAGCGTCAGCGTATGCGTTCCGGCGCCCAGCGGCACGGTCTGGACGGCGCTGGTGGCCACGAGGGCCTGGCCCTCGCGCCAGACGTAGCTGGTGATCGCGTAGCCGGTGCGGGGCGTGGAAGCCGAGCCGTCCAGCGCGACCCATTCATAGCCGTTGCCGTCGGTGTCGATCACGTAGCGGTCCGGCCCGGCGACAGCCGTCGGCAGCAGGTCGCTGCGGAGCGTGAACGTCTCGGACGCGCGGGAACTGTCGCCCAGGCCGCCTGCGACCGCCAGGGCCGTCACGGTGGTCGTGGTCGACACGGGGATCGGCGCGGCGTAGGTCGGCGACGCCGGCGTCGGCAGGCTGCCGTCGGTGGTGTAGTGGATCGTCGCGCCCGCGGTGGCGCAGGCGATCGTCACCTCGATCGTTCCGGTGAACAAGCCGCCGCCGGGCGGCATGGAGCGCCTGCTGTCAGGAGACACGGATGGATGTCGCCGCCACCCAACCCCTGTTCGCCTGGGGCTGCCTGGATGACAGTCCTGACCTCAAGACCATCCGCCGGTTGCTCACCGACGCCAAGCTCCTGGAGACGCTGCGGCGCTGGCGGGGCAAGGGCCGTGACGAACCTGGGCGCATGCCTTCAGGATCTGCAACGCAACCGGCTCCGTGCACGAAGGCACATCCATCTGTGGCCAGCCGATCGGCGGCCCGGAATCCTGCACTCCTTGCGCGGCCGGCGCGTGAAGAAGGCGGGCCCGTCGAGGGCCCGCCTTTTGATCAAGCCGGCCGCCCGGCGCTGCGGGTCAGGCCGCGGTGCCGAAGTTGTTCTTCAGGATGACGAAGTCGTCCAGGTCGGTGTCGCCGTCGCCGTCGCAGTCGCCGGCGTCGCTGACGCCGAAGTTGTTCTTCAGGATGACGAAGTCGTCGAGGTCCACGTCGCCGTCGCCGTCGAGGTCGCCGGGCTTGGCGGGCGTCAGCGGCGAGAAGGTGACGTCATCCACCAGCACGCCCACGAACTTCAGGTCGCCCATGGGCAGGGGGTCGTTGGTGCCGGCCGAGACGAAGATGCCGGTCAACTGGCCTACCGGCGAGATGGGGCCCGCGTCGGTCACCAGCACCGGGCCGGACGTGTAGACGCCGTTGGCGTCCACGACGTCATTGGCCTGGACGCCGACCAACACGGTCGCGGCGTCGGGCACCTTGAAGGTCCACGTGGCCCACGCGCCCTGCGATTCGTCCACGCCGGTGGTGGCGATATCATCCAGGGCCTTCACGTAACGGCCGGCCGTAGACAGGCCCGGCGCCCAGGTGGGGCTGGTGAGCGTGCTTGTGGGGGTCGGCGGGACCCCCTGGGCGGCGTTATACACGTATCCCTTGAAGCCGCTGATCCAGCTCCTGTACATGATGTTCATGGAACTGGTCATCTGTTCGCCGTCACCGAGAACGCCCCACCGCGGGCCGTAGTGGGAGTCTTCCTTGATGGTGTTGGCGCCGAAGTCATAGATTCGCATGGTGACCACCCCGGTCGCCTCCGGCGCGGCGACCTGGTAGACCTCGGCGTTGTTCGTCCCGTCCGCCGCCGCCAGGTGCAGAACCGTGTTGGCGGGATTCTCCGGGTCCACCACCAGCGTTCCGGCCCCGCTGTAGGCGCCCTCGAAATCCTCCAGGACAGCCGCCGACGCCGCGGATACCGACAGCAGGACTACGACCAGAAGGGAAAGCTTGCTCATGTGCCGACCTCCTCAATCCAAGTCTGATGAAGCGAGATGAACGTACTGCACGTGGTTCTCTCGACCGAACGCCGACGAACGCGCCCGGTCAAAGAGGCTACAGCAGAGATGCCGCGGGAGCTGCCCGCCTTCACCTCCGGCGAAATGCACAGCCACAATACAGTATACTTCACCGGCTTTGAGCGTCAACAGGAAACGGCCGAGATTTCGGTGACGCGATCGAGGCGGGACCCCGGCGCCTCATCCCGCGCGGGTCAGCGGAGCTGCGCGTCCGCGGCAGAAAAGGCGGGCCCCCCGCCGGGGCCCGCCTTCCCGTCAATGCCGTCGCAAGCCGCTATGGAGCGGTGGTGCCGAAGTTGTTCTTGAGGATGACGAAGTCGTCCAGGTCGGTGTCGCTGTCGCCATCGCAGTCGCCGGCGTCGCTGACGCCGAAGGCATTCTTGAGGATGACGAAGTCGTCCAGGTC
>JAAYZK010000350.1 GCA_012514895.1 Planctomycetota bacterium | reverse complement strand
GAAATCCGAAGCACGAAATCCGAAACAAACTCAAAACGGCAGGAAAGACGGCAAACAGCCAAACGGCTGAGCCCATCGTCTGGTGCTTTTCGGTTCCGTTTTGCCGTTTGGGATCTGTTTCGGATTTCGAGTTTCGTGCTTGGAATTTCCGCCGCACGGGGCCGCAAGTCCAATAGCCTGCGGTCCAGCCTGACAGCACTTCTGACAGCCTGCTCAGGCAGCGGTGCCCGGAGCGGCGAGGCAGTCGGCGGCGGCCAGGGCGCGCTGGGTGTCGGCGACGACGACGTCGGTCGGGACGCCGATGACGGCCATCCGCTGTTCATACATGGCGACGGCCGTGCGGATCACGTCGGTGAACGCCTGCGGATCGGCTCCGACGAGCGTCCCGGCCAGGTCGCGGGTCTGTGCAGCCGTGCCGGCGGGGTCGTCGTCGAAGAACAGCAGCGCGGCAACGACGGCCAGGCGGAGGATCCGCCACAGGCCCGCGGCGCCGGGAGGGATGTTGTGCGGCAGGGCGGGGGCGTGGTGGTGGGCCGCCGCCTCGATGAACGCTTCGCTGAGCTTCCAGTTCTCCAGCAGCAGCTTGCCGGCCTGGACGTGGTCGACGCCGAACGCAGCCCGCTCGGCCTGCTCCAGCGCGTCGGGTCCGTCGGCCAGGGCCGCGACCATCCGCCGGTACTGCGTGCCGAACGCCAGGGCCATGACAAGCACCCCGCTCTCGTGCAACAGGCCCAGGCAGCCGGCGTCCGCCGCCAGGTCGGGCTCGAACCGCTTGGCGGTCGCCTCGGCCAGAACGCTGCTGGCCAGGGCGTAGCGCGGCAGATCCGGGTAAGGCAGCCCCGGCAGGCGGAGCTTGCCGAACTCCTCGTTGAAGAAGAACCCCAGCGCCAGCGAACGGACGGTGCCGAACCCCAGCAGGCTGATCGCCCGCCGGACGCTCGTCACCGGTTGGCGGACGCCGAAGAAGGCCGAGTTGGCGACCTGCATCAGGCGGCCGGACAGGGCGATGTCGTTGGCGACCAGTTCCTGCAGGTCCGTCAGCGACGTCCCCTCATCGCCCGTGGCCTGCGTGACCGCCAGGCAGACCTCCGGGGGACTGGGCAACTGCTTGATGCTGTCCAGCACCCGGTACAAGGCTTCGCGTACATTTACACGCTGTTCGACTGACTGGTCCATGGTCCCCTCAGGGTGTTAGCCGACTACCGTCTTGATCATCACGTGTTCGTCGCCCTGGGCCTTGACCTCGTACATCTGGCTGTCGGCCATGGCGAGCATCTTGTGGAAGTCCGCCGCCCGGGGCACGGCCGGAGACCAGATCCCCCCGATGCTGACGCCCAGGGAGATGGTCCGGCCGTCGTGGGTGGTGATGCCGGGCCGCAGGAGTTCGACTACCTTGCGGCCGAGTTTGCGGGCCGTCTGCTGGTCGGGCACGCCGCCCAGCAGCACCACGAACTCGTCGCCGCCGTAGCGCCCCACCACCGCCGTCGGGCCGTACGCTTCGGCCAGGGCCTCGGCTGTGCGCTGCAGAGCCTCATCGCCCTTGTCGTGGCCGTAGGCGTCATTGACGCTCTTGAAATCGTCCAGGTCGGCGAACATCAGCAGTACGCTCTGGTTCGTCTCTGCCAGCCGCCGCCATTCCTCCGGGCCCGTATGATCCAGCCCCAGCCGGTTGAGCACGCCGGTCAGGGCGTCGATCTTGGTCTGTTCCTGCAGGCGCATCGCCTCGGCGTTCACCGCCGACAACTGGCTGGTGGCCTGCGTGGCATTGGACATCATCGAGTGGACCTGCCCGAGCAGCGATCCGGTCGTCCAGGCCACCTCCTTGGTCGCATCCGCCATCAGGGCCGGCAGGTCGACGGCATCGCCCTCGGCGATCGGACGCAGCATGGACGCCAGGCGCTGGGCGCGATCGCCGATCTCGGTCATCGCCTCGTCGACGGTGCCCATGCCCACGGGGTGCTGTTCGATAAGTCGAGCGGCTTCTGAGGCTTCGGAAGGCGCCCAGGTGGTGCAGACGTGGGGGAACAGCCCCGCGAAGCGGGTCGCGTCGGCCACGGCCGCGTTGCCTCCCAGTTTCAGCAGTGCCGTGGCGTCGTGGTGGATGGCCATCAGTTCGCCCAGCGAGGCCGGCAGCCCCATCCGCGCCGCCAGGCGCGACGCTGCCTGCCCATGGTCCATGCCGAAGCATTCGATCTCCCGCAGACACAGCGTCTGGAGCTTCGGCGCCGGCTGATCGGGACGGGCTTCGTACAGTTCCGGCTTCAGGTGGCGCATCAGCGGCACGAGCATGTCCTGCATGAGCCCCACCAGGAACGCCTCGTCGGCGATGGACTCATCGGTCCGCTCGGCAAGGTACTTGGCGGCCTCGGCCTTGATGACGCTGGCCTGCCAGCACTGGGTCACCAGCCGGTCCGGCAGGCGGATCCGTTCGTGGATCGCCGCCAGGCAGTGCGTGATCGCCAGGATCCGCACGGAGACCATCCCCAGCAGATTCACCGCCTGCACGAGCCGCTTCACCGGCTGGCGGACGCCGAACCATGAACTGTTCACCGACGACAAGACTTTTGCGGCCAAAGAGTTGCTTGTTGAGATCACCTCGACGTACTGACCCGGCCCGGCGTCGAGATCGCGACCGAGTTCCATCAGTCTCAGCAGGACGACTGGAGGAATCGGGGGGCTGTAGTCATCTTCCACGAATGCCCGGAGTCGATCGGCTGGATCGCCGCATTTCGACGAGGGGTCACGCAGTGCTGTTGCGGTTTCCGTACTCATGCCACCTTCCAAGGACCCGAGTGATGCGCACATTGGGCAGTGCCATCCAGTTGTCCCTATCGTGTCTTTCAAGGGACGGCTTTAGTTGATCAGCGGACCGAAGTTGCGGCCCGGCCGGGCCGGTCGCGACGATGGTCGTTGACATCGCCACCGCTCAGGTCATAGCATGTGGCGTCGGCGAACACGTTCGCAGGCCCAGGCAGGCTCCCAGTGACAAAGGCAGGTCATGGCCGAACAGCTTGACAGACCGTTTGCCGTCATCAGTGACATACACGGCAACCTCGACGCGCTGCAGGCGGTCCTGGCCGACATCGATGAGCGGCAGATCAAGCACATCGTCTGCCTGGGCGACGTCGTCGGCTATGGGCCCCAGCCGGCCGAGTGCCTGGACCTGGTCATGGAGCGCTGCGCCGCCTGTCTGATGGGAAATCATGACTACGGCGTGCTTTACGAGCCTTACAGCTTCAACGTCGGCGCCGAGGCCGCCTGTTTCTGGACCCGCTCGGCCCTCGCCGCCGAAGGCGACGAGGCCAGGCGCAACCGGCGCTGGGCCTACCTGGGAGCGATGAAGCTCCGCCTCGTCGTCACCACCGACAACGAACGGCTCTCGGAGATCGCCTTCGTGCACGGCTCGCCCCGCAAGCCGATCAACGAATACGTGTTTCCCGACGACGTCTACACCAACCCCGCCAAGATTCACAGTCTCTTCGAGCGGTTCGGCAAGGTGTGCTTCGTCGGCCACACGCACGTGCCGGGCGTCTTCTTCGATACGCCGGATTTCTACGGCCCCGACGAGCTGGACGGGGAATACGAACTCAGCGCCAACTACAAGTCGCTGATCAACGTCGGCTCGGTCGGCCAGCCCCGCGATCGGGACAGCCGGGCCAGCTACGGCATCGTGGACGACGAGAAGGTCACCTTCGTCCGCGTGCCCTACGACATCGACGCCGTCGTCGAGAAGATCAACGCGATCAGCGAACTGGAAGACTATCTGGGCACGCGCCTCCAGGAAGGACGGTAGCGCATCGCCCCTGGCTCACAGGGCCCAAGGCGATGGGCTGCTGGGCAGATGACCAAGAGAAACGGCAGAACCTTCCCGGCAGGAAGGCATGCACTGAAAGCCAGGAGCAGTTCACCTGGTCACCTGCTCACCGGCAGGGTCAGCTTCGAAGGATTACTAGGTGGATAGAAAACAACTGCTCTGGCTGCTTCTGACCCTCCTGCTGTTCCTCCTGGTCGTGCCGCGCTTCTTCGGAGACCGCCGGCCGCCGCAGCCGGAACCGACGCCGCAGATTCCCGAAACCACCGGCTGGGGCTATGGCGGGATGCGCCTCTCCCCCGAGCAGATCGCCGCGGACAAGGTGCCGGCGTACACCCTCGGGTCGGTCGATCCCCAGAGCCCCTACCGCTTCCAGCTCACGCTGGATCCCCGCGGCGCGTCGGTCCGCTACGCCCGCCTGGCGGGGTACTACTATACCGTCCAGCAGAAGCGCACCGAGAACAAGACCCCCGAGCAGCTCGAGGAATGGAGCTACGCCGTCCTCAGCCCCGTCGCCGGCGCCGACGGCCAGGCCGTCCTGCCGTTCAGCACGTCGGACCTGCTGGTCGCGGAGGAAGCCGGCGGGCCGCTGCAGCGGATCGACACGCGGATGAGCCCGAAGTACAGGCTCCAGGGCGCCGATGACAACGGGGAGCTGTTCCATTTCGGCTGGGAGCCCACCGAACTGCCCGAGGCCGAGGATGGCGTGCAGCGGACCCGGTTCCGCCTGAACCTCTACGACCCCGCCACCGACACGCTGGCCTACACGCTCATCAAGACCTACGAGGTCCGCCCCGGCAGCTACAGCTTCCGCATGACGGTGGAGGTGGAGAACCACTCCGGCGCCGCCAGGGACCTGGCGATCATCCAGAACGGCCCGACGGGCATCCCCCTGGAGGATGTCCGCGGCGACCAGCGCGAGGTCATCGTCGCCAACTACATGGCCGGCAAGGGGGAGGTGAGCCTGCCCAAGAACGGCAAGACCCTCCGCACCAAGTCGCTCACCGCCGCCCAGCGCCAGCCCCTCGGCACCAACGCCCCCGACGGCGACCCCGTCGTGTGGGCCGGGATCGCCAACAAGTTCTTCGCGTCGCTGATGTACCCCATCCCCGACGGGATCGACCCGACGAACCTCCAGGCCGCCGTCACGCCCGCCGACCTCGTCGTGCCGCCCGCTCAGACCACGTACGACTTCCACACCCAGATGGTCGGCACCGGCGAGGGCGCGGCCCAACTGGTCCTGGTTCAGACCAGGCCGCAGACCGTCGCGCCGTCGCCCGCCGAGGGCGCGGCCGAGCCGGCGACCCAGGCCACGCAGGGCGCTTCCAGCACGTCCCTGAAGTTCAGCTACGACGTGTTCGTCGGCCCCAAGGACGGTGAGGTCCTCGAGGCCGCGCCGCTCCACGCGATGCTGAACTACGGCACGGCGATCACCTTCCAGAGCTGCCAGTGGTGCCTGGTCGACCCGCTGGCCCGGGGCGTGATGTGGCTGATCGCCGCCGGCGGCAGCCTGCTGCACAACTACGGCCTGATGATCATCCTGCTGGTGCTGGTCATCCGCCTGGCGCTGCACCCGATCACCAAGCGGTCGCAGGTGAGCATGTTGAAGATGCGCAAGCTTCAGCCGCAGATGCAGGCGATCCAGGAGAAGTACAAGGACGACAAGGAAGGCCAGCAGAAGGCCATGATGGACTTCATGCGCCAGACGGGCTTCTCGCCCTTCCTGGGCTGCCTGCCGATGCTGCTGCAGATGCCCATCTGGATCGCCCTGTGGGCCGGGTTGAACGCCTCGGTCGCCCTGCGCCACGAGGGGCTGCTGCCGTTCTGGATCACCAACCTCGCCGGGCCCGACACGGTCCTCCATCTCGCCGAGCCGTTCACGATTCCGCTGCTGGGCCGGATGATGGGGCCCGTCACCGGCCTGAATCTCCTGCCGCTGCTGCTGGCGGTGTTCATGTTCCTCCAGCAGAAGCTCATGCCCATGCAGGCCGGCCCCGCCGGCGCCAGCAAGGAGCAGGAGCAGCAGCAGAAGATCATGATGTACTTCATGAGCATCTTCATGCTGCTGATCTTCTACAACGCCCCCTCGGGCCTGACGCTCTACATCATGGCCTCCACCGCGTACGGCGTCGTGGAGTCGGCCGTCATCCGCAAGCACATCCGCGAGCGCGAGGAGCAGGAAGCCGCCGCCGAAGTCCGCGTCACCGCCCCCGGCAAGCGTCCGCGCGGCACGCGGCCGAAGAAGCCCAGGGACCGCTACCGGCCGTAGCGGAAAGCCGCGGGCCGGGTGCCCGCGGGCAGGCGCAACACAGTGCCCGTGCGCGCTGCGGCCGACCCTGCGGGGAGGACGCCGCCCATTGGGGGGCTGGGGGAGAGACGCCTCTCCTACAGCCCCGCTTTTTCGATCCGCTGGACCACCTTCGGGGCGGTCAGGCCGAACTGCTCGGCCAGGACCGCCATGGGGCCCGAGGCGCCGAAGTCGTCCAGGCCGATGAACAGCCCCTCGCCGCCGAGCAGGCCTTCCCAGCCCTGGACGATCCCCGCTTCGAGGACCACCCGCCGGGTCAGGGCCGGCGGGAGGACGGTGTCGCGGTAGGCCTTCGGCTGGGCAGCGAAGAGCTTCAGGCCGGGCATCGAGACGATGCGGAGCTTGCGGCCCTTCTTGCGCAGGAGTGCGGCCGCATCGATCGCCAGGTGGACTTCCGAGCCGCTGGCGATGAGGACGAGGTCGGCGCCGGCTTCGTCGTCGAGGATGTACCCGCCTTTCAGGACGCCCTCGGCCGCTCCGTACTTCGTGCGATCGAGGGTCGGGAGGTTCTGGCGGGTCAGCGACAGGCAGGTCGGGCCGTCGGCGCGGGCGAGGGCATGCTGCCAGGCGTAGGCGACCTCGTTGGCGTCGCAGGGGCGCAGCAGCTCGATGCGGGGGATGGCCCGGATGGCGGCGTGGTGCTCGATGGGCTGGTGCGTGGGGCCGTCTTCGCCGACGAAGATGGAGTCGTGGGTGTAGATGAACACGGTCGGCAGGTGCATCAGCGCCGCCAGGCGCAGGGCGGGGCGCATGTAGTCGTGGAAGACCATGAACGTCGCGCAGTACGGCCGCAGGCCGTGCAGGGCCAGGCCGTTGGCGACGTGGCCCATGGCGTGCTCGCGGACGCCGAAGTGGATGTTCCGCCCGGCGTAGCGGCCGGGGGCGATCCAGGTGGCGTACTTGCCCTTGGTGACGAGGGTCTTGTTGGACGGCTCGAGGTCGGCCGAGCCGCCGGCGAGGCTGTCGACGACGGCGGCGAAGGCGTTGAGGACCTTGCCGCCCGAGGCGCGGGTGGCCATCGTGTCGGCGGGGGTGAACGTCGGGCGGGCCTGTTCCCAGCCGTCCGGCAGCCTGCCGGCGATCAGGCGGGCCAGCTCGGCGCCGCGCTCGGCTTCGGCAGCGAGGTAGGCGCCGAACGTCCTGTCCCACGCCTTGCGCATGGCGGCCCACTGCTTGCGCCGCCCGGCGAAGAGCGTTTCGACGTCGGCGGGCACGTGGAACGACTCGGCGGGCCAGCCGATCGCGGCCTTGGCGGCGGTGAGTTCCGCCTCCCCGAGGGGCTCGCCGTGCACCTTGGCGCTGCCGGCCAGCGTCGGGGCGCCCCGGCCGATGGTGGTGTGGGCGACGATCAGGCTGGGCTTGTCGGTCACGGCCTGGGCGGCCTGGATGGCGGCGGCGATGGCCTCGTGGTCGTGGCCGTCGATGTCCTGCACGTGCCAGCCGAGCGCCTCATAGCGGGCGTTGACGTTCTCGGTGAAGGCCAGGTCGGTCGAGCCCTCGATGGAGATCTCGTTGTCATCGTACAGCGCGATGAGCTTGCCGAGCTTGAGGTGGCCGGCCAGGGAGGCGGCCTCGTTGGACAGCCCCTCCATCTGGCAGCCGTCGCCCATGATGACGTAGGTGTAGTGGTCGACGACCTTGTGGGCGTCGGTGTTGTAGCGTTCGGCGAGCATGGCCTCGGCCAGGGCCATGCCGACGGCGGAGGCGAAGCCGGCGGCCAGGGGCCCGGCGGTCACGTCCACCCCGGGGACGTCCCCGTACTCGGGGTGGCCGGGCGTGCGGCTGGCGAACTGGCGGAACTGCTGCAGGTCGGCCTTCGTGAGGAACCCGCAGAAGTGCAGCATCGAGTACAGCAGCATCGACCCGTGCCCGGCCGAGAGGACCACGCGGTCGCGGTTGAACCACATCGGGTCGGCCGGGTCGAGGCGGACGAAGCGGGTCCACAGGACCGTGGCGATGTCGGCGCAGCCCATCGGCATGCCCGGGTGGCCGCTCTTGGCCGCCTGCACGCCGTCGGCGGACAGGAAGCGGATCGTGTTGGCGATCTTGCCGGCCAGCTCGGGCGACGGAACAGTCATCTCGTGCGTCGGGGACATTGGATTCCTTCCGTACGGGGAACGATCGGTTGTCGTAATACAGGACTGGCCATTGTCTGCGCCGCCGGCCCAAAGGCAAGGCCGGAGGCTGGAGCGTGCTTCGCGTCAGACGATGCGCACCGCCAGCAGCGTGACGTCGTCTCCCCGTTCATGCAGCCCGGCGAAGCGGCGCATCTCCCACAGGACGTGGCGGCAGATGCTGTTGGCGTCGGCGCCGTTGGCGATCGCCGTCAGGGCCGACTGGCAGGTGCGCTGGCGGCCGAACTGCTCTTCGCGGAAGTTCATCGCCTCGATGAGCCCGTCAGTGGCGCAGAACAGCACGTCCCCGCGCTTCAACTGGACGATGCTCTTGCCGTACACCTGGTCGCGGTCGATCCCCAGCACCAACCCCCCGCCCGTCAGCGGCGTGGCGGTCCCGTCGCGCAGCAGCACCGGCGGCTCGTGGCCGGCGTTGCCGTACGTCAGTTCCATCCGGGCGGTGTTGAGCACCCCGTAGAACAGCGTGGCGAACGACTCATCCAGCGTGTCGTTGCACAGCCCGCGGTTGACCCGCTGAAGGATGTCGCCCAGGTCGTACAGGTCGTCGGCGTGCGCCCGCAGGCTCGCCCGCAGCGACGCGGTCATCAGGGCGGCCGGCACGCCCTTGCCCATGACGTCGCACAGGGCGACGCCCAGGTTGCCGTTGGGCAGGGCGATGAAGTCGTAGAAGTCCCCGCTCAGCTCCAGGCTGGGCACGTACGCCGCCCCGATGTCGACCCCCGGGTACCTGGGCGGTTCGGCAGGCACCATGCGGCGCTGGACCTCCCCGGCCAGCCGGATCTGCCGCCGCATCGCCTCGGCCGCCATCCGGTCCTCGTGCAGCCGCGCGTTGACGATCGCGGCGGCGGCCTGGTCGGCGATCGCGCGGACCAGCGCGATCTCGTAGTCGCTGAAGCGGTAGACCTCGCCCGTGTAGACACGCAAGGCCCCCAACGAAAGCCATTTATAGCGGATTGGCACGATCAGGGCGCTGACGATCCCCTCCCGGCGGACCTGCTGAGGGAACAGGACCCGCGGGTCGGTCCGCTCATCCTCGACGTAGACGATCCGCCCGTGCGTCATCGCCTCGGTATCGAGAATGCTGTCGCGCAGCAGGACCTTGCCCTTGCCGAGGTAATCGGCCGAGAGGTTCGCCACCGCGGCGATGGTCAGCTCGTCGGTCTCCGGGTCCAGCAGGCGCAGGGAGCAGGCCTTGACGCCCATGAATTCCACGACGGTCCGCACGACGGTGTTGAGCAGATCCAGCAGGTCTTGATAGGCCGAGAACATCGCCGTCAGGCGGTAGAGGGTCGCCAGTTCCTCGACCCGGGCGGTCAACTGCTGCTGCTTGGCGCACAGCAGCTTGAGCGATTCGCCCAGCAACTGCAGGAGCATCTCGGCCTGCGGCGGCGGGGCCGTGCCGCCCGGGGTCTCCAGAACCAGACGGCCGAGCACCTGCCCGTTGCGGATCACCGGCAGCCCCACCCGGGAGGCCGCCAGCTCACCGCCGTCGTCGTTGCGGTCGCAGATCCGCACGGTCAGCCCGGTGACGCGCGTAAATGCCTGTTGAAGCTGATCCAGGGTCGCCGGGTCGATATGGTCGTTCAGTCTTTCCACGCGGGCATTCTACCGGCGGGGCGGCCCGTGGCAAACCTGCGGTTCGCCGGCGGGAGGCGATTCACTCTCGTGCAGTGCCGCCGAACGCCGAGAATGGGGGCGGCGGCGCCTGCGCGTAAAGATCATGGGTTGCGGCCGGCCGGCATGATACACTGGGGGTCCTGAATGCAAAGCACCGTTGTGGAGGCCGATGCCGTCGTGAACACCGCTCACGTCTGTTCCCCCGCCCGATCCTTCCGCCCCGTCGCGCCCCGGGTACGGCTGGCGGCGGCGCTCCTTCTGGCGGCCGTCGTCCCGGCGATCACCGGTTGTCCGCCGGCCCAGCCGACCACCCGCACGTACATCTCGCCCGCCGAGCCCCTGGCCGCTGACGTTCTGGCGGGACGGCTGGGACTGAACCTGCATCGGGCCAACGCCTTCACGATCGACCTGCGCGGCTACGGCCGTTCGCTGTTGATCATGGGTCCGCCAAATCCCTCGGTGCTGGTGGACGGCCATCCGCTGGACCCTGGCAACGGTATTGTTCGACAGGATAGCCAGTTATGGGTGAAGCCCGCCCTGGCCGAACGGATCGCCCGCCAGCTCGGCCCGGTGCGGCGGCCGCAGCCGGCGCTGGTGCAGGTGGACCCCCTGCCCCCCGCCCGGCCGGTGCGCCCGGTCCAGCGCACCGCCGTCGTTGTCCTGGACGCCGGCCACGGCGGCGACGACCCCGGCGCTCCCAACGAATGGGGGCCGCCGGAGAAGATCGTGGTGATGGACACGGTCCATCACATCGCCGACGCCCTGCGGCCCTACGGCGTGCGGCTGATCCTCACGCGAAGCGACGACACCTTCGTGGAGCTCGACGACCGGGTCGCCATCGCCAACGACGCCAGGGCCGACCTGTTCGTCTCGGTCCACGCCGATTCCCATCCCAGCAAGGCCATCGACGGCTTCACGCTCTACATCGCCCCCGGCGCCTCGCCCCAGACGGCCCAACTGGCCAACAGCATCACCCGCGCCATGGAGCCCCACGTCGGAACGTTCCGGGGCATCCGGGACAACCAGAGGTTCCGCGTGCTGGTGAACACGCGCATGCCGGCCGTCCTGGTCGAACTGGGCTATCTCACCCACCCCGCCGAAGCCGCCCGCCTCTCCACGACGGCCTACCGCCGCCAATTGGCCGGCGCCATCGCCGAGGGCATTGTGGCTTACCTCCGCGGGAGTTGAATGGGCTGAACGGGCCGGCGGCGCCTGGCGGATCCGTGTCCCGCACAGGTCCGTACTGTCCATGGCGTCCATGCCGTCGTGTCCAGGGTTTCTCCTGCCCCGCCCGGCCTCCGTGCGACGGCACAAGGCGGCGCGTTTTGCATCCCGCCCGTGTCGTATCGTACGGTCCGGTCAGCAGGAGGAACCGCGTCATGCGCTACCGCATCCGTTACCAGCAGAGTTCCCAGCAGTTGATGACCGAGATCGAGGCGAACAGCCCCGATGAGGCGGTCGTCAAATTCCAGCACCTCCAGGAGGCCCCCCGGCGCCCGTCGGGCGGGCCGCCGCGCGTCATGAGTGTCAGCATGGCCGATGGCGGCGAGGCGTGGTCGTGAGGGGACCGGTCGGTCCGGCGCTATAATTAGTGTGACAGAACGCTGTGCGGCGGGCCGATAGGAAAAAGCACCATTTCGCTATAGCAAAAAGACGTAGCAAAAGACTTGACGAGAACACCTCTGATCGCTAGGGTCATGCCGCTATGGCAAGAATTGCAAGAATTGTTATTCCCGGAAAAGCCCACCTGGTGTGCCAGGGCGGCGAACGTCCCCTCTTCAACTCGACCAAGCGCAGAGCGGCTTTCACCGAGATCCTCGCGACGTGCGCGGAGATCTACAAGGTGAAGATTCTCGCCTATGCGCTGCTGAGCAAGCAGGCGTACTTCGTGATCATCCCGCCCAGCGCCGAGGCGCTGAGTTCGTTCATGCGTGTAACCCAGACGCGTTTCGCGCGGTATCTGCATGCCAACGGCTTCAAGGGCGAGGTCACTCCGCGGCGGTTCGCCAGTTGTCCGCTGGATGACGCGACGGCCCTGGAGGCGATCAAGTTCGTCGAGACCCGCCCCGTCGCCGAGGGGTCGGCCAAGTCGGCGACCGAGTACGCCTTCAGCAGCGCCGCGGCGCGGAACGGCCACGCCGACAAGGCCGAGGGCGCCGACCTGCTGACCGACCACCCGGCCATCACCGGCCAGGTCAGGAACTGGGCCGCCTTCCACGACACCCCCCTCGATCCCCAGCGGGCCGAGTGGCTGGCCATGCGGATGCGGACCGGCAAGCCCGCCGGCGCGCCGGCCTTCATCAAGCGGATCGAGAAGAAGGTCGGAATGAATCTCTCCCGCGGCCGCGGACGCCCCAAGGGCAGTTGAGCGGTCGAACGGGCCGCTTGAGGCGGCTGACGCCTCGACGGAGGCTCTGCCTTCGGGTGCGCCCCCCACGGACGGCATGAACGGGCCGGGCTTTGCCTGGCCCGTCCGTTCATTTCGTCCGTTCAGTCCATGCTGTCCATGACGCCCCCCCCTGGGTTACAATAGCTTACGTCTATGTGGGCGCACGGATCCTGTGGCATCCTGGGGCTGAACCCGCTGTCCGTGGACGTGCTTCATCCCTGGGCCCTGCTGGGCCTGGGGCTGATCGCGCCGGCGGTATGGCTGGCGATCGCCACGCGCACCGCGGCGCCGCGGTGGAGGCGCGTTCTGGCGACGGCGCTGCGGGTGGCGGCGGTGGCCGCCCTGGTCCTGGCCGTCGCCCAGGCCAGGCTCGTCCGCCGCAGCGACAAGCTCTGCGTGACGGTGCTGGTCGACCAGTCCAAGTCGGTCGATCCCTCCCAGCGCCAGCAGGCCCAGCAGTCGCTGAGAATGACCCTGCGGGCCCTGGAGCCCGACCGGCAGACGGCCGTGGTGGACTTCGGCGGGCGCAGCGTGCTGCGGCAGTTGCCCAGCGGGATCCGGTCGCTGCCGGACGCCCAGGGCGAGTTCGCCCGCGACTTCACCGACATCGGCCAGGCGGTCCGCCTGGCCCTTTCGATCGCCCCGCCCGACGCCGCCAACCGCATCGTCCTGCTCACCGACGGCAATGACACCGTCGCCGAATCGACCGCCATGGCCGCCGCCGCGATGGCCCGCCAGGCCGGCGTGCCCGTCGACGTGTTCGTCCTGGGCGGCGCCACGGCCGGGGACGTCCGCGTCGAGCGCCTGCTGGCCGAGCCGCAGGTCCAGGCCGACCAGCCCTTCACCGTCAGCGCCGTCATCCACAGCGACCGCGACCGGACGGTCCGCCTGTCGCTGACCCGCCGCGGGCAGATCGTCGACCTGTCGGCCGATCCCGGCCAGCCCGACAAGACCGTCCGCCTCAAGGCCGGGGCCAACCTGGTGCCCGTGTCCGTCGAGCGGATCGGCCAGGGGGGGTTCTACGACTACGAGGTCGTCGTCGACGCCGCCGGCGGCGATCCCGCCGAGGCCAACAACCGCTCGACCGCCCTGGTGCGGGTGATGGGCAAGCCCAGCGTTCTGATCGTGGATGGCTCCCCCGAGGGGCGCCAGGGGGCCAACCTCTACGAGGCCCTGCGGGGCGCCGAGGTGGCCGTCAGGCAGGTCGGGCCCGAGGGCTTCCCGGCCAGCATGCTCGAGTTCAACTACCACGACTGCGTCATCCTCTCCGACGTGCCCGCCGACGCCCTGGGCGCGCCGCAGATGGAGCTGGCCCGCCAGTGGGTTCGCGCCGGCGGCGGGCTGGTCTGGATAGGCGGGGAACGCAGCTTCGGGCCCGGCGGCTACAGCCACACGCCCATCGAGGACATCGCCCCGGTCAGTTGCGACACCGAGCGGTACATCGAACGCGCGTCGCTGGCCCTGGCGATCGCCATCGACCAGTCCGGCTCGATGGGCATGCCCGTGGCGGGCTCGACCACGAAGATGGACCTGGCCAACAACGGCGCCGCCGCGGCGATCCGGCTGCTGGACCACCGCGACGAGGCCGGGGTCGTCATGGTCGACACGCACTACAAGTGGATCACGCACCCCGCCATCCAGACGATGACCCCCCCGGCCCAGAAGCGGCTGGTCGACGACGTCCTGGCCAACCAGCCCGGCGGGGGCGGGATCTACTGCCACACGGCCCTGAAGGCGGCGCTGGATGAGCTGGCCCGGGCGCGGGCCTCCAGCAAGCACATCATCCTTTTCGCCGACGCCGACGACAGCGAGCAGCAGGAAGGGTGCGTCGAGATGGTCACCGACGCCCGCCGTCACGGCGTGACGGTCAGCGTGATCGGCCTGGGGCGCGACCAGAGCGGCAACGACAGCGGATTCCTCAAGCGGGTCGCCCGGGCCGGCGAAGGGCGGGTCTACTTCACCGACGATCCCAGGAAGCTGCCCACGCTCTTCGTGCGCGACGTCGCCCTGGCGGCCCGCAACGCCTTCATCGAGCCCAAGGACGGGATCACCCCGGCCCTGGTCGCGGTAGCCGCCTCCGGCGACGTCGACCCCATCTGCCGCGGGCTGGGCGGGCTGCCCCGCCTGCGGGGGCAGGTCGCCACCACGCTCAAGGGCCGCGCCACCCTCCTGATGCACGGGCCCCGCCCCGACGACCCGCTGCTGGCCAAGTGGCAGTACGGGCTGGGCAAGACCGTCGCCTGGACCTCGGACGCCCGGGGCAAGTGGGCCGGCCAGTGGGTGAGTTGGGAAGGCTTCTCCAAGTTCTGGCTGCAGGTGGTCCGCTGGGCGATGCGCAACGCGAACCTCGACTCGCCGGTGACCGGCTGGGTGCAGGTGAACGGCCAGCGGGGGTCGATCACCGCCGACGCCATCGATCCGACGGGCGAACCGATGAACGACCTGGCGCTGGAGGCGCTGGTCGTCAGCTCCGACCCCGACACGCCGCCCCAGCAGACGCCCCTGCGCCTGGTGGGCCCGGGCCGCTACGAGGGGCAGTTCCAGGCCGACCGCGTGGGCGCCTATATCGTGACCCTCGTGGACGGGGCGGGCACCCCCGTGGACGCCACCGGGGCCGTCATGAGCTACTCGCCGGAGTACCGCGTGCGCGAGCCCGACAGGGCCGCGCTGGCCGAGATGGCCCATATCAGCGGCGGGCGGGTTCTGACCGATCTGAACGACCTGTTCGCTCCGACCGGCGCCGACGTGTTCACGTACACGCCGATCGCCCTGCCGCTGGTGGCGCTGGCGATGGTGCTGTTCTTCAGCGACATCGTCGTCCGCCGGTTCGTCCTGCCCGAGACGGTCCTGCGCTGGCTGACGCCGGCGCGTCGGCGTCAGGCGGACCCGGCGGCCTTGGGTCGTCTTCGCCGGCAGCGATCGGCCCGCAAGGCGGCCGAGCCGTCCCCCGTGGCCGTCGCCCTGGACGCCCAGGCAGCCCGGCGGCCCGCCGCGACGGCCGAGGAGGAAGACGATGCCGCCGCCCCAGCCGTCCGCCGCCCGCCGGCGCCCCCCGCCGCCGACAGCTCCGGCGGCGGCATGGCCGCCCGCCTCCGCGCCGCCAAGCAGCGGGCCCAGGAGCAGATACGCGAGAAAGGCCAGAACGGCAGACCGTAGGCTCCAGACTGTGGACCCCGGGGACATCCCGGCGGTGAACGGCAGGTTCAGGAACCGTGTCTTTTGCCGTTCCTACAGTCTATAGCCTACAGTCTACAGCCTGCTGTTCGCCGACAGACATAGAGTACGTACGGACGCAATACCACGGGCCCCGCGCCCCTTACAGAGGACACCCCGATGAACGACATCCCCGAAGCCAAACCCGCACCGGCCCCCGCGCCGACGATCCCGCCGATCCAGATCCAGATGCGCCAGTCGAAGGGCGCCACACTGATCGGACGGCTGTTCGTGGGGTTGGTGACCAGCGTGCTGGCCATCTCGATCCTGGCGAACCTGTACATGGGGATGATGCTGTCGGCGTCGATGGGCGGGACGATGCGCACGCACGTCGTCACCGAGGGCAACCGTGCCGAGACGGTCGCCCTGTTCGACGTGACGGGGCTGATCACCAACGAGCAGGCCCGGACCTTCGACCAGTTCGCCCGCCAGGTGATCGACGACGGCAACGTCAAGGCGGTCGTCATCCGCGTCGACAGCCCCGGCGGGGCCGTGGCGCCCAGCGACGAGATGAACACGGTCATGAAGAAGCTCAAGGCCGCCAACAAGACCGTCGTCGTCTCCATGGGCGGGGTCGCCGCCAGCGGCGGGTACTACCTCTCGGCCCCGGCCGACACGATCTACGCCGAGCCCACCACCATCACCGGCTCGATCGGCGTGATCAGCCAGATGCCCGTCCTGGTGGGCACCATGGAACGGATCGGCATGGACATGATCGTGCTGCGCTCGACGCAGGCGAGGGACTACAAGGCGGCGCTCAACCCCTTCGAACGGCCCACCGAGGCGGCCATCGCCGAGTTCCAGGGCGTGCTGGACACGATCCAGAACCTGTTCGTCAAGGCCGTCGCCGAGGGCCGGACGATGCTGACTGCCGACGAGGTCGCGGCCCTGGCCGACGGGCGGGTGTGGGTCGGCCAGGAGGCCAAGGACCGCAAGCTCGTCGACGAGATCGGTTATCTCGGCGACGCCCTCGACGCCGCCGCGGGCCTGGCGTCCCTGTCCGACCCCCACGTGGTGCGTTACGAGCCCCGTTATTCGCTCGCCCAGATGATGCTCGGCGCCAAAGCCCGGCAGGGCGCCGGCGTGACCATCGACGCGAATCTCCTGGATGAGATCCAGACCCCCCGCGTTATGATGCTGTGGAGGCCGTGAACGTTTCCGGTCCGCTTGGCGAACGAAGTTGCGGTCTGAACCTTGAGGCACTTGGGCGGAAATCCGAAACCCGAAGCTCGAAGCACCAGACAGATCCAGAACGTCAGGACGCAGAAGCACCAGACACCGGGGCCGGGCCGTTTTGGCGCCTGCTCTCCCGTTTGTCCGGGCGTTGTTCGGGGTTTCGGCCGCCCCGCCGGGGTGCTGGGGGCCCTGCTGGTGTGCGTCGCGGCGGCCGCGGCGCAGCCGGCGGTGCCGGAGGCGGCCGTCGAGGCGGCGATCGGCCGGGCCGCCGCGTACCTGTGGGCCTGCCATGCCGGCGACCGCTGGCCGGGCGACGCGTCCGGCGTGCCGGGGCGCGACGAGGCGGGCAGGACCGCCCTGATCGTCTACGCCCTGCTGACGGCGGGCCAGGACGAGCAGGCCCCGCCGATGGCCGACACGATCCGCCGCCTGTGCGAGATCGAAACCGATAGCGTCTTCGCGCGGAGCTTCCGCATCCTGGCCCTGGCCCAGCTTCCCGCCCAACCCGCCGACTCGGCCGTCGAGCGGACGATCGCCGGCGACGCCGCCTGGCTCATCGGCGCGGCCGGGGCCGACGGGGCGTACGGCGAGCGCGGCGGCCGTGACGGGGGCGGCCGGTGGGACAACGCCTCCACGCAGGCCGCCCACCTGGCGGTGTGGACGGCGTCGCAACGGGGGACCGCCGTGCCGGCGGCCTACTGGCGGCGGGCCGAGGAGCACTGGCGGCGGACCCAGACCGCCGGGGGCGGCTGGTCGTACACGACGGCGCGGCGCAGCCCGTACGGCTCGATGACGGCCTGCGGCGTGGTCAGCCTGCTGCAGTGCTACGACGAACTGCACCGCGACGACACGATCCGCCCCGACGCCGGCGCCGACTGGGCGCCCATCGACCGCGGGCTGGACTGGCTGACCGAACACTTCAGCGCGTGGGAGAACCCCGGCCGCGGACCGCAGTACTACAGCGAGTATCTCTGGGCGCTGGGGCGCCTCGGCGACGCCGGCGGGCACCGCGCCCTGGGCGGGCACGACTGGTATGCCCAGGGCGCCGCCGAACTGGTCCGCCGCCAGCAGACCGACGGCGGCTGGGGCGACGACGTCGACACGGCCTACGCCCTGGCCTTCCTGGCCGCCGGACGCCGGGCGGTGCTGGTCAGCAAGCTGCACTACGACGGGCTGTGGAACGGGCGGCCGCGGGACCTGGCCAACCTGGCCGCCTGGCTGGGCCGGCGGTTCGAACGGCCCTTCCGCTGGCAGGTGCTCGATATCGACGCGCCCCCGTCGTTCTGGCGGCAGACCCCCGTGCTGTACATCTCCGGCGCCTCGGCGCCCGCCTTCACCGACGAGCAGATCGCCCGCCTGCGCGACTACGCGCTGGGGGGCGGGTTGATCGTCTCGGACGCCGCCCGCAGCAGCGCGGCGTTCAATGTCGGGATGCTGAAGGTCTACCGCAGGATGTTCCCCGACCGGCCCATCGAACCGATCGCCCCGGACCACCCGCTGTTCAGTGCCCACCGGCCGCTGGAGGCGCCCATGAAGCTGCACGGCATCTCCAACGGGGTGCGCCTGCTGGCGGTCCATTCGCCGGCGGACCTGTCCAAGGCCTGGCACCTGCGCCAGGCCGACCGGCGGGCCGATGCCTTCCAGCTCGCGGCGAACCTGTACTTCCACGCCACCGACCTGGGCGAATTCCGCCGCCAGGCCGACGCCATGGATGCGGCCGGCGCGGAACCCGCGCGGATCGAGCGGACGGTCCGCGTGGCGAGGCTCGACCACGCGGGCAACCCCGCGCCCGAACCGGCCGCCTACGGGCGCCTCGTCGAGCACATGGCCCGGCAGTGCGCCCTGCGCGTCGAGCTGAGCGAGCCGATCCCCATCGCCGCCCTGCCGGCCGAGACGTACGCCGCCGCGCTGATGACGGGCACCGAGGCGTTCGAGCTGAGCGAGGCGGATCGCCGCGCGCTGCGGGCGTTCGTCAACGCCGGAGGGCTGCTGGTGGTCGACGCCGCCGGGGGCCGCCAGGCCTTCGCCGACGCGGCCCGGCGGGAAGTGCTGACGCTGCTGGACGATGCCTATCCCAAGGTCGGCCGCCTGTCGGGCGACGGGGAGATCTACCGGCTGGACGGCTGGCCCATCCAGGCCGTCCGCTACCGCCGGACCTCGCGCCTCGGCGGGGCGGCCGACGTCGAGCCGCGCCTCGAGGCGGTGATCGTGGGCGACTGGCCCGCCATCGTCTTCAGCGCCGAGGATCTCACCGCCGGCCTGGTCGGCTACACGGGCCACCAGCTTCGCGGCTACGCCCCCGACAGCGCGCTGGCGCTGATGCGGAACCTCCTGCTCTACGCCGCCCGTCGCGGCAGACCCGCCGAGCCGATCCTCGGCGGCTTCGTCGACGTCCAGTGGGATCCGGCGAACTGAGCGGGTCGTCAGAGATAATGCAGCAGTCGCGGCCCCAATCGTAGGGTGGCGCAGCCGAGCCGGAGGCGGGGCTGCCCACGCGATCGCGGCGGAACCCCCACGGGGCCGTGTGCGTCCAACGAGGGCGGGCCGGTCCGCATTCGCGTGGGCAACGAGTTGCCCACCCTACGGCCGCTGCGGGCCGAACCGTCGGGCCGCAACTTCGGCGCAGGCCGCGAACCGCCGACGGCAGGCGAGCAGCAGAACGAGGAAGGCGATGGCGAAAACCAAGTGTGCCACGCCGATCGTGGTCTCGAAAGTAATGCCGTACCGTCTGTAGTCTATCCATGCGTAGATGTATCTCCCCCGGTCCCACGGCCAGAGCCCAGAGTTGGGATAGATGCTATTCAGCTTGATCGCATGCCAGAGGACGTAGGCCCCGAACCCCCCCATTACGATGCGGGTCAGCGTTTTCAGCCTTCGGTCGGGAATCCGACCGGCGAGTATGCCGAACCACAGCAAGGTGGCGAAGACGGCCACCACCGCAACCACCATCCACGGCAGGAGGGGCACCGTCCGGAGAACTG